>NZ_JAJFNK010000080.1 GCF_021739485.1 Alicyclobacillus tolerans
AGCTTAGTGAGATGGGAAGTCGAAAAATACGCCATTCCTCCCCGACTTTAGAAGTCAGGGTCTCCTGGCGCAAATCGTTAAACTCTATGCTCTGTTAACGACAGAGTATGATGCATTTAGGTTGGCCAACTTAGCTCTAAAATGCCCCCTCAATGTCCGTCCATTCGTCTCGGTGTCAAAATACAATCGGGTCGCTGAGTACACCTTCCCAGTATCAGTTCTGAACTTCACCATTTTAACACCTTCCCGAACTGGTGATATGTCGTTACCTGGGCGGTAACCCCATTCTTAGAGATTCGCCCCTGTTTGTTCAAGAACACGCATCATTCACTGTGCCAAACTGCGGATTGACGACCAACCGCAAGTACAAATCCTGACGTTCTCGCCATTAATTACGTCAGGGTTCCATTGATGATGACGCCCCCAAGCGATTCATAAAACTTTCTCTCCGCAAGATTATCCTTAAAAACTCCCAAAAACATCGAACTAACGTTGCTCTGTATGAAATGACTTATAACCGAACGTAACAACGCTCTCCCAACCGTTAGTGCCTGGAGAAACGTAGATCATGTTCAGTTCACCTTGATACCCTGAAGGCGATACTGCGAATGAACCTATAGTAAAACCGACAATGGTTCCCGTCTATTCTGCCGCACAACCAAATGGATGGCGATCCATCTTGTAACCTGTCCACAACAATTGGGGTCCGGACCTCGCCGTTCGCACAATTATACGGAGCGCCAGAACCCAACGGCGCTTGTCCATGTCAACTGACATCCTCGTTTCATTTTATGTGACTAGCTTAAAGAACCTATTGGGAGATGGTTGAAGATGTCCACTGTGGTTTCAAAAAACAAACACTTTATCATCACGCGCAGTAAAACTGAAACCGTTTTTTATGGCACATCGCAACTTCGTTCGGATATTGGTCTTCTCAAGATTAACTATGTATTGAGGGTAAACAATCAAAATGGGAACAATTTCACCAACACAATTACCACCACGCGAAACGGAGTAAATGTGATTACTACGACTATCACTCGCGTGGGCAACGTAATGTATGTTACGGAGAAAGTGGGACCGCCGTACAAGGGCATTCGAAGCGTGTTTCTGAAGTACGTTATTAAGTCACCATCACAGGCACTCGTGACAGGAACCATTGACGGCAAGGAAATTGTGCCAACCACAATCCGTTGTACTAACAGCGGGTGCCAGTCACCTATACTTCGATTTACAGACGGAACGACGTTGCATTTTACGATTGACAAGAAAAGTGAAAGAGCGCTTGCTAGTTTATATGCAAAATTCCTAAGGGAATTCGAAGTGTCCTTAACAGCAGCAAATAACTCACCCGATTTCACGGACTGCTTTTGGCTTGGTGCTATACCCCTGTTTGGTTTCGCGGCGTTCGCTATTTGTTGCTTTAGTGAACCAGGTAACCCCTCTTGTATTGTTCGATAAAGCGGAACTACAGAAAAGAGCATCAATTAAATGTATAGTGGTTCACCCCGTTTTCTTACTTCGTGGACTTATGTAGAACTGTCGCCAAGTAGCTTATGAGTTTGCCCCCGTTCAGTAACTAGTTATCATGAACACAGGCTCGGCTCCATGTCACAATTCCGTAGGTTAATTGGAAATAATGATCTCCAATCAGAGCTACATTGTGAAGGAGCCGATATTATACAGGATATCGTAAAGTTCGTTGGTTTAGACGTATCAATGGATACCATAGCAGTGGCCGTGGCAGATGCAGGTCGTCGTGAGGCAAGGTATTGGGGAACCATTGCGCACACCCCAGAGGCTGTAAAGAAGCTGTTGACTCAGTTGGGAGGGACTGACGAAATCCTCGCTTGCTATGAAGCGGGTCCCACCGGGTATGAATTGCAACGTTTTCTTAACCGTCAAGGGGTTCAGTGTCTCGTTGTTGCCCCAACGTTGATTCCAAAACGGCCGGGAGACCGCGTAAAAACAGACCGGCGTGATGCAATCCGACTGGCTCAACTGCTTAGAGCATGTGAATTGATGCCGGTGTATGTACCAACAGAAGAAGACGAGGTTGACGCGCCTACGAGAAGACGTGAAAGAGGACCAACTCCGAGCACGTCATAGATTATCGAAGTTCCTATTACGTCACGATGTAAAACCGTCGAAGAAAATGACGAAGTGGAAGAGCGTACATCGGAAATGGCTGGACAGCCTGCGATTTGACAATCGGGCACTCCAATTGACGTTTCAGGAGTACCTGCACACGCTCGATGAGATTGACCATCGTCTTACACGATTGGACAAAGAGATTCACGAGCAGGCGCTCTGTTCGCCGCGTGCGCCAGTGATTGAAGCCTTGCAAACGCTAAGGGGTATCCAGGAGATTACGGCAGTAACATTGACAGTGGAAGTGGGAGATTTCCGTCGGTTTGCAACAGCGCGAGAATTCATGGGGTACACCGGGTTGGTTCCAAGCGAGTATTCCAGCGGCCTTAGTAGACGGCAAGGGAACATCACGAAAGTCGGTAACACACATATACGGCGTGTTCTCGTCGAAGCTGGATGGAGTTATCGCCACAGACCGGCTGTCAAGGGAGACATCCGCAGGCGGCAAGAAGGAAAACCGGTTGAAATATTACGCATGTCGTGGAATGCACAGGACCGTCTGCACCGTAAGTTTAACCGGCTGACATCGAAAGGAAAACCAACGAACAAAGCAGTCGTGGCTGTAGGACGGGAACTCGCTGGATTTGTGTGGGCAATGGCAATCGAAGTACAGCGGCAGATGGCGTGAGTTTTTTCGGAATTCAAGTTAACCCTTGGTAGATCATCTGTTCATTTGGTTGGAAGATTGGGCTTGGAGGCAAAAGTGTAAGCCGTAGAGGAAAATCCACGATGTAGCCCCTGTACTAGGTGAAGATATCTTCGCTGAACGTACGTCTTTAGTTCGTGGCAGTTCCTTGAGACGGAGAGATTAACTGTGGTAACCAACCCACGAATATCAGACTGCTCACCGTCGATAAGTTTTTGCCTCCGAGCCGAGCCTTTCAACTCAGAGGGCTTGACTTGGAGCCTCTGCAGCCGTGATTCGCACAGCCAAGGCGGCCCATCTAAGAAGAGTCGATGGCCGCAGGCAAGCCAGCCTATCACGGCTGCCACTCCAAATCAAGCCACGCGAAAACCTGGAGATTCGTAACTCCGTGCCATGGGGGTTAAGTGGTGCTTGACGGGCCTGGTTCATATCAGGGGCTACTGAATGATTTAGGACGTAGCCCCTGCGGTGTCAAAAATCCATACCCAAGAGTTCTTCAACCAAGAGCCAAAACAGAGGCCGTAGCCTCTTTTCCAGGTTCATAACCAGCATTTGGAGAGCGATGACAGTCTCGCTGGTCTGACGAAGGCATGCGCGAATTAAGCCAAGTCCAAAGTTTCACTTTGCTTCTTCGAATTTGCCTTCCTAAGCAATTCGGACAATCACCTTCTGTGTATCGAAGTTGGATTCAAAATTCTAATGTCTCGAAGGGGGTATAGCAGTGACTGAACGAGTTTACTAGGGCACCGTAAAGTTCAAGGAATGTATTTTGTACCTCGATGCAACAGATCTGGGGTTGGCGTTGGTTACTTGGCCAGACGAGTCTTTTAAAACTGTCGAAGACTTTGTTCAAAATCGTCTGCCTGGGCGTGTGCTGACCCGCGATCCGTTGAAAGTAAAAGCCTACAAGGATGCTTTGCATCAATATTTAGAGTGCGAACGTGTAGATATTCACGAATTGCCGCTAGATTTACAAGGAACGGATTTTCAAATCGCGGTTTGGGAAGCACTAATTGACATCGCTGCGGGACAAACAAGAACTTACAGCGATATCGCCCAAAAAATCGGTCGACAAGATGCCGTGAGGGCTGCTGCCCATGCCATTGGCTGTAATCCGATCCCGTTTCTTATCCCGTGCCATCGCGTAATTGGGAAGAACGGTAATTTGACGGGTTACCGGGGAGGGCTGCTATTGAAAGAGAGCTTGCTACAGTTGGAAGGCTTCTTACCAAAAGAACCCGAAAACTACCTATGAAAGGGGGCAATATACTATAAACAAAAAGATGCCAACTCTTCGGTCTGATAGCCTCATAAAGGGAACAACTTGTATACCCGAAATCCCACTTTTTCAAGTACCCTAATTGAGTTTACATTTTGGGGCATGACTGCCGCCTGGACCTTATGTAATTCGCAGTTAAGCAAAACCAATTGCCAAACGAACAGCCACTGTGGTGAACCCTTGACCATAGGAAACGCCGGATCACTTTTGATCCACGTGGCCGGCGATAAGACCCCAAATAATCGGACCCCAAGATAGCACAAATCCATAGACTCGTTACACAATAGTTTGCTGGACTTAAGAGTTCATTTGCGAGAAACGCGCGAAATTTATCGACATCGACTTTATTCGACAAGTTTTGTTTGTTGTTACTTGTAATCTGAATCTTGTGCTGTTCTATTAAAATTGGTCCAGAGGGATGTAGAAACTAGAGTGGTCGACTACAGAAATAATCCAGAAGAAAGTCCGTTCGCGTGGTGCCCGTACCGAAAGAAACTGGTTGCAGTTACTTCATCAGTCCAAGTCATGAAGACAGTGTTCCATATCGATCAAACAGGCGTTTATCCCTATGTCAACGGTGTGAACGTGGGGGCTATAGGTAAAGAAGGGTGGCCTGTTAGCTCAGATGAATGGTTGAGACAGACCTTTTAATTTGTTAAGTATACTTATTTACGAACTTGTTGGATGGCCAATTTGGTCATCCTTTTGTTCTTTTGTAGTAGGTGACTCATGCTACAAAGTTTGCCTTACTTCGTTACTATTTTGTAAGGCTATAATTCGCTCCTGAGCACGACTTTTACCTCCACTGTACGCTTTATGTCAGGAAAGGTATGAAGTAACAGGACTCAGTGAAGTGACTGACTGGACTTTCTTGAGTGTACTTTGGTGCTTACCAGTTGTGCGGTCAACTCTCATCGTATGGCGCCCAAATACGCCACACATGGCCATCCGGGTCACGAAATCCGGAGATTCGAAAATGCTCTTCTTGGTGATGCCGTACAGGCTCAGTGGGAACCCCCTGCTTCTCTAGAGTCTCTAATGTTTCCTCCAGGCTTTCGACCCGCACGACGATACGAACCGAACAATCCACATTAATCGATTCGTCTGTAGACTCATATAATGCACATCCTGTATTCGAACCATGAATTTTAAACAAGCACCAGTGCCTGATCTCATCCATGTGGGAAAGTTCAAGCCTCAACGTATTTTTGTAGAATGAAATGGCTCTCTCCAAGTTTTTTACCGGTAATTCGACAAATGTGAACTCTTTAATCATACAACTCACCCCATTAAGATGCCCTGGTCAGATTCTCCTGTAGAGACCAGAAACACTCCTTATTCCTTTGCAAAGGACGGAATCATAAAAGCCGAGTTCAGAGAAAGTGGCGCTCAGACTGAGTATTCGTATCAATATCGTCCAATTCTCTCTCCTATTTCCGTTTAGTTACACTGGATCGGGTGAAGGTACGAACCTTCACCCGTACTGTTAATGAGAGAGCCATCTCTTCGTTAATTCGTTTTCAATCCCGAATTGGTCCATCGTTCGCGCAACCACGTGATTGACAGCGTCGTTTAGTGTTACCGGTTTGTTATAAAATGTAAGCATGGGTGGTAAAATAACAGCTCCAGCATGAGAGAGTGTTAGCATATTTTCAATATGGATGCTATTAAGAGGTAACTCCCGTGGAAGAATTACCAACTTTTTGCGCTCCTTCAAAATCACATCTGCTGCTCTCGTGATTAGGTTATCCGCAAAACCGATGCGAATCGCCGCAAGGGTCTTCATGCTGCAAGGTACTATGACCATGCCATCGACACGAAAGGATCCACTCGAAATCCGTGACGCCTGGTTGTCAGCAGCATAAACATGCGAAGCCATTTTTTTCACATCAGCAGGCTGGTAAGACGTCTCGATCTGCATTGTTTTTTCGGCCCATTCCGACATGACCAAATGCGTCTCTACGCCAGACTCCCGTAATGCTTCCAGTAATCGGATACCTAGAATGCTTCCTGTAGCTCCCGTCATTGCAACGATAATTTTCATATCTTTCACCTTTCAACTGCACTAGCGTCTTCTCTCAGCAATGGCAGGATGAATTTGATACTTATCCATATCTTTTGGATTCACTTTGAACCGAGGATTGTACATGTTGGGATTCGTAATGTATTCAGGTTCGGTAGACCTCCAAGTAAACGTGCAAACAGGGCACGAGTACATTGTCCAGTGGCCTGTCACGGGAGACTCACATAATACCTTTGTTTCGTTTGAATCACATCGAGGACATGTGTTCACTGTAATCCACCCCTTATTTGTTTTGTAATTCTCTTAAAATTTGTTCCCATTTTGCAGTGTCGCGCGGTGGCTCCACTGTTGGGGCAAATGTCTCCCCGCGGGTCTCGGGTGCCTTCGGAGTCGTTGCATCGATAATCAGTTTGTGGGTGATTCCAGGCGGCTCAGAACTTGGGTCTAGTGACAATACCGACGCATTCGGGATAACAACCAAATCTTTGTCTGGTGCAACACGCGTGGATAAAGCCCACATCACTTGAGTTAAGTTAAATGGATCTACAAAATCATCGACAACAATGACGAGTTTGCAATAACCTAACCCATGCGGAGTCGTCATAGCGCGCATGCCAACAGCCTTGGCAAATCCTCCGAAGCGCGTTTTTGTGGAGATAATTGCCGCTAAGCCCTGTACAAAATTGGCGTTAACCGCCTGTACCTCGGGGAATGCCTCTTTTAGTTGATGATAGAGAGGGACGCACGTGTTGATACTCGTTATATAGTCCATTTCAGTTGGCGACATTCCCAAATATAAATGCTCAAATATCGGGTTATCCCGGTAGTAAACGGCTTTAACCTGAATGACCGGTTGATGCCGAGCATCGGAATAGCTGCCCGTAAACTCGCCAAATGGACCTTCAAATTCCCTGTAGCCTCCGATGAGTTCTCCTTCAAGGACGACTTCCGCACCCCAAGGAATATCCAAGTTGGAATGTTTGGAACGGACAATTCGATAAGGTTCACCTTGAATGGCGCCGGCCATTTCGTACTCTGACTGTTCATACGTCAGAGGGGATCCTGCAATCGTTGTAATAACTGGTTCATTTCCGATAGCTATCGTTACAGGCAAATTTTCTCCGCGTTCCTCGGCTTTTCTGAGATGAATTCCGATGTCATGTGTAGGAATTGGTTGGATGCCAAGACGGTCCTTACCTTTTACCTGAATCCTGTAGATTCCTACGTTTTGCTTTCCAAAATGATCAGGATCGTCCGGGTCTCTGCTGATGATACAAGCCTTGTCAATAAAACAAGCAGAGTCGTCGCGATTCAAACGAAAAAGAGGAAGTATATCAAAAAGGTTGATGTTTTCCGTTATCTCGTTGGCTTGAAACGGAGCTGTATCAACTCTTTCGACCGCTACAGGAAAATTGTTCCAGCGACGTGCAAATTCGAGAAATTGCTCTTTTACGGGGGTATCTTTCGGCAGTCCCATCATCAAAGCGTGATTTGGCCATGAACCATGGACGTTAAGAGCAACGCGGCCGTTGTCATAGCCGAGTATATTGTTGAAAAGCAGCGCGGGAGCTTGGTCCCCTAAGTTGTTCACTGCACGGGCGGACGAACCTAAATCCGGTTCCGGATTCACTTGCTGCGTTACGCGCAAAAGCTGTCCTTCCGTTTCGAGCCTTTCCAAGAAGGAACGTAAGTCTTGGTAAGCCATGCACACATCTCCCTTGAAAATCAGTCTCAACTGTAAAGTTTGAATGGGCGTGGAATTGTACGTCTTTCAAACCATCCTTTGTTGTCGTTGGTACGTTATTACACTAGCACTGGCTTGTGAATACGTAAAATATATATAATATATTTTGTTCATATATTTAATGAATGATTAGAGGGAATTCGACTTGGACTTAAAAAAGATTCTTTACTTTGTAACCATCGTGGAAGAAGGTCAAATCACACGTGCCGCTCACAAGCTGCATATGGCACAACCGCCATTAAGTCTGCAACTGAAAGCAATTGAGGAAGAACTTGGTGTGACATTAATAGAGCGCAACAATAAAAGTATTGAACTGACCCAGGCGGGTTTAACATTCTATTCTAGAGCGAAAGAAATATTGGATTCTGTCGACGGTATGATGTCCGAAGTAAAGGAACAAGGAATGGGGATAAGAGGGAAACTTTCTATTGGCACAGTAATGTCATGTGTGTCTTATCTGCCGAAACCCATCCGAACTTTTCAAGAGCAATATCCGGCTGTGACTTTTCGATTATGGGAAGGGGATTCTCGCAGGGTAGAGGAGTTACTTCAGGCTAGAACCATTGATTTAGGCATAACGAGGCTACCGTTGGAATCGGACAACTTGAATGTCATTCGGCTGCATGCGGAGCCCCTAGTAGCGGTACAGCCAAGTGGGTGGGATGTTTTCAGGGCACCCACGGTTTCGATAAAGGAGCTTAAAAAATACCCTCTTTTAGTGTTACACGGACAAGGGGGAAAAGGAATATTTGAAACGTTCGTTGAGATGTGCGAGACTTTTGACTTCACCCCGAATATCGTTTGCGAAAGTCCAGATGTCGCAACATTACTAACGTTAGTAGACTCTGGCATAGGTGTTGCTGTTGTTCCAAAATTGGCCATTCAGTTAAGACCGGAGGGTACGCTATCCCACGCCGAAATTACACCGATGTTAAAATCGGATACGGCTCTGATATGGCTGAAAAATCGCCGTCTTTCTAAAGCAGCAGAACACTTTAAAAGTATATTAATGCATTCTAGCATCTGATCGGATTTGTCGTGTTCCGGTACACTTGCCTTGATTTGTAGTGAGCCTTTGTCTGCCACTGAAGAAAATGTCGTCATCATGATGCAGAGTGGCTCCCACTCCCATATGGTCTATTCGGAAAATGTAGAAAAAGAGGAGATCGAGAAAGCTGTAAAAAATGCGTCGCTGGTCTGGTACACGAGCATATTTTCAACGTAATTTGGAAGGAATGGACAAACCTCCTCAGAAGTTTGTCCATTCCTTTTATTGCCACTTGCATATTCTGTATTAAATCCAAAATGAAGGGGGGGACATGAATTATGAGCTACTACTCAACCATGGTTATCCTGCACCACCTGGCACCTGGTACACCTGTGAGTGTCTGGTTTGACAACTCAGGCTTCCTTGCAACGTACTTCCAGTTTTTCGTTGATAATGAAGTCGCATTCTCTGGAGGAGCACTCAATGGCGGTCTAACCTATGTAAATGCCAGAGACATTCGAGCAATTAAGGTGGGTCATTAAACCGTATGGGAGTGCCTATGTAACACATCATGGGGGGTACGGTGCTGAGAACCGTACCCCCCATTCTTATACAGAAAACCAGCGTATGTGAGTGCCTACACAACACATAAGGCTTCATGACATACGTTATGCTTAAAATCAATTTCTG
The DNA here is from genome assembly GCF_021739485.1 of Alicyclobacillus tolerans. GTDB lineage: Bacteria > Bacillota > Bacilli > Alicyclobacillales > Alicyclobacillaceae > Alicyclobacillus_K > Alicyclobacillus_K tolerans_A. The sequence continues at coordinate 9,522 of NZ_JAJFNK010000080.1, forward strand.
CGAACACCGGTGATGGCGGCGCTTCACAAACCGACACCTGTCAATAGAGGTTGGCAGCGTTTCAACGGTATCCCGACTGTTTGAAACCCATCGTGGAACAAAACGATGGCTCTGGACTTTATGTCACCCAATACATTGTCAACAATCCCTCTGTGGTCTCTGCTTTCTTTGTAATCGAAAAAATTTGACTGCACACTTCAGAAATGAAGGTGTGCAGTCGGTATACAAAAAAGGTCTTAGTAAACAGGTGTTGTGGTGCAAGTTGTCACAGCGTATGGTACAAGCAAAATGAACAACACAAAAATGATGAGAAACACGACTGCCCATCTGGTGTATCCTCCAAGAGCTCCATACATTTTCCACACACCCCCAGCCCCAACGACATGATGCACCATATGTGGTGAGACAAGCATCTTGAGAGGGTATTTACCCTTGGTCATCCGTTTGAATTTCCAGGAATTTCGTACTTTGAGTCACATTGGCGATTGTGTGTAAGATGCCTAAGAAGGGGCCCCCTGCAAAACACTGAACAAAAGTGGATGTCGGAGGTCATCCTATGATACCCGCCCACAAATTGAACACGGACCTTGATGGGTCCGTGTTCATCCAGTCCTATAAAAAACTTGTCTATCATACGCGCAATATCACCAATCAATCATTACACGAAGTCGTTATACGCTATTCCCCATTCGATCTAATAAAACGGAAATGGAAGCGATGAAACAATCACATGTTGTGGAGGTTCTACCTGAATGACCTGAACGACACCTGGAACCTTGTGGCCCCTGATCTCGAGCCAAGCCCATTGTCTTTTCTTTCTGGGAATCTTGGTATTCCCTATACAAATGAATCCGTCACCCTTTCATGGACATGTATCGAGGGAGGTTTTTGTTTTTCTCAAGTTTCACAATATGTATGCGAGGTCATTGAATACGTGCCAGAAACGTTTTATGGAAACTTGACGTTGTTAAGGGAATGTAAGCTTCAAAAGAATCGTATCCCCACCGTCCTGACACACATCATCAGAAAACGGCACTAAATTGGTGCCATAGTCCCGATGGAATGATTTAATCGTTTAAACATCGATAGAGAAAACACCATTTTTTGCTGGCACCGCGCACATCTAATATGGCAATCTGCCACCAGGCTTCGGTACGTGTAAACACCGAACAGATAATTCGTAGGTCCAAACAGACAAAACAGTACGACCATTTTGGTGATCATGTGCCATCTGAGGCTCTGGTGGAACGACTTCGTCTTTGTTGCCGGCCCAATATCCAGGCCAGACCTATAATGCCAAGCACACCGGCAATGTCTCGCCATTTCCATAAAGGTGAACCTTTATCGTTCGTATCTGAAAAACTTGAAGGGGCACGTCGCTCACCTCAATAAACCGTCTTATCATCGCTTGAGTATACGCAAGGTTAGAATCGGCGACGTGTATATGGAAGTCCTCTATACCCGGATAATCCGCCAAATCACACCCGAATTGGGTACTAATTTCCCATATCCGACGGTTATCCCCATATCCACAACATACATGGCACCGTCCGGACCGAAAATGACGTCAATTGGCCGTTCCAACCCTCCACCTCCTGTTTTAGAAGCGGCCTGACCCGAACGGTTGATAGCAAAGTTCTTTACTTGCCCCGTCTTCAAATTGATCCGTGATACTCGATGACCCACTCGTGGGGCTGGCTTTCCTCCGGTCGTCCCGGGAGCCTCACTTCCAAACTCTGCAATAAAAACTTCGTCAACCGGTCCGAACTCCGGGTCGTAGTTGAAATCGAACCCCATGATGGCCGAATGTGCGGCAAAATTGGCAACAGGTCGTGGGGGGTGCATGGGATGTTCGGAGAGCAAAAAGTTAGGGTTGGACTTTCCGTCCGGTTTAAACTGGGGCAAGGTCACCGGATATCCTCCCGTATAATCGGGCCAGCCGTACCATGTGTCCTCTCGAATCCGTTGGAACTCGTCCGGTGAATTGGCAATCGGCCGACTCCCTCGCTCATCCATTCCATGGTTCGAGGCATACAATCGATTTCGGCGGTCGAATCGAATTCGAAAGGGATTGCGCAGCCCCCATGCCACCAATTCTAATTGTGAACCATCGGGGTTGGCTCGCAAAATACTTCCACTGGCTTTCACAATCCCTTTGATCCGTTCTCTCGGCTTCGTGGTAACACCGAATGGAGAGTACGATCCCGTCCAAACTTGTTCTTGGGTTGCAGGTGAAAAGGTGTTCTTGGACATGAAGTTTTGGCCAGTTAACCGAATGGGCGAACCTGGATAGTCGTGAAAAAAGGGATATTTTTTGGCCCATCGGTTGTCTTCGCCAACCACTCCAGAGTTCGTTGCCGTACCTTGCCCGAAATACATTTTTCCGTCTGGGCCAAAGACCATCTGGTTATTGTGATGGTCCCCCCAACTGGGGAGTCCCGTTAAAATGTCTTGTTTTTGTCCATCGGGTTTTACCACCGTGATGGTGCCTCGATGAGCAACATAGATGTCCCCTTGAAAGAAATTGATTCCGGTCAATGGCGGTTCAAAGCCATCGGCCACCACATGAAAACCATCCGGTGTATGCTTTAAAACCTTTCCGCTCCCGTCAGCAATCCCGGCATCTGCAAGAAGCATGGTTTCGTTATCTTTGAACACAAGATTGATGGGTGCCGTCAACCCCTCGGCAAATACCTCAATTTTATATTTTGAGGGTAATGCGACATCATCCGGATTGAGTGATCTGGCTTTATCCAAAACTGTATCCTCCCTGAAATTTATCTCTAAAACATATGTTGTTAGAGATTGTCTCCAGTCAACTTTCGTTGTTTAAGAAAATCTCCTCGTTGGCCATTTGTCACAAGGGCGGCGGGTGAATTACTATGCCTCCGACACCATCGTCAAACCCGGCTTTTCGAACCTTATTAGACGTGCCAGCTTGTCGAGCGGATCAACGTGACCTTAAAGAATCCAGCGATTCATACTCTCATTGGGCAAAAAATGGTGCACCAATCGCACTGGGATTGGAACTCCCTTTCCATCACGTTTTATGGACATGAGGTCGCCCGTTATCGGTTGAACGGCTGCATGTTCAAGATCAACGTACAAAGTTGTAATACTGTTTCAGCCTGTTGATCTGAGTCCGACCTCGTTTTGACCGGACTTACGTCCTAATCATGATTTTGTTGGAATATCCCGTGGGATCCGGTGTATGTTGATCAAGGGTAAGGAAGTGACTCTCCAAAAAATCCGTTCATTTTTGTTACCATCGACATTTAAATACACTGAAAAACCAGAATTTTGTATTCATATATGCGACGAATAGATCCATGCTGTTGTCAGTAACTAAGATATCTAGAGGTCCGGCTTTGGGAGGAGGGAAAAGAAACGTGTATGCAGTTGCCATGTTCTTTGTGTTAGAACCTAACTCGCAATGGGATGCCGATCACATGGCAGAGGTTGTCCTTTGGTCAATACAAGACCTCGAAGGCTTCGTTAAATTCACTTTTTTAGGGGAGCATGAAACTGGAGATTATCAATGGATTGCGTTGTGGGAAACCCGAGAGCAAGCCGTTCAAGCTTTAAAACAGTGGTACGAACCGTTTATGAAATTGCTCGGTGATTACGGAAAGTGGAATAAACCGTACGCCCGCTTATACCAAGTTCAAGCATTTAACCATGCTAATTACACCCATGAGTAACTGAATAATACGTTAATTATTCCGTAAAACATGTTCCTATCGATGCATGTTACGTCCATGGATCCTGTTCGCTCGTCCGCACAAAGTTCCATCAAGCCAACCTCAGGTTAATCAGGCCACAATCATTTTTTTATGAGTTCGGCCCAACCTTCCACTTCTGATCCCTTATCGAATGACCAACACAGTTTGATCATATGATATTTCACCATTACAAGGCGCTTAGGGTGATATCAGTTGGATGATTGGGCGGGCGGGAAAATGGACCAAGCAGTTCAGCCATTCTTTTGTCAATGGGCGCAGTCCTTCTGCCATTTTCGCATGGAAAAACATGTCGAAAGTCTGTTGTAGTTTGCTTTTCTCGGTCCAACACCGCCTCGAATTCGAACGACTTTCCTGCCGACACGCTTGTCCTCTGACATCAAAAACGACCTTCAGCAAGAGATTTTCATACCGCTAGGGCCCCCAATACAACAGCGGTCTACCCGAAAACCCACAGCGGTCTCGTCTTTTTCTCATCGAGACCGCTGCCCTATCCCAAACACGCTGTTCGTTCCTCGTACGTATCAAAACATCAAAAGATCCCTTTTCCATCAAATAAAATATAGATTTCCCTATATTGGAGGATAGGGCGGGATTCAAATCCACGGAGT
>NZ_JAJFNK010000081.1 GCF_021739485.1 Alicyclobacillus tolerans
CAACATTAGCTGTGTAGCCAACTCTCTAATTCCAAAACCTTATTGGGAGGCGTGCAGTATGAATTCACCGTCGGAATTCCGAGCGCGCGTTTTTCGGCTTTACCCGGTTTGTCGATGTACTTTCTTCTGACCATGTTCGGCTTATAAGAATCCAGTTGCTCTTGAACCAGCGCCAGGACTTCCTTAAAGTCTTTCTGCAGGATGTCGTTGATTCGTTTTCCATCGACCCCCGGGGTATTACTTCCGCGGTTTCCCTTGATTTTATGAATCGCGGTCACGATGGTTATAGGGTTCCTAGCCAACTCAAGGAGTCCATAGAAGTTACGTTTACCGCTCTTGGCTTCCATGTACATCACATCGAGTGCATCTTGCAGTTGTCGTTCCGTTTTAATTTCCAGTCTGTGAACCTTCATGAGACCTCTCCCTTTCGGGACTCTCATGAGTTAGCTTTTTAGTGATGCTCGCGTCCGACTGGAAGTGATAATGAAATGTTTGAGTTGACTATGCCCCTTCGCTCCACAGGCATTACCCTGCTTCAACACTACTACGGGCTGCTGCCAGTCCATACGCTTCGATGGTTTGGAGAAACCTCCGCGTCTGAACCTTCCCGCGTTGACATGAACCTAGTCTTCCTTCACCCACTTAGGTGTCCCCTTTACTCCGGCAGGTCTGAAACGAGTTTAACGGTCAATTATTCTCGTTCCTGATATCCCATTTCAGAGATATCACCTTCCATCCAACCAACACGAATGGTCGGCACCATACTTCCCTTACGGGCTATCCTTTCAGATAGTGGGCCTTGACGGAGCTTCAGACAGGGATTCCTCGCGTCACCATATGGGTTACTGACGACCCGCACCACTTTCACCATATCCCTTTCGAGACTTAGGTTACTTTGGGCTACGTCTCTAACTGGCTTCATACCCTCACTATCTCCATAGTGAACGCATGCAGTAGCTTCGGCCTCAGAACGGGTGACCGTTTGTTCCGGTGAGGTACCGCCCCTCACACTTCAGTTCATATCTTCTCCTAGCTGATTAGCTAGTGGCACATTTCCCGCTTTCAGGCGGTTATAGCACAACGCGGCGCACGTAAATCCAGCCCAACTTCGACCAATTTGGCGTTACAGACGACAACTTGCGTCCCTTTGTCTACAGCTTGCTCGAGCCACTCGATGCGCTCCTCAGGTGATATATTCGCTTGAAGCGTTTGAACACGTATACCGCGTTGTTTCAATACGCTCGCAATTCGCCTGTCTTGTAGCCTCACCACTGTAGCGGACATACACCACACAACGCCGGTTTTGTGCCAATTCGGACTGGATATCCTCAAGCAACTTCTCTTCCTTGGCGGACAACATTCGTTCATGGTTTGGGGCATAGAATGTGACCGCGTCATCTCCCAACGTTACCGTTTGAGATACATGTGGTTGATTGGCTGCGTTCACCACGGAAGGGATAAATTTCGCAAAAGCATTCGCGTTCCCGATCGCATATTGCTGGCGCATCACAGATTCAAGTTCGTTGTGAAACACCTGGTATGCTTCCTTGTGTTCTTCATCCATGTCAACAAAGATGGGCCGTTCATCCAGTTCCACAAGTGGCAATCCCATGTCTCCCAACTCTAAAAACACCGTTTTATCGGCCAAATGGTTCACAAACAATTTAGGCGACAGACCCGGAACTTCTTTTGGAGGATTGAGGATCACCTTGCGAGAGGTGGACCCTCCTGCTGATGTCACGTCGTCTTCCGAATAACGACCACGTTGTTCCATCGTCCCATATAGATGCACAAACTTATTCAGCGAGCGATGATCCAGTCCGTCTGCCTTCATTTCTGCGGGACAAATCCGCCAGAGCAGGTGATACAGACTCGATGCTTTTCCATCGCTGAGTGTTCCTGTCAGTCCAAGAACGCTTCTTGAAGCGCCTACGATGGCTCCCATCGCTTCGCCTTGCCCACTGTTTGACTTGTACTGATGAAGTTCATCGATAATGGTCAAGTCAAACCACCCACGAAGGTATTTCTGAATGAACCAGGCGGGTTGCAAGCGACGATGTTTGAGTCCGCTCACAGTTTCCCGTTCCGGTACGACGTCTCGCATCAGATTTTCGCCACATTCCGAACAGTGATACTCGGTTATCGACTTCTTAAATACGTACTGAGTCCGCTGTCTCTTGCGACTTCCGATGGATAAGGCTGTATACGAGTTGAATCCAGTCGCCAAATCCTTAAATCCTAGCTTACGTTCAGCAATTTGGTCGGCCTCATGATCGTGTTTTCGAGCATCTTTTTCTGCAGTCTTCGTATGCTTTTGCTGGATCCCACCACACTCTGGACACAGCCACACATCCTCAATCATGGACACTGAAGTGTAGTTATCGTGCCAGCGTGCCTTGTTTGGCACGACTGAGCGTTCCTTGTGAATCAGAGCAGGGGCTTTGGTCATTCCAAGCTTTGCCGTATCACGGGAGAGCAAGATAAATTCAATCGCAGCTTTGTCTCCTATTCGGACACGCTTGTCGCGGTAACGGACAATGTCCTTCCAACTTTCAATGACCGAAACTTTGGCCTGCGGTAATGTGCGGCCAATTTCGTCCCGAACCCATTTCGGTATCGTGATCCCGGGAACCAGCAGTAGTACGGCAAATCCGTGGTTTGATTGATTGGCCAGGGCATTTGCTACCGCCAAACTGATAATCGACTTCCCAGTTCCCATATCCGACGAGGCAATGATCCCCTTGTTTGTATCAAACCCGTTCAAGATTGCCTGAACGGTATGTGCCTGTGCGGGGAATGGAACCCTTTGCATCTGTGCGATCGCCTCGTCAATTGGCCGATCTAGGTCATGAGCAGGTGCAGCCAAATCCTCGATGGTCGTCGCAAGATGAGGCGCGAATGTCTGCAAATAGTCAATGACCTGGTACTCTCCATTGTCATCAGGGCGTAATGCCTCTGAAAGAGGCGGCGTATCTGTAACGCCCGACGGCAACTCAATTCTTCTTTCAGCTAGGAGATGTCCAAGTATCTCCTTGGCTCGTTCCTCAGTAAATTCGTCAGACAACTCAAAAGCCTTGAGCCCCTGCCACTGTGGAACGTTTGGATCCATCCAAACAAAGAGATCATGCACATAGTCTTGTTCACGACAAACCTGCCAGATGACGTCTTTCCATCCCTGCACATACGGCAGGTTGAAATCACTGGCGAAACGTCGTAGAAACAAATCTGCCACATCGCCCCCTTGTGGGACGATAATCACCCGTGACATACCCGGCTCCAGTTGCTCATCCACCGCCGCTTTATGCAACACCATGGCATGCGTCAGTTTCCCAATCGGCCGGGCAACAAACCGGTAGCCGTATTTCTCCGTATAAACCAGGTCAGAGCTAAATGATTGACGATTCCACTTCAAACGCAATCGGTCACCTTTGATGGTATGCGCAACAAGCGCTCGCGTCGGGCTATCTAAATCGATCAGCCCAACCGCAATCAAATCCTCTGCGTTCTTGTCGACATTCTTTCGAGTCACTACCATGTGCACGGCAGCCTCAATAAAGTTCTTGTCATCCTGGTAGGATAGTATTTTCATTCATATACCCCAGCTACACCATCTCCAGGGGGCAATCGCCCCGGAAAGATGGTGCACCGGGGCGTTCGCCTCCTTTATGATGGATTACTGTAAGTCAAGTATGGTTCCATCTGGCTGAATGGTTCGAACTGCGGTGATGTACGACTCGGTATCAATCACCGTCTCCGATCCATCTTCATTTCTTACAATGTCTCGATTGACAATTTTCCTTGTCATCCCCACAACCATATGGCGATGCTGTCCAAATCCGACGGCACCGTTCAGCGCACCAGCCGAAATTAATGTAGCCATGTGCGTTCGGCGAAACGGCAGTAAGGGACGTTTTAGGAAAGCTTGTACGTCCGTTGACATGAGCATATTGTCTGAAATTCGAAAGACGTCAGACTGCGCCAAATCCAGGCGTAACTCCGCTTCATCAAGCACGTAGCCACGAAATAAAATGGGTACCTCGATATGGGCTGCGGGCGGAACGATCCACATCCGGCCATCCGATTCATCCAAATATGGCATGCGTTGCTCCATGTCTTTCCCGTAAATGAGCATCTCATTTTTCATTTGACGATCGGCATCAGACAACTCCTTCGCGCTCGTCAAATTCTTCTTGCGCCGTTGACCGAAGACGACTACTTGGCGAAATGCCTGGTATTCATCGTCATCAAATCGATATACAGCCAAGTTCGTGAAACGGTGAAACAGTGCGTTCACCATCTCCGGTCCAAGCGTGTAACGTGGAATGACAAATACAAGCACGCCATCCGGAGCCAGTTGCTTGGACAAATCTCGTAGAAAAATGAGCTCCTTGCGCATTTCCAATCCACCCAGACCGGATTGTGCGTCATAGGGCGGATTGAGAAAGAGTAGCTGCATACTTGCTACCTCAACACGTGCCCGCTCATATCCACAGTGCAGGACATGATTTAATTTCTGTTTTGCCTCTCCTGCGCGATGACCGTCAATTTCAACTCCGTACGTCATAGAGCTGGGTGATGCCGTGCCAATTTGGCCCAGTGCATCCCCCTCTCCGCAACAAGGATCGAAGAATCGCGCAGGTTCGGTCATCTGAAGCCGACCAAGAATTTTCACCACCATGGAACGAGGCGTTGGGTAATACCCCATTTTTGAGATTCCTTCAGTTCGCATTTGTCCCTTCACATCTTGTCGCTGGAACACGAGGTACCCCCTCCGCCCCAATCGAACAAGACGGAGGGTCACCTCCTTTACATATCCGTTATACAGTTATCAATTTGGATGGCTTATTAAAGTAGTCCTTGAGCCTTTAGACTCGTAAACCTCCCCGAATCTCCGACAATGATGTGGTCCAACACATCGATTCCAAGCGTGCGACCTGCCTCTACCAACCGCCGCGTAACCGCGGTGTCTTCAGGGCTTGCAGTCGGATCTCCACTGGGATGATTGTGACCAACGATGATATCTGACGCATTGGCCAGAATTGCTGGTTTAAACACTTCGCGAGGGTGGACCAAAGACGCGTCAAGCGATCCGATACTGACGGTGTTTAACGCGTTTACATAGTGTTTGGTCGAAAGCACCATCACAACAAATTCTTCGCGATCGGTGTTACCGATGTATTCGAACAGGATATTCGCGGCATCATCTGCACAGCGGACTTGCCGACTCCCTGAATACTTGAAGTTCCGTTCTTTAATCAGTTCAATTCGAACCACGTTTATGGCTGCCAATTATCCATTCCTCCATACTCCGCCCGTCTGCACCAGGTGGATAAATTCACCCAGTGCAGTGGGTTTCGTATGTCTGTTCAACGAATCAAGTCGATTTTCAATCGCTCGAGAAGGTCATGATCAGACACAGGCTTGAAGCACTGTGTTTGCGTAATTGCCTGCTTGGCCACTTCCATCGTTGGATACTCACACTCAATCCGTTGCATGAATTTCAGGGCAAAGAGAGGATTTCGCTCCACGTCCGTAACGTCAAAAGTTACATACGCTGCTTGAACCAAACCGTTGTTTACGATGACCGCAGCGTATTCCCACTTCGGGTCATCGATTTGGTAGCTGAGTATCACAACACGTACCGTTGTCAGCGTCCCCAAATCTTGACACCGAGGCCCGACGTCAGGTATCGCCCGATAGGAGCGATGTGTCGATTTCGCCATGTCATCCCCGCCTTTTGATAGCCAACCACGTTCGACGTTTAACACTTCCGCCTGAATTTACACCGCCTCCTTTTTCACAGTGGACTCTAGCTGTAACGTGGACAAAATGGTGTCGGCTGCTTTTTGGATTCGAGTTCCACACGCTTTGAGCGTTTGTATGGCTTCTTCGCCTCTCCAGCCCACAATGTAGCCAAAAGAGTAATCTGCCGTATCGAAACCAAGTGCACTCGCGACGACAAACGCGGTTGACTCGGCTTCAAGTTCTCGTGTTTCTCTCTCAGGTCGATCCGCTATGCTGTGCAACAGCCCGTGCGCCCATTCGTGAATGAGTACCTTTGCCTTTTGGGCTTCAGGCAGCGTCTCGACAATCTCGATAGAGCGAGTTCGATGGTTAAAGGAACCGAGCGCCCCACTCTCCATTTCATGTACTTCACAAAGAGGAAAGGGACAGGCTTGCCGCAACGATTCATACCATCCCGTGTATCCATCCATGATGACGGGTACATCGACGGTTGGAATCGGTTCACCGTCTGTTTGCGTTACGTCCCAGACATACACAGGACGAAAGCCGTACAGAACTTTGCGTTTGGCTTCTTCACCTAAGGCGGTTTCTTCCACACCTGGCGGTGCTTCGTCCTCAATTTTTGTGCGGAACATTGGGGCAAGAATTAAAATGCCACGCTCACCCTTGCGAACGAAGCGCCTCATCTCTTTCCACTTTTGAAAACCGGCAACCATGGTTGCATCCGGTTTTTGGATGAAAATCAGTAGGGCGTTGTGGAAGCTGTAACTGTGAAATCGGCTTTGAAACATCAAGTACCGTTTCCACTGTTCGCTATCCAGCAAGGATTCGATTCCCTGCTCTAACCGCACGAGCGCATCTTTGACCTTGTCATTCATGCATGAACGTCCCCAAGTATCACCGAGGGAGTGTCCCCTCCATGAAGCAGGGGACTTCCTCCCTTCGATTTAGTGGATCATTGGCTCAGGCACTCACACGTTCATCTGATGGTTCTGTACTTGCAGTTTCCTTAGACACCGCTGTAGCGTTCGCCATTGGGGCAATCAGGCATAGGCCTGTTTCACCAACGGGGTTGACCGTAAACGGTTGATTCGCTTCTGCAAGGCCTACCTCAATTTGTTCAATGCCGTCAAATGACCGAAGCAGTGTAATCCAGTAATGAATGTTGCACCACAGCGTGAGAGCTTTGTCGATCGAAGCGTTTTTCACTTCAACCGTGTCTCTCGCATTCCCATACTGTGATGAAATTGCGGTAAGCGTCAGTCTCTCTGGCGTGAATTCGAACTGTGCCCGTTGGTGCTCCGTTTCAGACAAGATCGACACGCGTTCACACGCCTCCAGCAACTCCTGCCGGTCCACCTTAATCCGGTATAGCGGGTTATGCGGAATAATGCGTGACGTGTCGGGGTAGTTCCCGTCCAGTGCACGAATCACCATACGGTATGAGTCGTCATCCCAAGACACAATGAGCGAACTTGAGCCAAAAACCAGTGTGGTTTCCTCATCGTCATCGTGCGCTGGCAACCCTAGAGCCACCTTGTCTAACAGGGCTGCTAGTACGGTCAAACTTCGGTGTTCCCCGGTGATTGTCAGATATGGAACCGCGAACCCGGCGAGTCGTAGGCCATCCGTTGCCGTGGCCTGCAAAACAGACTCTCCAAGTGCCAAGTGGACCCCTGTCAGAATCGGTCGCGCAGGGCCTTTTGCCGTTGCATAAGTGGTACGCCGCAACAGCCGATGCAATTCGGGGGCCAACAATACGACGGACGTGGTGTCATCATTTTCATTGGTGTACGGTGTGAAAAGTTCTGGTTCCAAGCTCGCCAATTCGTACTTTGTCTTGCCAAAAACCAGTTTTGTTTTCGTTGAATTGGCGTGAACTGCTACATTGCCAATCGCCTTTTTTACGATTTCAAAGAGTTCCTTTGCCGGTAAAAGGCAGGCGCCAGAAGTTTCAATCGTGACTGCTGGATCCGTAATTGTCTCGTAAAGCGTGCGTCGTATCGACATGTCTTCACTGCTTGCATACAGATCGACACGATCATCCTCTTTATTTGCCCGGATCAGCACGTGTTTGAGTACCGGTCGGTTTGTCGAGTTCGGTACCACACGTACAATGTCACGCAGGACTTTGACGAGTTCATCGCAACAAAATGTCACTTTCATCAGGTTTCGCGCTCCTTCCCCTCAACGGGTATCATGTCAATCCTCTTTTCGGTATTAAAAAACCAGCCGTGCCCACACGGAGACCGACTTTGTCGGTACCCACAGGACGTCGCCTGGTTGAATGTTTGCGCCGATATGATTGCGGGTCTCAATCGCACCAACAACATATCGAGGATCCGTATTGGGACAATACACCTCGCCAAGTTCCCAGAGCGTCTGCCCCGGACCTACGGTTACAGATTTCCATCCGTCAAACCCGGGTGGCATCACTCGCAGTACCAGCAAGGCTTCGATGAGTAGCACGAATGTCCCCATACCGACGTATCGTTTGATTACTTTCACTTGGACCCCTCCGTGGATAAAATTTCACCCACGGGGCCGCTTCCCGAGGGTGAAAAAGCACCCCCTGGTAGCGGGCAGGGAACTACATTAGGCGTTCATTGCACTCATTCGTTTCCGACAAACGGTAATCGTGGAATCCCATTCGTCGGCTGCGTAAACCGTGATAACCGTATTCGGCTTGGCGAGCACGACATGAATGGGCTTGCCATTTAAATCTCCACGTTTCATCACACGGTGTCGGTTTTCTTGAACCGTGACCCCGACTTGTGCAATCTGATCGATCACTTCCACCGGAAGCCGCCTTTGTACCATCCGTTTTACAGCGTGAATGTCGTACACAGGTCTGTTTCTCTTCGTCACCATGGATTTCACCACCTTACACTCGATGAAATAGCTTCAATGTGTTGACCGATCCTCAGGCGACCTGTGAATCGACTTGGTGTTTCACTGTCAATTTCGTGTCCGAAACGTAGGACGCAATGACTTGACCATTGAAATGCTCTAAGAACAGGTCCTGAACCGATTCCGCATTATCTACGTAAACCGGCATGGCCTCTCCTTTCGCCTCGGCTAGCACACGGCCAATTTCGAGATCGCATCGGATTTTCTCGGAGAACGACAACAGCCGATACGGTCTGCCTTTCCACTCGACCCGAAACGACTCTCGAATTTCGCCCGTCTCCTTGTTCCAATCCATCAAATGAATGCGCACATGCTCAAACAGGCCATTTAGCTTTTCATGTTGGGCGCGAACAAACTCAAAGCGAAAATCTTGCAAGGCTTTTAACTTGCGCCGATAGGCTTCAAGGTGCTTTTGCTCATCCATCATGTATTGTTTGGTTTGAGCAATATTCTCCTTGGCCATCTGGTACGTACGTGTCATGGCCTCGTGAGCAATTTTTAGCTCCTGCTCGTTACGTAGTTGCTTTTCCATCTGCTGAATGAAGTCTTGTAGGTCCAGGTCTACTTCGGGCGTTTTCGGAAGAGACTTAAGACGCTCAATCTCAGCTTTCACCCGCTTACCTTCCGTGACTATTTGCTCGATGTTCCTCTGAATCCCATTTTGTTTCAGGGCCACCTGCTGCCGAATTTTATTGGCTTGGTCGGCGGGCAATTTTTGACCACATGTGTGACAGTGAGTGTCGACCTTTGGTACACTCGCCTTTAACGTCCGATAGGTATCGGCAAGCGATGTGTGCTGAGAGAGCAACTCTTGAAGCCGCTTATCTCGGTTCTCAAAACCCACTTCATGTATTGTCGTTTCACGCTTTGCTGCCTCAAACTGGTCTAACATCTCACTCGTAATCTTGCTTACGAAAGGGTTTGGTTCGCCTCGCTGGATAACCGATTCATAGGCGTCCATTTCGCCTTCAAAGCGCGTAAGAGACTTCTCCAATTGGGCAATCTCTTCACGAACTCTCTTCATCGCGTAGTCGACCGATTCAATACCCATGACAAATTTATCGTGGGCTAACAGTTCGACTGAATCGGAACTCATTCGTGCCAATACGTCCTCCTTTGGAACATCAGGAACGCATTTCGCAAGGATCACTTTGGCTTCTTTTGGCTCCAAACTACTAAAATAGCCCGGGAAGAACATGGAGAGGAATTCGGAAACCGACCCGAACCAGCCCTCTATTTGACCTTCCTTGGGTCGCGATCCATTCACCGTCATTGCGGATGCTCGTTTACCCGATCGCATGCGTGAAATCGTGAGAGAGATACCTACCGAGTTTACGAATGTGACTGCAACTGCCATACTTTTCGACCCAATGTGCATCAGGTTTTCATCCTGCTTGCTTTTGCCAAGAATATCCGTACCGTAAAGGCACCATACCACGGCCTCAGCAATCGTCGATTTACCGGCACCATTGTGACCATAAATGGCTGTTACAGGACTGAACTGAATTTCCATATGCTCATGACACCTGAAATTCTCCAGCGTGATGGATTCAATTCTCATGTTTCATCCACCCTTCAAGATTCATTGTTTTGGATAATCCATGAACGGGATGTCGGCTAAAACGTCGATTGAAGTCTTGTTTCAAGCGGACATCTGCTTGCGCAAATTGCGAACCGCCAAGCTGTATCCTGCATATGTGAAGAGTGCATAGCTTCCGTCCGAGCGCTTGCGAACGAGACACGGGATTCCGCGTCTAATGAAGAATCGCTTAGTCCGAAGCGCTGATTGATAATCTTTCGTCATCGTAATGAATGCATTCATCGCGTTTACCTCCTTTGAGATCAAAAAAACCAGTTTGAACTCAGAGCCGTTTGTCACTCCTGTCCGTACTGGTTGATTCGAACCCATTCGGTTCGTGGTGGTCACATCGATAAGCCATGTTGACTCATGGTTTGCAACCACTTCATGATTTTTGTTTCCGACTTCGATAGTTCTCCGCCTGGTAGCGCTTCGTGAAATTCCGGAATGAAACGACAGTCGAGCCTTGCAGCTGGCCGGAGGTTTTTCGGAACGAGCTTTTCGATCCGCTCCGCTAACCACTCGTCTCTCATCAGGTAAAATTCCTGACCATCGTACCTGTAAACCGGGAAGTTCTCGAAGACCACACCACGTGAACCTGTTACGGTTCGATACACTTTCTCCACATCCTGATTCACCGAATCGAGCCGCCTCCTGCTCTGCTGATGATGTCAACATCATAGAGCAACTTGGGCAGCGTGTTTGACGTTTCTGTGCCTACTTTTTGGACTGACTGGTGCAATGGCAGTAATCATGCCAAAGTGTAAACGGCCATATCTGATACGAACGACCACAGCAACAGTGATCCATCGCCCCTTCTTATCCTGTCCGGTGATTGAAAAGACCGGATCCAGGTTTGAAAAAGGCTGCTCACCATACGGGTATTCGTTGGGCCTATACATTTCATCCGGTAGATTGTTTTCTACAACATATTGAATGTCTGCAAAGTCGATGTTCCTTGCGATCATTTGTAAGACAGCATGTTTGCTCCGACTGATGTATCCAAGACATAGATGTCGAAGTAAGGCCTGCTGCAAATCCGCCCAAACTTCTTCAAACGAACGACCATGATTCAAATCCGTCCACCCATCGTCCAACACACGTGAGGTTTTCGCCCTCTCGTTGGTTGAACGAGAGGGGCGTCCCTCCTTTCTGTGTTGTCGACAGTGATACTTTGTTAACTGACCATATTGCCGGACCGTTGCACGACCGTACGTACGGTGCTCATTGGCGTTCGTTCAAGTTGTGCCAATCGGTACATCATGCGACTTCGTTCGATTTCCTGAATGACCGCATTGACACGTCTACGTCGTCCATACAGACTCCAGCGTATTTTCCGTAGGATACTCATGTATCATTGCTCCCTTCTACAGGTAGTAGTTGAATTGCTTTGCCTGATATCAAGCCGAATACGAATCCGCAAATGGATCGTCATTAAAATCGGCTGGTATATCATCTGCAAATGGATCATCGTTGTACCGGGGATGTATCTGCGCGGGTTCAGGAGAAGCAATCGGTTCACCCGCTGTTACAGTGGAAGGTGACTTGGTGCCATCACTTCGGTCAAGGAACCGAACATTTTCTGCGACGACCTCCGCTACGCGCACTTTTCGTCCTTCGCGATCCTCGTACGACCGAATCTGAAGCCGGCCATCCACGCCTGCCATACGTCCCTTGTGCAGATACTGCGCACAAGTCTCGGCTTGCTTTTGCCAGACCACGATGTTGACGAAATCCGTTTCCCGTTCGCCCTGTTGATTCTTTCGTGCGCGATCCACCGCTAACGTAAATGACGTGACCGCTGTGCCCGAATGGGTGTAACGCAGCTCCGGTTCGGCTGTTAACCGACCAATGAGAATCACTCGATTCATCATAAGTGCATTGCCCCTTTCTACATTCGTTTCTATGAAACCACCTTGAAATCGACAAGTTCGAGTCGATCTAACCAGCGCTGTGACTGCGTGGCCTCAAATCGGATGGCAGTACCTTCCCGTAAAGACTTCAACTTTTTAACAACCCTTGGTTCTGCGGTGAGCAGTTCCAAGAGTTCTCCGTCAAGAGACGCAAGGCGAACCATTGCCGCTTCTGTATCACGGTACGGTTTGAATTTCACCTCGCTTACAGCCGCGATATCGGCTCCTTCAGATACTGACTCGTGCCCGGGTTCTTCCTGCATGCCCAGTTTGTCGTCGACGATTTGAGTATCCAGGTATAAGTCATCCGGGAGTTCGTCTTCTGGAATGGGTTCAACACTTGGCATGGTCGCAGTTAAAAGCGGTGTTCGTGTCATAAAATCCGTGAGCTTCATGTCGTCAATTCCAAGCGTGAGGACATAAACAGTTTTCGGACGGCCATCCGGATTCACTACCTTCGGCACAATCCGAAGCTTTAACGGAACCATCGCGATGCGACCACCTGTGAGTGCCATGACCATTTGAATGCTGCCATTCAAGTTGATAGTGGTATGCCAACTTGACGTATCGAGTTGCCAGACACCGATGCCAGGGACGTCAGGTAGAAAAAACTGAAGCTGCCCGAGTTCCTTGCATTTTCCCTCTTGGAAGACAGGGCAATCTCGATACAGACACTGAACCTGAATACGTCCACCTTGTCCGTCTACGCGGTTCGCTGTTTCACCGTCCCCTTTGCAGTACAGTTCATATCGCTCACCGACTCGCCTATAAGACGAAAGGAATTGCGGGAAAAACTGTTCTGGATTGTTCGACGGGAATGCGACGGTGATTTCGCGTGGCCGATCCCCGTAGACTGAACGAAACGCTTCTACCGCGTTCTCGCTGGTGGATTCGTCCGGTTTCACCACGAAGTAGTCCACTGCAGTCGGATATTCGTTGCCACTTCTTTCGGATTTTTGCTTAACGCCTAAATGGATTTTCCCGATTCTCGGAATCCGTGAGACGTCACTACGGCCTTTAATCGGCATGTAGACTCCTCCCTTTGATGGGAACCCAATTTCCTAGACGCACATTCAAGTACGCTGAATTGGCTCAACTTTATCGGTGTTACGATTTACAGCAATGTGTTCGGGATTCAAAGAAATCTCGAGGTAGGTGCGACCTTGACTCGATGTCGTCGCGATGTGAGGTTGGTGTTTTAGCTACCTCATAATGTCCAAATGCTGATGGTGCCAGGTGTCCAGAATTTGATGCCAATATTGGCCAAGTCG
>NZ_JAJFNK010000082.1 GCF_021739485.1 Alicyclobacillus tolerans
CAGTGTCAGTGTCAGTGTCAGTGTCAGTGTCAGTGTCAGTGTCAGTGTCAGTGTCAGTGTCAGTGTCAGTGTCAGTGTCAGTGCTGACATCACGACTGCTGAAAAGGATTCGGCACCCACTCATCGAATATACTCGTTAACTAGTAGTTAAAGGAGACAAATAATGTGGGTATAACACTTTCATTCGGTATCCAGAAAGGTGGAGCTGGTAAAACCACGAGTACTTGCATGACCAGCTATATCCTTTCGCGTGACTATAAAGTGCTCACCGTCGATATGGATTCGCAGGGAAACGCTACAAACATTCTTACTCAAAAGGACATCTACCAATATCAAGACCGTACCGTTCTCAACGCAATGTTGGAACGTAACCCCGAGCCGTACATCGTACCCGTGACGGATACTTTACACGTACTCCCAGCAGACGACATACTTGTAACATTGGATGATCATATACAAATTTTCACTAATCCATCTCTTGCACTCCAAGAATGTCTGAGAGTTATTAAAGACAATTACGATTTCATTCTTATAGACTTACCACCTAACTTAGGCAAATTAACCGTTAACGGACTAGCTGCTAGTGATTTTGCTGTGGTTAACCTTCAGTCAGAGCCACTCTGTTGGAAAGCACTGGACCGTTATCTTGAATTACTACGTCTCGTCCAGGAACGCGCCAATCCAAATCTCAAATTGGCAGGAATTCTATTGAGTATGCAAGATTCTAGAGCCGCAATTGATTCGTCCATCATTGATCAAGTGCGCAAAGACTACGAGGATTGGGTATTCGCTGTTACGATACGTCGTCGGACTAGACTAAAAGAATTTACACTCACCGGTATAACGGACCGAACTGCACATGATCGCTACGCCTTAGCTGAATACGATACTTTTGTAGAGGAGCTGTTGAGTCGTGTCAGCCAGTAATAAGAGAGCTCGATTCCAATCTCTAATGGGTGAACAACAAGATGAACTCGGTAGTGATCAGAAACATCGCGTCCTTGATAGCATCGTAGGTCAACAACTCGAATCTTCTAAAAGTACTCCGGATGAGAAAGATGGCACTATCAGCCACACCAATATTAATGATGTCAGCAACGATCCTGCTATCATTAACAGTAACAATACTGACGTCACTAACAGCAAATACACTGACATCACTGTCACCAATGATGCTGATACATCCAGCAGTAGTACGCATAGCATGGCGGACATGTCGCCAACCGACACGAACCAGTCTGCTGAGGTAACAGCAGATTTACTGAGTCCCGAAGAGATTCAAAAATTACGTGAAGCTGCCGTACCTACAGTCCCCAAACTGAAATATGTCGACCGACACCAGCGAGTAACCTGGTACATCGAAAATGAACTTGCTGAAGAAGTGAACCGGTTAAATAAGCTAGGGGTCAATAAAAGCAAGATTATGAACGATGCTTTGCGTATCTACTTTAAGCTACTTTCAAGATAGTGTGCGAGTGCCAAACGATTTATCCGTTGGGTTGCGTTGAACTTTGCCCGTAATGCCCCAGACAGACATTTATGGGCCTTTTCAACGCAACAAGGGGATTTTTCATTAAGCGTAGATTCCGCAAGCAGGAAAACAAATTACACTGTCGAAATTGATACCTCAATGACAGTCTATTTTTCCGACACAACGAAAACGTCAAAAACGCCCACCTCTATGGTGGGCGTCTGGACGGTCAAAAGGGGCCTAATCCTTTTAACCCATACTGATCAAGGTCAACCGACGACCCTGTGATCAATATGCTTATGACAGTAATTCGTGCTATACTGCGCGAATTCCTGCCAATGCACATAGGTAAATTTAGGTGTCCTTTGATCAAGCTTGGTCAATTGGACGCCTTTTCTAGTTTTGAATCTCGTGTATAATGAGGATCAAAAATTTACTATATATCGAAAGCGGTGTTTTTATAGCGAAAAGGACAAAAAATTGACCCCAGAGCACTGGGGTCACCGAGGTACTACTATTGAAGTTCACAACCTAGTTCACAATAACCGGTTTTCTTGAAGGTTTGGCCGCCATACAGAAAACCAGTTAAGAATTTGCCAATAAATGTCATTTGCTTGGCCCGCTTAAATCTTGCTAAAAACGAGCGTTCATTTCATTACTATTTTATCAATACAGCATGGACTTGACAAGCAAAAAAGATTAGTTTCAACAGGAAATCGCACTCGTAATTATTCAAAATACATAAGCTTGTCGCTGTACCTGTGTTGTTGTATCGAAATGGACTTTGCGTTTGGGCGATTCCAGCGGTTTCTATTGGTTCGTGAACTTCAATGGATTACATTCCATTGGAGGTATTTCTATGACAACTTATCAAACTGATCCAACCCGTATCGAAGTCATCTGGGGCTCTCGTCTCCTTGACGAAGGTTTCACGTCCATCCCAAACCTCATCCTTCGCAACTACCGCAAACTCGGCATTGAACATGGCGAGTGGGGCTTGATATGCACCCTTCTTTCGTACAAACACGACGCCAGAGATCCGTTCCCTGCTCATGAAACTCTCGCTACAAGCCTCTGTGTATCGGAACGTCAGATCCGAAAATGGATCGACTCCCTCGTCGCCAAAGGTCTGCTCCGGATCGGTCGTAGGCGTCATACGGCCACTAAACAATTCGGCCCGATGGTCTATAACTTTGGTCCTTTAATCGACCGAACACTTGTCCTAGTCGGAGATCGTTCCGCGTCTAAATCCGGAAACAAAGATTACGAAATCGAGTATAACAACCCACTGGTACCTCAAGTTCCAGTGGGTGACCCAGCGGTACTTCAGGTTCAAAACCTACCGGAACCTGAAGTACCGCTTAAAAGACTTGTTTTAAAAAACAAAGATACCATTACTACTACTATGCCTAGCTTCGTGTTCGAATATACCAACGCACCTGAAAAAAACGATAGATTGGACAACACCTCTATCTCGGAACAACCCACAGATTCGTCTCATCAAGCCCATTCCATGGCCTTTTCGTCTGACATCCATCAAGCTTCTTCATGTACCTCAAAACAAACTTCTACCACCGGTTTATCCATAAAAGACAAGCTAACTCAAAGAGACCTCAATCCATACGAGGAGATTGAGATCCGTATGCAAGCTCAGCTCCAACGCCCGTACATCGCCAAAGAAAACGACTATCGTGCGATTAAAGAGCTTCTGGTTAGTGGAGTTCCGCTCGACTGGATTCTAGACGGAGTAGACCGCGTCTTTGAGATGCGACAAGACAGCCAAAAACGCATTCATGGCTTTAGCTATGTCGCAGAAGTATTAAAAGACGAGTGGGCCAAGGAACTCGTCAAAAACGAAGAAGTAGTGCAACCCATAGACTTTAAAAATCGTGCGCAAAACCCCCAACGGGACGTCTCTTCGTCCTCTACGATAAAAACGAGGAGACCTACGACAGACTCTTATACCGCCGTAGTCGAACACGACGCGAGGTATGAGGCGTTCTATCGCCTGTTTCCGAACGGCTAAAACCCAGACGAGAGAGAACACACCGAAGAGGTGAGGGTGAAATGCATGCGTACCGCTATGGTGTTGTCAATTTGAGCCGAAAATCGGAGTTTGAATCGTGCGAACCGCCAGAGCGTTTTGTGGAGATGGCTGAAAAATTTCACAGGTTATTCGGCGTAGAGTCCTTAAACTACGAGATTTGGCAGAACGAAGGGACATGGATTCCACTCCATGGGGTTCCTTTTGCACAGACCGCGTTGCTGCCAGACGTACTGGATACCCTCGCGAACAAGAGCAAAAAAGCAGACGTTGTGGGAAAGAAGATTCTGAACAACTATCGCCGCTGGCAACGAGAAATACGGAACATTCAGAGGTATCGGGCACGGCGGGAATCCGACCCTTCACGATTGGAAATCCTAGAAGGAAACACCAAGAAGGTACAATGGCTCGTTAGTTTAGCCAAGGATAAGGAATTCCAAGACATCGATGTAGTTCGTATATTTGACCGCATGATAGAAAACGGACAAAAGCTCTCGTATCAGTCTTTGGCTAGAAAGATGAGTATTTCCGTAGCAACACTTTATCGTGTTGAGAAACGTCTTACGAAAGCTCTTGGAGAGAGTGCAATTCATGAGATGACACACAAAGAACTCGACGAACTTTTACGCGAATGAAATCATCACGAAAATGGAACATTCCTAGTCACTCTATGTTGCAGAATAGAGGGGAGAAAACGTTGAGAGGTGAGAAGATTGGAAATCCAGCTTCGACCGTACCAGGAGGAAGCCATTGACGCGTTCTTTGCGGCCTTGCCCAAGCACCGTCGGCAACTCATTACTCTTCCCACGGGCGCAGGCAAAACTGTGGTGTTTGGAACACTAGCCAAGCGGTATTACGACACGGTGAGTTCAGGCAAACCAATTCTCGTGATGGCGCATCGAACAGAACTACTTGAACAAGCCGAGGCGAAACTTCGCATGGTCTGGCCTGATGTGTTAACGGGGCGTGTCCAAGCGGAACGCAATGAGCAGTTAGCCCAGGTGATTCTTGCTTCTACGCAGACTCTTGTAGCGGGACGGTCGATTCGGGAACCGGGACTCATCATTTACGACGAGTGTCATCATTCCAGGGCCGAAGGGGCGTTGCGCGTTCTTGAACAATTTGTGATCAAAAAGAATAAAGTCAGTAACCAAAGAATAAAGTCAGTAACCAGGGAATAAAGTTGGTAACCAACGAATAAAGTCAGTAACCTGTTGATCAGCGAGAATAAAGTTTGCCACTAAAGAAGAAACTTTGTCACTAACAAGATCAGTACTTGCTAAGACCACTGCGTAAGAGTAAGTGAGCAAGGATAATAAAGTAAAACAGTGCCAGAATCATTGCAAGCTGATAGTCGATAAAAATGAGTCATTTGGGAATCTATAAAGCAGCATGAATTGACACAACTGGGACTGGATGTTGTGGCTTAACTTGTAAGACAAAGTAAATTAGAGTCGCCAAGATGGTTGGCGGCTCTTTCGTTGATCGTTAGACAGATGGATGGTATGAAAAGATTTCAAAGAAGTCGTTTTGGTACCATATCAGGATTTGGGCCGACGAAAACATTGGGGATAGCATGTTTGCACATATGTATTCTAGGATTGGCAGACCTTCGGTTCCCCCTACATATATGACGATGTTGATGATTCTCCAGATGCGTGAGGGTCGCAAGCAGTGGAAGTGGCTATGTTCGATGACCGAGTGAAGTTTGCCCTCGGGGTCAGTCGTACTCCAGAAATCGCTTGTAATCGTTCGATACTCTGCAAATTTCGGCCGCGAGCCCTGGAAAACGGCTTAGACAGATGATCTCGGGAAATAGAGTTGTGTACTGAAAAATAAAGTCGTGTACCGACAAATAAAGTTCTATACTCAGGTCCACCGCCGCGATCATAAAATCGCGGCGGTTTGTTGTTCCTAGGCTGTATAAAAATTCACTGATTCGGTAAAATCGTTATTGGACAAACGAGGCAGGAATCCTGAGAGCCGATGCCAAAATTACTTCTGAGAGAGATTGAGATACTGGGAAGTACGGTCGAAGACCCAGAATTTTAGCGATCGCATTGCGATTTTATCTTAAAACTGTGGATTAATTTCGTTACTGGCGAAAATGGACGCACGAAAGCTGTGGATAAGACTGGTCAAGCCTCGGTTCTGTGGATGGGTGTCGCTATTGCGCCCTTTTCAGGCGACCACGTGTCCAACCCCGGTTCACCGTTCCGGTTTGAGCGTGGGCGCAGTGTGCCATGACATGCATACAGACCATGCACTGATCGACGTGTGCCTCGACGGCCTTCCGTCCACGTTTGTGTACACGCCGTAAACTGTATCCATCTTTGAGCATCCCAATGATCCGTTCAATCCCTGTTCGGGCGTCATACAGGATATCGAATGTACGACTGTGCTGTGGGAACTCAGAGTCCACTTGGGGCGTCGTCGAAAAATCGACCCGAAGTACGCACCCTTGGGTGGCACCGCTGCAGCACTCGATATGTTTGTGATGAGGGCAGACAAGACCTTCCTGTTTTGTCTGGGGATTGCGAACTGGACAAGTGAATATGTACTGTTCCTTTTTGAGGTTGCACCCCTTTAACTCCATCTTGTAGCCAGCAATGCAGTGCGGTATCCCGTAGCGATCAATTTTGTCAATGCCACGGACATCGCTCGGTTTGTCCTTGCGACCCCTAGGATTAATGGGAGCAAGTAGCTTCGCCCCTAGCACCTCCTTTGTTGCTTTCTGGTTCCCTGTAGTCTGATAAATCCCGTCCGCCAGTACATACTCTACAAACTTTGCTAGATCCTCAAACTCAGATTTGAATCTCTCAAGTGTTGGCTGCAACGTGAAGGCATCGTATTCCCCACCTTGGAATACCTGGTGGGTGAGTGGGAGCTGTCCCTTTGCCCCGCTAAGTAACGAAACCTTGTGGCCTACGTAGGACACAGTATTGCTCTTACGAACAATGCCTACGTTGTCGTCAGTGGGTACCCTGGGACAATCACAGTCTTCTTTGTGGCCGCAGGTTTTCATCTGCCTTCCGTATGTCGCCTCCGCTTCAATATGTGTTGTATCGGCAACCAAGGTATCTTCAATTCCCAAGACACCCTGCTTCAGATTGAACGCAATGACCTGTTGTCGGGCCTTTTCCCATAGTCCGAAGTCCGTCATGATTTGGTCGAAACGGGCAAACGAGCGGTAACGAGGGAGTTTGCCCTTAAACCCGCAAGCTTCAGCAAACAACGGGTTTGAGCGCACCTGCAGGTAGACACTCTCGACCATGATTTCGACGTACAGCAATCGAGCAAGTTCGAACGCACGCATCATGGGCATAAAGTCGTGAGGCTTTCGTCCGAACCGACTTCGCCCGACTGCTAACGTATCTTCGACCTGTTCGATTGGTATCGGGAGTTCCAAGTCAAGAGCAGAGTCGTTGGCATGAACGGCTTTGGTTGAGCGATTCATCCGTTCTTTACGCAACACGTCGTGCAGATGCTGGTAGTAATCTTGTTCGATCCCACAAAAGATGTCCCAGGGGAATGTCAGCGCGGGAATGACAAACGGAACGTCCACATACCGTTCCCATTGACGAGGAATGAGGGGAAAGGGAACCAACGTAGACTGCGTTGATTGTGATATAATAGGCTTCACCATGGATCTTCTCCTTTGTTGTGAATAGGCTTTGGACGGCTCTATTCTACCAAAAGGGGGTTCCGTGGTGTATTTATGTCCAACTCCACACCACTGATTTTCATCCACCATGATTTACCTGGTGATCGACTCTGTATAAATATGCAGAAAACATGAATATCCCCAAGAACAGCGTCAGTTCGCATAGAAACAACGGTCGTTGCCATGACTATTTTCTAGCTGTGGCATTATTTTGATTGCTTTCACGAAATAAAGTAAACCATATCCTAGACCTGACTTACCGATTATAACGAGGATTATTCAATTATGGCATCGGCTCTTAAGAAATGAATCTGGGGAACTAGTACCTGGCATGTCACGAAGCCATGACAGGTACGTTTTACTGCTTTCAGGCATGTGGGACAACGTGTGGTCCACTTTTTTGTCTGCTCAGTTGTTAACGCGGATACAAGGTGTTTAAAGATCTTTTCTTCGGCTCGTTGTCGGACCTCCCACGCGAGTCGCTCTATGACAGTCATTCCAGGCAGAATAACCTTTTGTTTCCGAAATTCCTCTATTACTGCTTGAATTAAATGTTCAGCGCGCCCAGTGAAGCTGGGCACAACTAGACGGTGAAAGTCCGACCGAGGTAGGGGCCCGACCGCCTCGTGGCTAGCAGACGTCTGGTGGCGAGAGCCTAAGGATGGAGCATCTGTGGAAAGCCCGTTCGGGCGAAGCAAACTTACAGACTGTAACATGAAGTGAATCCTGCCGCATCGTTAAATCGGACCCGAGAGTGACAAGAGAGAGCCGAGCACCGTGTATAGTTGCGAAGGCCACGGAACACGTGAAGACTCTGGAAGTGCAGCGTGGAAGAACTCTCCGGTCTAAGGGATCGGCATGTAAGGTTAGTTTGATCGGAACTGGGAAGACCCTCCTCCGCACGGTGTGAACCGTAAAGAGAGAACCTATAAGCCAAGCGGTGAAATGGCGAGCTGCGGAAAGGGAGTCGGAGGGGGCCGTAGTACCGAGGGAGCTTTGTGCTTGGCACACAAGATATTAGCTAGACCTTTGTTGTTTCCTTACTCATGTGAGGCAACATAAAAGTAAGAGCCGATGCCAAAATTACTTCTGAGAGAAATCGAGGTACTGGGAAGTACAAGGGCCAGCGTATAATAGAGCATATTTATACGCTTGAAAGGATAATAATACGAATTTCTGTATATAAAGTACAAGTGATGTCTTGCGCAGACGACTGACCGTTGGCATTGACGGTATAGAATTTGATTTTCACGATTACAAACCCTGGATCCTTCTCATTTTCCCCTCAGTATATGATTTTATTTTTCAAGGCTGAATGCACGCTTAGAATTGCGGCCTGGCAAACAAGGATCTTGAGTATACAACTTCATTTATCATGATCACAAGGTGCGTAATCGTAAGAATAAGAGAGTAAATAGAAGAAAACATTAATTCTTAGTGGGAGGAGACACCATGAACATTCGTGAGTTGATGACGTCTGACGTTTCTTGTTGTCAAGCATCGGATTCCATCGAAAAAGCCGCGCAAATTATGAAATCTGTGAACTGTGGCTCGATCCCAGTATGCGAAAAGAACAAAGTCATCGGTATTATAACCGACCGTGACATCGTGCTTAAGGCTTTAGCCGGCGGTAAAGGAACCACCTGTAAGGTCAATGAGTGTATGTCTACACAGGTCATCACTTGCACACCGGACACGGATGTACACGAAGCGGCAGACTTAATGGCGCAGCATCAAATTCGGCGTCTGCCTGTCTGTGATGCGGCAGGAAACATCGTTGGGATTTGCTCGATTGGTGATTTGGCGACAGTCAATATTCTCATTGACGAAGCTGGCGGCGCATTGAGTAGGAAGGATATCCCAACCGGGTCCAGGAGCTAATGTCATTCAATAATGCGAAGTTCTTAACCGCATAGTTCACATATTGCCGCTAATTAGACGAAAATCGTCCCTTGGAATTGGTTTAACAGGGGGCGCTCACAGTGAAACTAAAACGAATTTAGATCTGGAACGCCTTCCATCGGGAAAATTCGCGACCAATGACCTGGTTCTGCACTTCGCCATTCTTACCTACAATTTGCTGCGGATTGTCGGACAATAAAGTCTGAAACGAGAGGATACACCCCTCAAAAACGGTGTGCAACGTCGAAGGATCCGTACCGTCATTCAGAGCCTCATGACTTTGGCAGCTAAGATGACCCAACACGCCAGACGCCGGTACTTACGATTGGGCAAGAACAATCCATGGCTTCCCGTGTTCCACCGATTGTACTTGGCGTTTGGCTAAACGGCAAAATCATAAGGCGTCCACTCCAACGGAGAGTTGGGTCTGTTCGAGTCGCCCCAAAAACACAAATTCGATTCCGATTGAACGACAAATCTTTAACTCAGGGACTTCATATCCCTAAATCATCGATGAACACCTTATGTCACGGATTCAGGAGAATTCTACGCTACCAAAAATATGGAAGTGATCAGAAGAATGCTTGGACGAAACATCCAGCAATTCAACGTCTTTTGCGACACACCCAACTCATGAGCTACCCGGCTCGATGGCTTCCCACTCTTCATAGCCAATTGAACTGCATGAAGTTTGAACCCCTTGTCATACTGCTTCGTCGTGTCCACTATTTCATCCTAACACTACCAAACGGTTGAACCGATATCGAATTCGCCCCTTTTCAATCCGGAAGGTCATCCAGGATGGAGGACAACCGCCGTGACCAACCCCTACGAAAGCACATTGGATGGAATAGTTACAGAGTAGGTGCCAGTGGTTGTACCTGGGGCGTCAAGGTCCGATATTCGATTACAGCTAGTCTAGGGGGAGCAGACAGACATCTACGCCTGCGTACGGGTGGCCCCATTTACATTCGAGGCCGGAACCCTGAATCACATCAAGCGGCAACACCTTGTTTTCCTGGATGAGCAGTACGCCGCAGCCACGGCGCCACGGTATAAGTCCTCCTCTTGACGGTACGGCGGGAGTGCATCCGGACGACATGGCGGTTACCGAACAACGGCTGGAAGTTTGGGCTATCATCAGCGCTGGCAGCGACTAAGGAAGACGCGCTTATCGCTGTTGTCTGCCCGTAAGACGAATCTTAAAAGGGGGGGCATCTTGGGTACCATTTTTCTCGTCTGAAAGGAGAGGGTAGCGTGTCAACTACGAATCATTTTGTCGAACCGTTGCCCGGGGATCTTCTCCTCGTTTACCCCAAATCTCTCATCCAAAGAGGGATTGAAATGGTTGAGGAGATGGAACTGCTCCGCAAGCACAACCAACATTTCACGTCAAGGCCCATGTCGCTGACTACGTCGGCAACGGCGAAGTTCTGATGCCCAAAGTTGGGGACTCGTGAAGAACCGGGCGACAGATATCGCGGCTATACCGACGTGTGGACGTACCCTGAGGTCACGGGAAGCGGCAGGAAGTGCATCGTCCACAAGGCAGAGGTCATGGCAGAAGGCTATCGATACTCCTATTGGGACATCTGTCTTCTCTTATGTAGGCTGACCACGGGCCTGAGAATCCCATGGGGAGAAACGCAGTCCATGGTTTGCAGCGTGTTTGGTTACGACTGTTGGAATGCTGCAGGCATTCAAATTGCTCAATGCAACAATTGCTCGCGGAAGCGGTCGCCAAGTATGGCCTGCTGGACTACGCAGGGCGGTTTTAAGGAGGACGGTCATGGGACCGACCAGACATCACGCAACGCACAAACGATGAACGGATATGAGGGCTTGATGAAAAAGTCACAGGAACGGCGATCGTCTGGATGAGCAAATCGGTCGCGGAACTCAAAGTTTTTCATCGAGAGTAGATCGAGTTCAACAATCGACTGGAAATGAAATTAGACCGTTTGTTTGAGCGGAAAGGAGTATCTAGCCGTGAAGAAAGTACTTGGAGCACTCGGCGTCATTCAGGGAAGCCCCGAGCAAACCCGGATCGTGACGCCTTATGCCGATGGTATCAAGGTGTTTTCTGCATTTCTGGGCTCGGCTGAGAAGAAGATTCGAACCATGATCTACGGCGCAACCCTGGACGTGTTTTTCGATGACTTGATTGCAGCCAAAAAGAACGGCCTGGACGTGAAGGTCATCTTCGATCACATGCAATCCACTGGCCACACCGAGCACGCGAAGATTGAGGGGCTGATAGCGGCTGGGTGGGTCGACGGAACCGACTTTGTCATCGGCACGTCTCCAAAATCCGACCAAATTATTCACATCAAGGCAACATGGCTCGATGACCGTTGGGTAGAGGACGGAAGCCTCAATTACTCTCCCTCGGCGTTCAAGCAAGTGAACACCATCTGCATTCAGGAATGGCCGGAATACGCTGTGTACCTAGATGGTATCTTCAACCAGCAATGGGACTGGGTTATGAAGAACGACCAACGGTACCAGTTGAATGAGTGTGGGCGCTAACGCCGAGACGTTGCCTAGTTACTGACGCAAGCGGAAAGTACTGGGTGGAACCTAGGAATTCCATTTTCTAGGGGTGGTGACGTACAGTGACTCAATACGCAGCACTCGAATAACCCGCCCATAGTACCGTTTCTCTTCTCAAGGCCAAGCCCGAGCACAGATCTCTGTCGTTGTCACATCACTGTGCAAGAGTGCATCACGAATCCAAAACATCATTCACGATTACATCGCTAAAGCATATATTGGAGTTGCGGTCTTAGGGATTAACCCTTTGAACACTGGGATGTATATGGGACATTGCTGTTCAAGTTTACGGAAAATCCCCAATACGGATAGAGGGGTAAATCGTGTGACAAATATCATTGAGTCCAGATTCATAACACGTAATGATACGAGAACTTCAGAGGTCATCTATCTACTACCAGAGTCATGGTGGAGCCGTTTTTACGAGTACGCATGGGCGAGTCATTTCGCGCAAAAAGATGACGTAGTGTTAGACGCCGCGTGTGGAATAGGTCATCCGTTTAAATTCTATTTAGCGGAACGTACTAAATCCGTATTCGCTTGTGACTTGGATCCCAGAATTGAAATGCCGCACTACATCCTGGCGGACATCGCTGATACGTTCGGTGCCGCAGCATCCGAAACATTCCCGATGAAATATTTCAAAATGATCTCGTACAAGGTAGCAGATTTAACAAATTTACCGTACGAAAACCAAATGTTCGATAAAATCTTTTGCATTTCGGTCTTAGAGCACATGTCAGAGGAAGCTTTGTTCAACACGTTGAAGGAATTTAAACACACACTGAAACCACTAGGGTTGGTTATTTTAACTTTTGACTACCCTTCCGTTGACTTTCAAATGATGGAGTCAGCCATCGTCAATTGCGGATTAGACTACGTAGAATCTGTTGATTTCAATATCCCCCCCGATGCAATTCACACGGATATGTATCACGGGCTCTACTGTTTCCGTATGGCACTCAAGCATGCTAAGGCATAAGTGGAACGCAGGTTTTTAAGTATTAAGGAGCCATTCCTGTAATGAATTAATTTTGGGTTTGAAACAAAAAGAGCGCCTCCTGTATGCTGGGTTCCGAATGCAGACACATTCATTCCCTAATTGAGGAGGACGCTCAACGTGAAGTATAAGATCCAGCAGAAGCAAAATCAACGAATTCAACAAATTACCGATTGTACCATCATTGTGGGAGCCGACATTGCAAAGCAAACGCATGTAGCGAGAGCCATTGAGTTTCGTGGGATTGAGCTTGGTAAAGAGTGTGTTTTCAGCAATGACGATGAGGGTCTGACGAAACTCGTAACGTGGATGAAGGAGTTGCAACGGCTGCACGGCAAGACGGATGTCGTCTTTGGCGTTGAGCCAACGGGACACTACTGGTTTCCGTTAGGTGCCTTCATGCAAGACTTAAACGTTCGATTCGTGCTTGTAAATCCGCACCACGTCAACACGAGCAAAGAGTTGGAGGATAACTCGCCGACGAAGAACGACTACAAGGATGCTGAGGTCATTGCGAATCTCGTGAAAGACGGTAAGTACACCGAGCCTAAACTCCCGACGGGTGTTTATGCGGATTTATCATGAACCTAAGGGAAAAGGTCATGGTGAATCTAGGTCAGGTACAGAGGCGGATACAGAACTGGCTTGATCGGTTCTTTCCGGAATACACCGAGGTGTTCAAGGGACTGGGAAGGCAAAGCATCTCTCATTACACTGCGTGAGTCTCCATTTCCACGGGATCTCGTCTCACTCGGCGCCAGCG
>NZ_JAJFNK010000083.1 GCF_021739485.1 Alicyclobacillus tolerans
GTTTTTGCCTTTTTACCGCCTGAAGTCTCCGCTGTACCAAGGGATTACAGGTTCAAATCGGGTGCGAAACTTGAGTTTTTTACATACACCGAGTTGTTTATCTACGCCGTCAACACGTATGTATCCCGTTTTGAACACACTATTCATTTCTTCCCGGGTGCGTAATGACTTACATTGTATACAATACACTGCACGCTTCCCATCTTCGTCCATCACGCGCACCTCTAGCTGTACTTCATCAATTTGCGCCAGGAGACCCTGACTTCTAAAGTCGGGGAAGAATGGCGTATTTTTCGACTTCCCATCTCACTAAGCTCGAGAGATAATTGAAGTACAGTGAACTGAAGGGGACCCCCCAAATGGAGTCGAACCCCTAATAGGATACACTGGCTGCTACTCGGTGATAACAGAGGGGGCTTCCCGTGGTTTACCACCACGGGAACCATCCTGTTCTGCGAAGTGAGCGTATCGACACTCACCTCCCCTAAAAATATGACTTATCATGCTGCTCGCTGGCTGGCTTAAATATCCGTGAAACGACGACCTTTTTAAACCTCGACAAAAGAGCCTAAGTCCATTTCAGAGTACGTTGAGTCGAACATTTTACTGCTTGAAGTGAGACCAGCCTGTTCCAAGACCTTTCGAATCTCTACTATCTGTTCTGCGTTCAACTGTCGAGTCGGAGGTAATGTGTAGGTCGAAACACTGAGTCCACAGAGCCGGATGGCCTCTTTAATGACGTTGGCAAACGGAGAATCTATCTTATACAGCAACGGGACAACAGATAATCTTCGATGTAGCTCGATGGCCCTAGAAAATTCCCCATTTATAAATGCTCTATAGATCCCAACCGTTAATTCTGGTGCAAAATTGCAGCTTGCCGGTATCGCTCCATCTCCACCAAGTGTAAGGGTATTTAATAGGTGATCGTCATATCCGCAGAACACGGAAAAATGTGGATACTGCCGTTTTACCTTGATAATCATTTCACGGATGTGTCCCGCCTGATCGACTGTTTCCTTGATTCCCACCACGTTGGGATACTTCTCCACCAGGCGAAGAACAAAATCAGGACTCAGGTCTTGACCGGTGAGGTCCGGAAAATTGTAGAGCATCATGGGAAGTTGTGTAGATTCCGCGATCTCACAGTAATGCCTGAATAGGTTCTCTTCCCTCAATACCCAGTAACTTGGGTTCACAACGATAACTCCATCTGCACCAATGTCTTGTGCATGCTTAGTGAGTGATATCGCTTCCCGCGTACTGTTGCTCCCTGTTCCAACCAGTACGGGTATTCGTTTATTCACATGCTGCACCGTAAATTCTGCAACTTCTTTTCGTTGTTCTGCCGACATTTGCGAAAACTCACCACTTGAACCAAGTATGAACAAGCCGTCTGTGCCCGCATCTATCAATGTATCCATCAAACGTCCCATTCCTTGATAATCCAGTTTTCCGGTGTCACTAAAAATAGTGGCCACTGGAGGGATGATCCCCCGAAATTTGGGAACTGACATCGTCTCATACCTCCATTTTATAAACTAGGTTTATTATAATGAACCAACGCAGTTAAGCATACCACATCTTTACAGGGAAAGTAAAGATAAAAGCAAACTAGGTTTTTTATGGTAAACTGTAGGTTGTGGACAATGAATAAGAGGATGATCTGGGCATGGAAAAAAAGTATTGGGTACCCGCAATTGAGCGCGCAAACGCGATTCTTAACATGATAGCGATGGAGCCTTCAAGGCTTCGCTTAATTGATATTTCGAAGCGCCTTGAGATTAATAAAAGCTCTATTTTTTCACTGCTGAATACTTTGGAAATCCTCGGCTGGATTACAAAGGAAAAAGGTGATACGTATTCCCTTGGTCCTTCACTCGGTTCTTTAAGTGCAGCGTATTTTCGCCAATTCAATATCCTACAGTCCTTTTATATCGAAGCGGAACAATCTTTAAGTAAAATCAATGAACATATACAATTTGGCATACTCGACGGAGCAAATGTTTTATACTTGGCAAAAATAGAAGGCCCTTCACACGTTCGGTTGATCACGGACCCAGGGATGAGATTTCCTGCCTACGCAACGGCTATAGGAAAAGTTCAGATGGTCGAATACGAATATGAACACATCCAAAATCTGTATGGGAACTCCGACCTTGAACCTAAAACTCCTTACACGGTTCGGACCGTAAGTGAATTGTGGAATCAAGTGCAACAAATTAAGAAAGCAGGATACGCAAAGGAATGCCAGGAAAGTGCGCTCGGGTTTTATTGTGTTGCTGCTGCAGTACGTAATCATGAGGGAAAAATCATCGCTGCAGTGAGTTTTACCATGCAGGAAGAAAACTGGAAAGAAAAAGAGGAAACTGCCTGCCTGGAAATTAAAGATTTGGCGTATCGGTTGTCCATGCATGCCGGCTACACACCGTCTTTGCCTGGTATCCAATAATTGCGTTGCGTTTCTGAGTCTTAACTCCGGCAGCCAAGTCCTTCCGGTGCAAGCACGCCAACAACCCCCTTTAGCCATGTCCAACTAAGAGGTGAATGGACAACTGTTCTAACATTTCCAACAGTCATAGAAAATTGGAGAGAAACGATGATTTTGGGAGTTTAGAGGGAATGATTTCCGCTTTCCTTAGCCATGAATATCGCTTTCACGCGTCCAATTCCGCTTTGTCAAGAGAGGGAAAACGATGGAAAATGTTCTTGTAAACGAAAGCGAGGTGACATCAGATGAACAACGTCTTTTCAAAACTACACACCGTTGTAAGGCGGCACTCGACAACTCCGCTGAAGAAACTTTCACCAAAAACGATTCAGAACTTCGTAGAAGAACATGGCGATCGTGACTTGTATACCATGATTTACAGATAATCGGTTTTAACCCTGATAAAACGAAACTCTGATAAGAGAAAACCATGAGGTGAAGAACGTGACCAAAGAGAAAAGAACAAAAAAGGACCGCACAATTTGGCAGGAAATAAAGCGGTTTTACACCCCAACTCCAAACTCTCATCCAACCTGGTTCACGAACTAATGAACCAGGTTTCTTTTTTAATATATAGACAATCTCTCTACGGGAGAAGGTATTGAGTCGCCAAAGCCCGATGCAGAAAATCATTAGCAACTCAAATAGATCTGCTCCCAATTTTTAACCAACTGCAAATCCACTGCTTGCTGTTGCTCCACCCTAGCCTTGTACAAGGAGAAAAACGACTTGCCTAACGTCAGAGGACTGCCCTCATACTCTTTTCCGAAGATAGTCGCTTTACCAGGGGTTCTCACCACAAATACGTCCAGAACAACCGCCGCTATCATACCGTAGTCCCACTTGGTCCACTTCACTGTGCCAAACTTTTGCCGATATTTTTGCTCAATGTCTGGCGCTTGCCGGCTCGTCAACAGTGTTGAATGGGGTCTATTAATAAGTCCAGTTGGTGGCGTCCGATGTACTCGTCGATGTTTCTTTGATATTCGCCCCAGGTGCCAAATCGTACGGTGTCAATCGGAGCAAATTGCGGCAGCCCGTACCGAAACATCGGCGCGCAGTTGCTCCAACTCTTGCAGCCGGCAATCCGATTTCTTTAACTGATCGTATTGAACCAGCAGCGTTTTCTCAAGTTCCTTGTGATCTCCCGTCGTCGAGAACACCTTCCAACTGCACTCCCTTGCTCTGCAAAACCTGAATCGTCCGGGAAAACAAGGAAAGTTCTCTGCCCATCCTTTCAATTTTAAGCCGGTTGATCTCGGTTTGAGTCGCCAAGCAAATGTCTATGTGCCGTAGACCTGAAGCATCTTGGCCACCGTTTTCACCATCTCCTGCCGAAAATCCGGAGGACCCAGGACTTCCACAAACTCCGCCTGGCTCAGAAGCCACATCTTGATGCCTCTTCCGAAGACCGTGGCCTTGATGACCGCCCCCTGGTTGTCCTGGCGCACTACTTGAGCATTGGGCAATCTGTCTAGCATGGCTTCGAGCGGGTTCCCCCAAAACCGGAATTCGATATGCAGCAGTTTACAGGTTTACATGAACTGCACGCGTTTCACCAAAGCAGACCGGCCCTCCACAATTTGATTGGCCTCCTGGCGCAACGGAGCTCGAGACCGTCGGATTGCTCATTGGAATCAAAACTCAACAACCGGCAATTCAAACACGGAATAGGAAGCTTGTGCCCTCTCGACGAGTCCATCGACCATCGAATCGAGACGAGCGATCACGTGGCGATGACGTTCCTCTCGAACCACCCCAAAAAGGTCCACTTTGTCAATGAGAAAAACGACAAGAGAACTCGTGATGCCCGTAATCATTCCCAAAACCACGGGTGTTACAATGCCCGCAATTTGTCCTAACACCGGAACCGACTGCACAAACTTGTCCACCGCTTCTTCAATGAGGATCCCGCCAGTCGTCACCAGGGCCGCGCCGAGTAGTTTCGTAGCTTCGTGCGCTGCAGCAATTCGAGTCAAACCTTCCGGCGGAAACACGACCACTTTAAGCGCTCTGAGCAGCGAAAAGAACCCTTCTCGAATCACGCGAACCGCACGCGCTGTAGTCGTCGTCAAGGAGTTGATTAAAAAGGTCACCAGATTCGAGAAGAATCCGCTGATCGCACCGTCGCGAAACGCCGCAACGACGTCTTTCCATCGACTCATCACTCTCGCCGCGACGCGCTGCATACGCTCTCTCAGAACGCTAAAAAAGGAAACGTCAACTCGTCCGTTTTTAAAACCTTGGTTAAAGATGTCGATGGCTTCATCGAACACAGCCGTTGCAAATTCCCGCAACAAGACTCCAAAACTTTGCCGCAAGCCCATTCGCACGCCTTCCGAACCGCCGGTCTTTAAAACTTCCCCGCCTTGTTTCTTCATTTGAGCCTGTCGTAGTTTATGGTTCATGTCCTTTCGCGCCGTCTCATCAATCCTCGTCGCAGCTTCCCGATTGACGTTGTACTTTTCTGCTTTGGTGCTGCCTTCCTGAGTGGGTTTGTCCATCCATTCACTTAACGGGAGGTCTGATTTGGACTGGTTAATGCTGTGATGAGTCATCACGAGATTCGAGTTGGCATTGGCCATTTGCGCTCGCTCTTCCTTGGACAAGAACAAGTGGGCTTTCGGGTTCTGGTCGATCTCGTGGGCTGAGACAACGTGATCGAGCTGAGACCGCCCATCCTTGGGAAGTTCTGAGGAGGTGTAGCTGTCGAGCAAAGGGCCGTCCGTTTGCAGAAGCGTCTTCCGCTTTTTTACAAAATCCCGGTTTTCATACTCTCGCCGGTCAAATTTATCCTGATAGTCTTGAAGTTTGGCTGCATCCTCACGTGTCGCAGCCACTCCCTCGACGAAGTTATGTACCGTTGTCACATTTCCACCGTCTTGGTCCTGATCCTTCGAAGAACTCAGGCCAAACGGACGGATGATACTGGCCAAAACGCTGTCTCGACAACTGCCGATGAGGAGGTGGATTTTTTCCCTATTTAGTTCGCGCTTGATCTCGTCCAACAATTCGTGGGCCCGGTCTTCCACGCACACGGCTGGAGTTTCCATACCATAGCGCATTTCCATATCCGTTAGAACCGCATTAATCAGCCGCGTATCAACCGGCTGATTTAAAAACCCCTGCACTAAGCTGGGGTCAGGAACAATCGTCAACACGCGGGTTGAAATTTCTTGCTTTGTCAACCGCCTTTTTTGGTATCTCTGCCGCTTTTCTTCGTCCATTTTCTAGTCCTCCACCCCATTCATTAACTGGCCTTGAATTGTTGCCACGCTGCACGGAACGCGCGTTCATTCTCGTGTTCCGCCCCATCAGCGGCAATCACAAGGTCGATGATGGAGTCAAACATGGACCACTTGGACTTGTCCACTTTTTGGACAAACGTCATCGCCGTGTTAAACGTAGGAGGACTCATAAACAGTTTCTGAATTTCATTGCGGATTTCTTGAGGAAGGGCATTGTACGATTCCCCAGAAACAATTTCTTGGATTTCAACGCGTTCTTCTGTGGTAAACGCTCCATCCGCGTGAGCTACACTGATGGCTACTGCGAAAGCAGCAACAAGAAACTCTTCATATTTCTTATGACTTTTGAAACGCTTAGCTGCCGCAGAAAACTTAGTTTGTAAGTCTTCGAACTCAGCGGCCCTCTCCGCCTTGCCACGTTCGTAAGACGCCCGTTCCGATGCCTGCTTTTTCTTTTTCTCCTTGCTTGACGCCGCACCGCCCGCAGCGGCCCCGACTGACGCACCGACTGCAGCTCCAGTCAAAGTGACAACACCCACTGCTCCAAAAACCGGTGCCGCAGCTACCGCAGCGACACCGAGCGCTGCTCCCCCAAGAATTTTAAACAACCCCATGTTTGTCTCTCCCCTCGGCTCTGACCCTAGTAATTTTCTTTAGTCACCTCAAAACCTACTAGTGTTTTTAGTATAGATGAATGAGAACAAATTTTACAGACTTGTATAAAATAATCCAAATATTGATGGTCCATAAATGACCTCATTCATACCTCAGTGCTTCAATCGGCTGGACACGGACCGCTTGAATCGCTGGCGCAAGGCCAAATACCAACCCAATGGCCACCGAAAACAAAAGACCTGCTCCCATAATGTTCAATGGCATCCGTGCCGAAAGGACGGTAAAGACATGGTGGAGAACGCGCAGCCCCACCACACTGACCGCCACGCCGAGGATGGCGCCAACGATGCTGATGAGCAGCGACTCGCTCAAAAATTGAAACAACACGTGGTAGGATTTCGCTCCGACGGCTTTTCGCAGACCGATTTCGCGGGTGCGCTCTTTGACCACGAGCAGCATCACGTTCATGATGCCAATTCCGCTGACCACAAACGACACTCCGGCGATGCCAATCGTGATCGCGGTGATGAGTTCCATCAGCAAGCTAAAAAAGTGCAGGGCTTGGTCCGCTTTGACGAGCATGAAGTCTCTTGAGCCGCCGTGATCGCGGGTAATAACTCCGCGAATCTGATTGGAAACACTGTCAATCTGGCTTCGATGTGCTACGGAGAAGTAAATCATAGAGGCATATTTGACACTGGTGGTGTCTGTCACCATTTGATACTCGGTATAGGCCCGGTCATCAAAGTTCAACCCAACGATTTCTTTAGGAGCCAACACCCCGACCACGGTGAACGGGACCCCTTTGATGGTCACCTTCTTGCCGACGGCGTCCGTGTTCCCAAATAAGAGTTGTTTGACCTGAGCGCCAAGGACAATGGATTGAGCTTCATTCTTCACGTCCTCCGAATTGAGCCAACGTCCTTCGGTCAAATCAAGCCGAAAGATTTTGGTGAAATCCGGAGTGGTTCCCGTATAGAGCACCTCGCAGGAGGTCTTCGCTGTGTGTGCAGACGATACGATCTCGGTTTGTGGTACAGCAGCCGTCACTTGCGGTATCTGTTTTTTTACGTTAACAGCGTCTTGGTAGCTCAGCGTGCTGTTGAGTGTGGTAATGGATAAAAGGCTTGACAGGCTTCGGTGTTGATAGTTCGTATCGTTTAACAGACGTCCCGGCATGGCGACGATTTGCCTGAGTCCAAAACCCTGGATTTCACTATTGACGCTCGCTTTAAAATTGTGCAAAACAGATAAAAGAAACGTCAGCAAGAGCGAACTCATGAGGATGCCCAAAATGGCAAGAGTAGTTCGGACCTTATAGCCCCATAAGCTGTAGACAGCAGTGGATAAACCACGAAACAAAACCATTGCGGGAGTCTCCTTTATATGGATGGATAAACCACTTCTGCTTTTTGGGGTGTTAGATGTGCACGAGTTAAAGGTGTCTCTTCCACGAGTTCACCGTGGCGGATGGTCAGATACCGATCAGCAATCGATGCCGCCTCCCTATCGTGGGTTACCATCACAATTGTGCGCCCCTGCTGCTTGAGCGCTAAGAAGATGGACAGAATCTCTCCTTTCAACTCCTCATCCAAGTTACCGGTTGGTTCATCGGCCAAAATCAGACGAGGGTTGTTCACGAGTGCTCTTGCGATGGCCACCCGCTGACGTTCTCCCCCGGATAAGTGAATCGCCTTTTGTTTAATCTTCTCGATCATTCCGACTTGCTCGAGCGCCTCACAGGCCAACCGTTTGCGCTCCTTACCACGCATCGGCTGGTACAGCAACGGAAGCTCGACATTGCGCAATACCGACATACGCGGCATGAGCATGAACGACTGAAAGACAAACCCGATGTGGCGGTTACGGAATGTAGCCAATTTTCCAGCCGGCAAACTAGACACTGGTTGTCCATCAAACTGGTATTGCCCAGCAGTCGGTTTGTCGAGAAGTCCGAGAAGATTCATCAGGGTGGATTTTCCCGATCCCGATGGACCGACAATCGCCAGGAACTCCCCGGACTGAACAGACAGGGTAATATCTTTTAAAATCGAGATTTTTCGCCGCCCATCGACAACCGTTTTCGACACTTCAGACAACAGAATCATTTACTTTTTTCACCTGCCCAATAACTTTGCTTTCATCTGAGCCACTTCGCTATAATACGCGCGTCGTAGGACACTAACTTCATCAGTCGGATACCCCTTTGCAACCAATGCACCGCGAAGGGTAAACAGTACGGAGTTCACTTGGTTTTGCGCCTTGTTTTCCAGACCCATCGCGAGTGGAATGTACTTTCGTTCAATTTGGAACTTACTTTCGTGACCGCTATGATACTCCTCCTTTGCTTGGTTGTAGAGAGAGTACAGGCTGTCTATGTAGGAAGACTGCAATTGTTCCAGTTTTGAGACATAAGGAGCTATAACTTGACTCTCTGTCGGTTTTAACTGAGATTTTGTCACAACCCGCTGCATTTGTTGCTTCCCGGTTGACACAGCTGCTTGGGCGGTCGATCCGTTTGAGTTCGACGTTGAGGCTTTATCGATGTTGTCAAATAAAGCTGCATCCGAGGTCTGTGCAGGGGTAGTTTGTTGCGGATTCGTCGTGTGTGGCGTAGTTGCTGTAGCCACACCGTTCGATGATGGTGCTTGAACGTGAGGCTTTGTCGAGTTATCAGATTTCGAGGCCGTAACCGTCGTCGGTTTGGAAGTATTATCCGATTGAACGGAAGCATTGCCGCAACCGGCTGCCACCATTGGCATAAGCCCAACAAATAGGATGACAAGGGTTCGCGAACTAAATTTCTTCTGTTTGTAACGTCTAAGGGCATTTAGCGCATCTATACCAATACACAAGCTACTTTTCACACCTAAACCTCCGGGCATGTCTTATAAAGTTAGTATGTCTCGTACGCGGTCATGTGTGTGATGTAGAAGCAATTTTCCGAACCCTCTCTCCACAGGTGACATTCGGGACGTAAGAACAACTTGTACCGCAAGGCCGTACCACTCCGTTCGACCTACAAACCTACCTCGCCCCGTCACGCCTTAAAACAGCCGGCACTGTCATCAGCAGAATCTTCCAATCCTCTAGGTATGACCAACTGTCTATGTACTCAAGGTCCAAAGCAACCCACCGGTCAAAGTCGATGTTGTTTCGTCCGCTCACCTGCCACAGACAGGTGATTCCTGGTTTTACACTCAGACGCCGCCGCTGGTAGGCGTCATACAGTTCAACTTCGGATGGCAACGGCGGTCTCGGGCCAACTAAGCTCATGCTTCCGACAAGGACGTCCCACAGTTGCGGCAACTCGTCCAAACTCGTTTTGCGCAGAAACCGACCCACTTTTGTAATTCTCGGGTCCTCTGCAATCTTAAACACCGGTCCGGACATTTCGTTTAGATGAAGCAGATCCTGCTTTTTAGCTTCAGCGTCAACACACATGCTGCGAAATTTGTGCATTTTAAACGGTCGTCCATGAAGCCCAGAACGAACCTGCGAAAAAATAACCGGCCCGCCGTCTTCCAACCGAATAGTAATTGCAATGAGCGCCAAAAGTGGTGAAACGAGTGCAAGTAAAATAAAGCTGATTACAATATCCGTTAGGCGTTTAAGTGCAAGACCCGTCGAAGAATGTGGAATCGACGATAGAACGAGTCGCGATACCCCCATTCCGTGAACAAGGACGCTCGAATTAATGCGCGAAGTCAGCCCGTCGAGAAGTAACTCTACAGAAACGCCCTGCATTTCGCACTGCTTCATGACCCATTCCATGTGCGGGTGTGTTATAGGTAACGTGATCACGACTCCATCCACGGGATGCTCAGCAAGGATGCGCGGCAAGTCCTCAACACGCCCAAGATAGGGTGCTGGAAACGCAGACTTAGGACTGCTGAGATAACCAATCACCCGCAAACCGTGCTGTCTCTGGTTTTCCAACCCGTTCAAATAGCTGGTAGCCTGTGGTCCTATTCCAACAATGAGTCGAGTCCGGTAATTCCTGCCTGCGTTTCGCACCATTCCCAGGAACAGGCGAATAGCCATTCGAATAATAGACATTAAAATTATGTTGTCCACAAAATACGATCCGATAAATAACCGGCTGAAATGGTTGTACTTTAGCACAAAGCCTAAGATTGCAAAAAATAGAACTCCAAGCACGTTGGATCGGATCACGATCCATAGTTCTTCATAAAAGTTAGTCAGCCGTCGGATAGGATACTCTGCACTCAAAATGAGGCTGGCTCCCCAAGAAGCGATCACGAACAAAAACGTTGCATAGTATACCCGGCTGCCAGATGCAATGAGGGCCTGGCCTTTGATTTCCGAGGAGAGAAAGTAGGTCACATAGAAACTCATGAAAACGGACAAGACGTCCACAATAAGTCCGGCACGTCTACTGTTCGACGACAACACTACCAATCCCCTCCCCCAAAAATCACTCGATGCTACAAAGCGTGATTATTCGCAGTACGTAGCATCCCCAGGACTATACCTTAAAAAGGACTAGAGGGAACTCCCCCCTCATTTCTATCTATGTAAACAAACACATTCTAAAAATCGCCACAGGTGTTCCAATCTGACCTTACTGGTAGAAACAACCTCATCCCCTATATTATACTACCAATTCCAAATGGCCATACCATAGAATTGGATGACCGGGGGGGTATTATAGCACCTAATCATTTTTAGTGGCTCAAACGATATTACATGAGATTACAGATATTTGTTGTCACACAAGATGCCCTCGAGACTGTACAAAAAACCAACCGGAAACAAAACACTCCGCACTTCGTAGACCTAGTGTCCCGAGTTGGGATTTTGTTCACTTTGTACAAAACAAATTAATCCACAAGCACTGAATTTTTCAGAGTCAGGCGGTTTAGTAGCTTCTGTACTGAGTCCTGTAAATCCGGTCTTTCTAAAGCCAGTTCAAGAGTGGCCTCGATAAATCCAAGCTTTTCACCCACGTCATACCGCTTACCCGTGAGTTCACGGGCATAAATGGGTTGAGACCGAAGTAGTTCACTCAGTGCATCTGTTAATTGGATCTCCCCGCCAGCCCCAATGTGTCCCTGTTCCAAGAACTTAAAAACTGTAGGTGTAAGCACATACCGACCCACAATCGCGAGCGTTGAAGGCGCAGTTACAATCGGCGGTTTTTCGATCAAACCGTTCACCCGAGTGACCTTGTCCCAAACTCTGTCACCAGCGACAATGCCGTATCTCGATACATGCTCCAGAGGTACATTTTTTACGCCAACGACAGACGAACCGGTCTCATGAAACACCTGGAATTAACTGGCGCAGCCCAGGCGTTTGGCCATGAATGACATCATCCCCGAGAAGCACGGCAAACGGCTCATCTCCGACAAATTTACGGGCACACCACACCGCATGCCCCAAGCCAAGCGGTTGCGTCTGGCGAATATAATGGATATTGGCCAGGTTTGAAATCCTGTCGATTTCTTGCAACTGTCCTGTTTTCCCCTTGGAAACCAAAAGCTCTTCCAATTCCACGGGGCGATCAAAATGGTCTTCAATTGCCCGCTTGCCCTTACCCGTTACAATGATAATATCCTCGATTCCTGAGGCTACGGCTTCTTCCACGATGTACTGAATAGTAGGTTTGTCCACAATCGGAAGCATTTCTTTGGGCATTGCTTTGGTGGCCGGTAAAAACCGTGTACCGAGTCCTGCGGCAGGAATGACGGCTTTTCTTATCATTTCTCTCACGATTCTTTCGTTGTTTTATTTAAAATGAATATACCTCATCTGGTAAATATCGACCCGAAGCATCTATTGTAGAATAGGTTACACCTGTAATTTCG
Source organism: Alicyclobacillus tolerans (assembly GCF_021739485.1). Classification (GTDB taxonomy): domain Bacteria; phylum Bacillota; class Bacilli; order Alicyclobacillales; family Alicyclobacillaceae; genus Alicyclobacillus_K; species Alicyclobacillus_K tolerans_A. The sequence goes on from NZ_JAJFNK010000083.1 coordinate 12,186, forward strand.
ACGCACCGGTATACGTTTCAATCCATGTCCTCTTTAGAGTAAAATAACTTGGAGGTACCCATGGAGGGATAAAAAATTAGATGCAGAAATTCCGTTTCCCATCTTACACGACGTACAGCGTTCTGTATCTGATTGCAATTTCGCTGATATTAACCCTTTTGCTTAGAGGTAAGGCAACACACCCCGGAATGGTTTTGGGACTCGTGTCAATTGTTTTCGGATTGCAGCTTATCTCTCGTGCATTGACTACCACTGGAACTTCAAGAGTCGTCAGCGCAGCAGTATTTATCGTGGTCGAGATTATCGCGTGTTTGATAGTCGGCTTTGGCAGTGACGGTCAGGAACTGTGGCTTTCCACGTGGTATGCAATATCTTCGATTTTAGTGGTCGTAGAACATGAACTGCGGCGTTTTTCTAGAAGGTCCAGGAGATTTTGGTGAAGGAGTGATTATCTTACAGTAGTGTCGCCAAAGAGATATCTATATACCGTACAACAATACCTAGTGTAGGCGTGCTCGGTGAGGCACACCCCTCAATAGCATGAAAAGAGGATTTTTTCATAGATTCCTTGCCCCACTTGGGTTTATGGCACTTTTTCGGGCCGTTTTTCACAGTTTGGATCACACAACCCCCTCCGAAAATGACTGTAACGGTGCGGATCACAACATTAATGTTGTACGAACTTTTAGTAGTGTGCACCTCTTAATTAGTCGTTAAATGTTTTGGCCATCGCTAGATGGCCAAAAGCTGACGTAATTGCCTGTCCATAAATTGCTAGGTAAAATGGCCGTATCT
>NZ_JAJFNK010000084.1 GCF_021739485.1 Alicyclobacillus tolerans
TCGGACTTTAGGAATTTGGGGTGCTCCCATGGTCAATGTGATGCAACTGAACCTGGCCATTGAAAAACGCCTTGGGCAGTAGGCCCCGAACGATTTGGGATGGGGTTGTGCCCCAACAGGGCAAGACAACTTGGGGGCGGCCTTTATGGCCGTCCGCAAGTTGGTGCTTCTCACCACGTGTTGTCTTGACGCCGTTAATCATGAGATGCTGCATATTTGAACTCGAAATACGCTCCGATGGCTTTTCAAACAATACCAATCCACACTGTAAGTACCGCACAAGCGATTCCCAGATGCATTTTCCTCCGCCGATGTTCGATTACAATTTGACATGATTACTCTATGTCTTGAGGTTCCTTGCAATGAGGGAAGACCAATGTGTTGGCGCGATACCGTATGGCCCAAAGAGTTTTGGGGTGAATGACACTAACAAGATATCGAATAATCCTGATGGCGTCCTGTCTAAGACCGGTTCGAGCTTGGTGTATCGCAATTGGTGATTGGCCAGCCGCTGCCAGCGAGGAATTGGATCGGTCAGCTGCACGGGAATCCGGTGGATTACGTCTTAGAAAACGCGGAATTTGTGGATTTGTATGTCGTCTCAAACTCTCGAGACTCAATCAGGTGCTAAAAAGAAACACTGCCAACCGCGGTGTGAGTATTTATCAATCAAAGTTGTCGAAGAATGATTATTGCAATAGCTAAAAACATCGTTGTATGGGATATGTTTAAGAGCCACGGAACAAATGCAAGAGGAACATCATCAATATGTGAAAATCATATTCTGAGGTGATCCGAATGGATGCATACTGCAAGAATTGCGATTGCTTTTATGTGATTTCTGATCGCAGTGGTTCAGATGATGTTATAGGAAATCATGAGGAATGGTGGCTCTGTCCAGTTTGCTGGGATGTGTTGTCTTCTGACATGACAGACAGCAAACCTTTAGAGACATAGGGAAAGCCGCTTGTTCGTGAATGATGGACTGGATGTTGGTTGTTGAACATGTCAGTTCCTGCAAAAAGTCGACTTTGCCTACATTCGGCGAATTGCCAAGACGTTGGTGACCACCGTCAGCACGAGAACGTAGACCCATGCGAGAACATACGCCCATACTCCGAGGTCGTGAGCGATGTTGTTCAGATTTGGAACGTACACAAAATATCCGAGAAATAGCAACCCTAAAAATACCCAACGCAGCATGCGTACACCCCATTAAAGTAGTTAATACCGATTAGAATACTTGGTATTTGCGGAGGTGTCAAGATGAATACGCATTGGCGGCAAACAAAAAATCCGCCGGTGAAGGCGGATTAAATAAGGGAAAAGAGGAGTGGAGAGTTATGCAACTCACTTTCATCTATGCCCTCTTTGACCAAATTCTATACTCTATCTTAGAAAGTCCGGGTTGTTTTTCAGAAAGTTTTCCCACATCGCTCGTGTACCGCGTTCAATCTCTTCGTGAGATGATTTGAGCCTCTCCTTACTGCTTCCGTAACCGATCTCGACAATCCCTTGGCTCAGTTCGGCGAACACGGAATCTGCAAAGTCGTTCAACGGTGCTCCAAACGTATGCAGTCCCGGCCCTCCCAGGTCTGTATTCACGGCTGGAGGCAAAATTTCCACGACGGAAGTGTTGGTTCCCGACAACTGAATGCGCAGGCTTCTGGTAAATGAGTGGAGTCCGGCCTTTGTCGCACTGTAGACCGGTGCCCAAACCGCCGGGGTTACAGCCAGTCCCGATGATACGTTGATGATGGCGGAATTTTCTTGAGTCAAGAAATGTGGGATAAAGAGTGTAGTCAGATGAACGGGCCCTTCCAAATTGGCCGCAATTTCCTGGTGTAAAGAGTGCCAGTCCGGATGGCCGCTCAGAAGATTGACCCGCTGCTGAATTCCAGCATTGTTGACCAAAACATTGACTGCGGGGAACTGCTTGGTGGTCCAAGAAAACAGATCCTCCCGGTTGGACGCGTCAGAGACGTCGCAAACCCGGGTATGTAGTTCGGGGAACTTCTGCTGGGCTTCGCGAAGCTTTTCTTCACGGCGGCCGCAAACGACGACTTCGCTTCCGGCTTGTAAAAAGCGTTGTGCAAGCGCCAGTCCGATGCCGGATGCGCCTCCTGTAATTAAAACGGTATTCCCTGATGTTCTCATGCAAACCCTCCTATCGCGTAACTCACCTGTAGTTTATCCCGATGTGTCAAATGAGTCAGCAAGGGATGACCATGGTTGTCGCCAACAGTCACTGCAGCGTTGTTCATCTACGGAGATTTGCCCTTTTTGTTTGCTTCACTTTGGCTTTGCGTTTAGTTGTTTTCGGGCGAGAGGGTTCCTGCAACACGGCCCCTAACAGTGCATGGAGGTACTTCAGTTCTTCGCGAAGGTCAGCTTCCTGAGCTGCGCGGATTCTGTTTTCGACCCTGGGCTGCAAAATTTCAATGGCCCGGCGGACGACCACTTTTTCAAGTCCGTCCACGTGGTCCAAAGCCCGTACCAGGACTTGTTTTATGCCGGATAAGGTGCGTTCATGCAGTGAATTGGATTGAGAATCAGACATGGTCAACCCCCTTCGTAACCTTGACAACTACCGACAGCCTATGCGGCTGCGTAAGCACCGGAGCGGGCTAACGCCTGTTCTTGAACAGAACCATTTGTCAAACAGGCGCATAGAATCTTTTGAAGTCGTTGGAGGGCAACGAATGGCTTTGCTTTCTGTGACAGGCACTCACAGAGTGGGTTTGATCCTCCACCTTCTTCGTGAGAATGGGGTACAGACTGGTGTCTGTACCCCATTTTTGGCACTCACAGAGTTGGTTTGAGGAAGTGTCTCCGTAACCGACAAACCTTGGTAACTGACAGTGGCTGTGGCGGTCAGGGGTCAGGACCCGACTTTGATGGCGCGGATGTCATAGACGTTGATGTAGGTCAATCCGCCGCCCAATGCCCCTCCGGAAAATGCGACTTGATGGTCATTGAAAAATTGGAAATACGTGGCCAGGAATCCGGAGTTGTCGAACCAGACGCTGACCGGAGAACCTGGAGCCAGCCTGCACAGGATACTCATTACTGCACCGTATGGCATTGCTTGTCACCCCCTTTTGTGATCACGATATTCAGAGGTGATGCAATGCGAATGGACAAACCCACCTGGGCATTGGTACAAATTTTTTCTTCCCATATTTTGATGAATGGAAAGTCTCCGTCATGGCAAATGACGCGAATTTCTTTGGTGGAGGGTGGGATGAACGCCTTGTGAAGCAAGGTTTTGCGTGTCTCGGGGGAACCTAACGGAAGGTTGAAATAAGAAGGTTGAAATAAGGAGGGAAGGCTGTGGATGATGGTCTGGACTACGTAGTTCAGCCGAACGATCGCGATCAGTACGTGTTCGTACGGGCCCGAGACCGTTTTGAAGCCTTGAAATTGTTTCAGGAGTCTGGAGTTCGCGAGATGTTTTTAAAGTCCAGCGCACCACAACAGGTTTTGGAGAACATCGGCACAGGAGCCGAGGATAATTCGGATAGTCGAGGAACGGTGCACATATATCGCCTGCAAGACGGAGAAATGACAAGGAATCCGCCGCCAGAGGTCGACTTGGTGGAAACCGTCTATTTCGATGTCAAACTGGAGGATGCCATGCGGAGGTGAGCTTCGGTCTTTTTCCACTTTGCGAAAGTCGAAAACCTCCAGTCGTCGTTTCCGATTGCAAGACGGCTGGAGGTTGTGGTAAGGGTTACTTCTGTGAAGGCTGTTCAAAGTTCTGGGATTGGTTGTGACTGGCCTTCTTGCGAGCTGTACGTGAACTGTCACCGGACTGAGAACTGTTGCTGCGCGTATTGGTTTTTGGATAGCTAAACGTTTTACTGTCACCCATGGCATCATCGCTCCCGGAGTAGTTTGAGGTGGATACAAATGACCTGCTTTTCTAACATGGGTCGCGAAGCGGCGAAGGATACGCCAAAAAGTCAGTCATATTTTGTACTTCCTGCACTTCTTGGAAATGAAGTGTCTCCCGAGGGGCAGACCTGCGCGAGACGGCGCATCCGCTCAATCTAAACCGCTCACCCGGACTCTAAAACCTTCTGCACAAACAAAAGGCTTAACCCGAGAACATTGCCGCTTACCGGCGAAGCGACGACCGTGCGTCCGGTGGGATGGTGAGCCAGGTACACGGGAATTTGTCGGGCGGGGAAGTGGAAGGCCGTTCGCAATCTCGAAGGAGTACTTTTGGAACGTCTATCCGTAGGGCCCTGAACCCCATCTTGACGATGTGTTATGCGGCGAATCACGACATAGGACGGGTGTCTGCTGCGGCGCAGAGACAGGACAATGGCGCGAAACATTGCAAATCCCTCCCTTGGTCAATTGGTTCAAAATATTCGCTGAGTTGACGGGAAATGCAGTTTTGATGTATGTTTTCTAAGTCAGTGGATCATACTGTGTAAGGTCAAGGGGTGAAACGCCCCTTACTAAGAGCAGTACAAACGACGCGGGGTGGAGCAGTTGGCAGCTCGTCGGGCTCATAACCCGAAGGTCGTAGGTTCAAGTCCTGCCCCCGCAACCAAAACCAAAGCAAAAGCGCGACCTGGATGGCAAAGGTCGCGCTTTTGCTTTTTATTTTCAATTGGCACGAGGACAGGCACCTGTTACAATAAATGAAACAATTCCAAATATCTTATCCATTAAAGTGGAGTGGAGTTCAGTTCAGCAAAGGAGCGGTGTACGGTGAGCGTTGTAAAGGTGTCGGAACTTGGAGTCTATGGCGAGGGCGAATTGACCTTCGGAGGAAGCTACGTACCTGAAATGCTGCAGGGCGCTTTGGACAAGGTGGCCGAAGCCTTTTTGCAGTACAAGGACGATCCGGAATTTATAGCGGAATACCGCTATTATATGAAAGAGTACGTAGGGCGTCCAAATCCTTTGTACTACGCAAAAAACTTGTCTGAACAACTGGGCGGCGCAAAGATTTATCTGAAACGGGAAGATTTAAACCACACAGGCGCCCATAAAATCAACAACACCATTGGTCAAATCCTTTTGGCAAAACGCATGGGAGCAAAACGGATCATCGCCGAAACCGGTGCGGGTCAGCACGGCGTTGCGACTGCGACCGTTGCAGCTCTGATGAACATACCCTGCACCATCTACATGGGCGAAGTGGATACAAAACGTCAGGCTCTCAACGTGTTCCGGATGGAGCTTTTGGGCGCGAAGGTCGTCGCGGCGAAGTCTGGCAACCGCACGCTCAAGGAAGCCGTTGACGAAGCTTTGATGGACTTTGCCCAAAATGCCGAGGATACGTTTTATTTGTTAGGCTCGGCGGTAGGGCCGCACCCTTATCCGTTAATGGTTCGTCACTTTCAGTCCATCATCGGTCAGGAAGCCAAGGAACAAATCCTTGAAAAAGAAGGGCGTCTGCCGGATTACGTGATGGCGTGCGTCGGTGGAGGGTCCAACGCGATTGGATTGTTCTACCCGTTTGTGGACGACTTGTCTGTCAAAATGATCGGGGTCGAGCCGGGAGGTAGGGGCATTGACACCGGCTACCACGCAGCTCCGTTGACTGCGGGCAAACCGGATATCATTCACGGGTTCAAGTGTTACGTGATGGACGATGCGGATAAGTGCCATTCCATTGCGGCCGGTCTGGATTACCCTGGAGTTGGCCCGGAACACTCTTACTACAAAGCCATCGGTCGTGCCGAGTACGTTTCGGTCAACGACGGCGAAGCCTTGGATGCCTTTCAGCGGCTTTCGAAAACCGAAGGAATTATTCCGGCGTTGGAATCCAGCCATGCCGTTGCGTACGCGATGAAACTGGCGCCGACGCTGTCCAACGACCAGATCATTGTCATAAACCTGAGTGGCCGCGGAGATAAAGACGTAGCGCAGGTTGCCGAAATGCTCGGAGCTGACCTTTCGGAGTAAGGCTTTCGCAACTACAGTTTTCTCAGTTCCAGATTGATGCGGATTACTTGTGCGAAAAGGCGGCGAAACAGGCCGCCTTTTGACTGTTCTTGTAAATTGTTTCATGTGAAAAAGTCGAAACTGTCTAAACTATCGTTTAAGATAAAGGGTATAAAATAGGAGAGCGAGGGACGGCGATGGGCCATGAGATGGACGCTCAAACCCACATTCGCAATACTTCCCATTTGATTTACCGAAACGGAATTCAACCCTTGCACAAGTACTTGGAACACCATGCGAACACACGTCCAGACGCACCCGCTGTCGTGTGGTATGGACGTACCCTGTCTTATGCTGAGCTCAATGAGCAAGTCGATCGGTTTGCCGTCTTTTTAGACTCCCTCGGGGTGCGCAAAGGAGATCGCGTTGCGCTGTTTCTCCAAAACTGTCCACAGTATTTCATCGCGCACTATGCCATTCAAAAACTAGGTGCAATTGTTGGACCGTGCAGTCCGATGTTCAAAGAATGGGAACTCGAGTACGAGGTCAATGACCTTGGGGCCACGGTTCTTGTGACCGCCGATGTCCACTACGAGATTGTGAATCGCGTGAAAGCGAATACAGAACTGAAAAGCGTAGTGGTCACAAGTTATGGGGAGTATTTGCCGGAAAACCCGACGATTCGGGTTCCCGACGAACTGTTGCAGCAAAAGCGCCCGGTTCCGCATGGCGCTTACGACATGACCGGCGTACTTGCTAATCCAGCCTACGCCAAACGCCCACCAGAGATTGAATTAGGGTTGGACGATGTCGCGCTCATGGTCTACACCTCTGGAACGACGGGCATGCCAAAAGGTGCGATGCTGACATACGGCAATGCGCTGTTCAAGACGGCGGCCGGCGCACAGTCCAACCAAGTCACGGATTCCGATGTTTTGCTTGCCGTGATGCCTTTGTTTCACATCGCCGGGATGTTGATGGGGCTGAACATCCCCATCTATACGGGAGACCCGGTGGTCTTGTTGTACCGGTTTGATGCGGAAACCATTTTGCAGGCCATCGATCACTACCGGTGCACGTGGTTTTACAGTACGGCTCCGATGAACGTTGCCGCGATGAAGGTCGAGAGCGCCAACAGGTACAATCTGACCAGTTTGCATACGAACATCTGTACGAGCTTTGGAATCCAATTGACGAAGGAATTGTCGGATGAATGGCACCGTTTCACAGGGGGCTGCATGCTGTACGAAGCCGCCTACGGATTGAGCGAGACTCATACCGGCGATACCTACATGCCCCGAGAAGCGATTAAGTGGGGGACACATGGGGTGCCGACGTTCGAGACCCAAGTCCGAATTGTCGATCCCGAAAGCGGAAAAGAAGTTGAAACCGGGGAAATGGGGGAAATTGTTATCCGCAATCCCGGCGTATTCAAAGGGTACTGGCAGAAGCCAGAGGCCACGGTGAAGACCCTGCGCGATGGCTGGGTGTATACCGGGGACATGGGCTTTGTGGATGACGAAGGGTATCTGACTTTTACGGGACGGATTAAAGAGATGATGAAGGTGTCCGGCTACAGCGTGTTTCCGGAAGATGTGGAACTGATGCTGATTCGCCACCCGGCCATTATGCAAGCAGCTGTCATTGGGGTACCGGATGACCAGCGCGGGGAAGTGGTCAAGGCGTTTGTCGTGTTAAAGCCAGAGCACCGGGACAGTGTGACCCCGCAAGACATCATTGAGTGGTCCAAACAACACATGGCCGCGTACAAGTACCCGCGCTATGTCGAGTTTCGAGAGGTTTTGCCAGCTTCCGGTACCGGCAAGTTACTGCGCAGGCTGCTCAGAGAGAATCCGTAAAGAAGAAATCCTTTAAGACAGCACGAGGAGATGTGAACGTGGACGAACTCATTCAGGAACTACATCAACGAAGAGAAACGGCCAGACAGTTGGGCGGAGTGCACAAAATCGAAGCCCAACACCAGTTGGGGCGGTATACGGCCCGCGAACGGATCGAGCGCTTGCTTGACGATGGGTCGTTCATGGAACTGGGCATGCTCAATCACTCAGACGTTCCCGGAATGGAAAAAAAGAGCGCTGGAGACGGACTCATTGCGGGCGTAGGTACGATTGACGGGCGGCCGGTTGTGGTCGAAGCGGGGGACAAGACAGTTTTTGCGGGAACGGAAGGCAACGTCCACATGCGCAAAGGTCGGATGTTGCACGAATACGCTGTCCAACGCGGTTTTCCAATTTTCAGTCTTGGCGACGGCGGGGGCTTGAGAATGCCCGATGGCATGGGGTCCGACGGGATCAGCGACAAAATGATGCCAATGTACCTGCTGCGGCACGGCCGCTCGGTTCCCCTTATCTCCGGCATATTTGGAGACAGTTTTGGAGGACCTACGTGGTCTGCCGTATCTTCGGATTTCGTGGTTCAGGTCAAGGGCACGTGTATGGCCGTAGCGGGGCCGCGCATGCTGGAGATGGCCACCGGCGAGAACATTTCAGCGGAAGATTTGGGCGGCTGGAAGTTACACGCTGAAGTGACCGGGCAGGCAGACGCGTTTGCCACAGACGAAGACGAGGCACTCGAGCAAATGCGGCGTTTCTTTCGCTGTATGCCTTCGAACGCAGATGAAGAGCCGCCGCTGGTTCGAAGCGAAGACAGCCCGGAACGGTTGATTGACGCCGATGCGTTGGTTCCGACCCGACGCAACCGGGCTTACGATATGAAAAAGTTAGTGCGCGCTGTGGTCGACGAAGGCAGCTTCTTTGAACTGAAGCCGTTTTACGGACGCGCGCTGATCACGGGCCTTGCCAGGCTCGGCGGCCGGGTCGTGGGCGTTGTCGCCAATCAGCCTCTGGTCAATGCGGGCGCGGCTGGACCTGACGAGAGCGACAAGGCCATTGAATTCATCTGTCTGTGCGACTCCTACCACATTCCGTTGGTCTTTTTGCACGACATTCCTGGATTTCGGGTCGGCAGCGCGGCGGAGCAGAAAAAGATGGCGACCAAGATCATGGTTTGGAACCAGGCCCTGGCTTGGTCGACGGTGCCGAAGTTGTCCGTCGTGATCCGCAAGAGCATCGGCGCTGCCTATGGAAACATGTGCGGCCCAGGGATGGGGGCGGACTTTGTCGTCGCCTGGCCGACGGCAGAAATCAGCTTTACCGGACCTGAAGTGGGCGTGAACGTCGTGTATGGGCGCGAACTTTCTCAGGCCAATGACCCTGCTGCGAAACGTCAGGAGTTGCTGGACCAGTGGGCGTTCGACTCATCTCCGTACAAGGCCGCCGGCAAGCATCTCATCGACGACGTCATAGACCCGCGCGAAACTCGGAAGTTTCTCTGTAAAAGCCTCGAACTCGCATGCCGCAAAAACGGTTCCAAGAGCCAGCGGCTTTTGGCCAATTGGCCGACCGGGTACTGATGTATAATGTGGAGGAATATGGAGGTTTGCGGGTAGGGAGTGACGCAAGTGGTCCGAACAGCGAAAGCGAAAAAGGCCAGAGTGATTCATTTTAAAGGGAATACGCCAAAATCCGTCAAAGTCATCGCCATCCTTGTGGTATTGGTCGTGGCGGTGCACGTTTGGATCGACCGCTTGTATGCTCTGCGGCTGCACGCGGCGCTGGGGTATGGCAGCGTGTACAGCCTCAACATGACTATTGAACTGGCCACCCGTTACGGCGGAGCATTGGTGTACGCGGTATTGCTGCTCTGGCTGGTCCGGCCGTTCGCAAAGGTCCTGCCCCTAGCGTTTTACCGACTGCTGCGCATCCCCATCGGGGTCCTCGGGTGGACTTTGGGGTACTTGTTGTGGTCCCTGAACCCGACAAAGTGGATTTTGTTTTTTAGTCATCCTTTGGTGCACCGCGTTGACCCGCTGTTGCACATGGACCTGTCGTTTTACATTTACGAACTTCCGCTGTACAACGGCTTGGTGGCAAGGATTTTGTTCACAGCTTTTGTCATCTTGATGGTTCAGGTTTTTTACACCCTCGCGTTGTGGATCAAACAGCAAGGGTTAACGCAGGGCCCGCGATTGCAAGCAGAACTGCAATCGGCGGCCAGCCGCGACTTGTGGCTGATCAGCGTCATTTTCATCGGTTTCGCCGCTTTGAGCTGGCTGGGAAGGTATGACCTGATGCTCACGGGCGGCAATGGATCGTTCCTGTACGGTCCCGGATTTGTCGATGCCCATTTGACCCTGCCGTTTTTCTCCTGGCTGCACATTGCCTTGTTGCTGGTCACCGCAGTCTCGTTTGCCTGGATCGCGGCGAAAGGCCGCACCTTTTTGCCTGTCCGCGACGGTTTCGTGACGCTGGACGCCAAGGTTTTAAGGCGGCCGCTGTGGGCGTTCGGCGTCTACGTGCTGTCGATGGCAGTGACCGCCGCCGTTGGCGGCCTGGTCAGTACGCTGTACGTCCATCCCAACCAAAACACCGTCGAGTTGCCCTTCATTAAGAACACGATCGACGCCACAAGGTGGGCGCTAGGTATTCAAGGCGTTCAAACGAAATCTTTTGTCCCACAGACGACGCTGACTCGCGCCGCCGTCAACCGCGATCAGGCTGGATTGACCAACGTTCGCGTCAACGACCAAGGGCAGACCACGGCCATTTACAATCAACTGCAAAGTTTTAAAAGCTACTTTCACTTCGATCACGCCAGCGTGGACCGCTACGGTTCCAGTGAGGTATACGTGGCTGCCCGGCAAATGAACGTCGATAATCTGCCTGTGAAGACTTGGATTAACCAGACGCTGGTGTATACCCATGGTTACGGATTGGCCGCGAGCCCCGTCAACCAGTTCGACGCCAACGGACTGCCGGTACTTTGGGCGTCCAACACGCCCCAGCAGACCCAGCCTCCGCTGCCGCAGGTCACGCGGCCGCAGATCTACTTTGGCACCATGAGCAATGACGTGATCGCCCCCTCCAAACAAGCCGAATTTGACTATCCGGTGGCGTCTGCGGATCAAACCTCCCACTACCAAGGCGGGTATGGACTGCCCGTGGTGGGGAACCGTTGGCTGCTGGCATTGCAGCAAAGGTCGTTGAAGTTTTTTACGTCGGATCAAATCACGTCGAAATCCCTTTGGCTGTTTGACCGGAACATCTATCAACGGGTTCAGGACATTGCGCCGTTTCTTCGTTACGATCAGGACGCATTTCCGTTTATCGACAGTCAAGGGCACATCAAGTGGATGCTCGACGCCTATACGACGTCGTCAAGCATTCCATACGCGCAATCTTTTTTGAATACACAATACATCCGCAACTCCGTTAAGGTCGTCATGGACGCGTACACGGGGAAAGTCACCTTTTACGTCATCAATCCTAAGGATCCGCTGTTGCAAGGTCTGATGCACGCGTATCCCACACTGTTCACGACGAAAATTCCAGCGGACATCCAAGCCCACTTTCGCTATCCCAGCGACCTCTTTTTGGCGCAGGCACAAGGGCTGACGCGCTATCACATGACCAATCCGTCGGCGTTTTACAACCAAGAAGACTTGTGGTCCATTGCCAATCAGATTTATCAACAAAACCAAACTTCACCCAGGCCTCCGGTGTACCAGATGATCCGGATGCCGGACCGCACGAAGGCACAGTTCGTGTTGACAGAACTGTTTACCCCGGCAAACAAGGACAACCTGAACGGTTGGATGATTGCAGACAACGACCCAGGCCAGTACGGAAAGCTGACGGTGTACCAGTTCCCGCAGTCCAACTTGATCTTTGGCCCCATGCAGGCTGAGAACCAAATTGATTCGAACCCTTCCATTTCAGAGCAATTAACCCTTTGGAACCAACAGGGTTCTCATGTCGTTCGCGGCGACCTTCTGTTAGTGCCCGTCGGAAATGCACTGCTGTACATCGAACCGGTGTATTTGGTGGCCAATCGCCAAAACTCACTGCCGCAATTGGAACGGGTTATCATTGATTTCAACCAACAGGTATTTATCGACGATTCCCTTGGAGCCGCAATCAACGACTTACTTAATGGACCGAATGGCAACACTCTTCAGCCGAATGCCCCCTCACAAGTCGGAGCGAATCCTCCGGGAGGCGCGGGTCAGGGTAGTGCCGGCCAAGGTAGTGCCGGACAGGTTAGTGCCGGACAGGTTAGTGCCGGACAGGGAGGTTCAGCACAAGGCGGTTCGGCGCAAGGCGGCGTGGCCGGGCAGAGCCAGCAGACGCTGATTGCGAGGGCCAACGAATTGTTTAAGCAGTACAAAACGGATACATCCCAAGGAAACTTTACGGCTGCCGGCAACGATTTGAATCAATTGCAACAGGTTCTCGCGCAACTTCTCCGCGCAGGGCAGAGTGCGGGGTCTGGGTCTGGGCAGCCCAGTTTGGCGAGCCAGTGAAACATGTAAAAGATGATGAATAACCTCGTGACGTTGGGTCCATAATACTGTTCGTGAGGAGGTTGATGGGGCATGGTGACGAATACCTGAAAGTTTGCGTAGCCAGAATTTCAGGGGGGAGTTGCAGCAGCATCAATACAGCCTTACAGCGAAGAAGGTCGGCAGAAGCCGTCCTTTTTCGCATTGTGCCCCTTTTGCAGTTGGGTTATAGACAGACGTGCGCAATAGACGGTCGAATTCGGTTGCCTTCTGTTGGTTCCCGTAAATGGATCGAATTTCTTGTCTAAAAAGAGTTGATCTCGGGCAGGAGCCGTGGTATATTAGTCGATGTCGCCGCGAGAGCGGCACCGCAAAAACGCTTCAAAAACCCCATCACAGCAAGGTCTTTTGAAACCCCCGAACCGGGCAAGTCGCCAAGTTCAAACGGTTGAAAGAGATTGTTCCGTAAAGCTCAGTTGAGCTTTGTGCGCTGAGAACAGCGGGCGATTGAAACGCGGATGCGTAAGAGTCATGTGGTTCCTTGAAAACTGAACACGTAAGAGAGACG
>NZ_JAJFNK010000085.1 GCF_021739485.1 Alicyclobacillus tolerans
CCTTGCATATATCTTCGACATCCTCACCCGGAAAACCTCGCTGCGGCGTCGATTTTTCGTCATTCAGTAGCCCCTAAATAGACTATTTTACGCGTCATCCAAATGGACTAATTTTCATTAGGATGTAATTAATCCCAAAATCATCACAGGATAAATATAGGCTGTGTCGAAGTACGGAGAATAAGGGTTGAGGGTGGTGTAGTTGATAAGCTGATTGCACTCCTCGTTGAGGCTACAAAATGCGTCCTCCTTTTCGGAGTGGCTGGAGGGGCACTGCCACGAAGGAAGCTATGTTCAAGTAATGACCTAAAAAAACGACGACGCACGGTTGTCGTTAGGAAAGGGGTCCATGTGAAAAAAGGGGGGGCAATTCACAGTTAAAGAATACAACCCAAACCTTACAAATTGATTTCTATTTAACATCACCGCCGTAAATCGCCCTTTTCCTTGACCGCTGTTGTATAATAATTATTGTGCTTTTCCGACTTGTACGATAACAGGTGGTACAAAAAGAGTGCGCCTTGAGATAATGGCGCAAAAGTAGAGGTATTGCTGAGGTGTGATACGATCGTATCTCTGTTATCGTAAGTCAGAAACGCGACATTTACAATAGATTCTAAGTAATTTATAGTTCATCGCGACATTTTGAACAGTTAACCACTTTGCTCTTTCATGGTAAATCATGGTTTTGAAGTTCACGAGGGTCTTCAAATCAATTCCGTCCTCATCGAACTTAGCCTTTCTCTGCACTACTACCACCCGATCTCCTCTGGGTAGTCCCAATGGGTCAAACTAATGTCCTCTGTCGAGCAGTTGTTGGCTATCGCCATTTCTCTGCAATCAGACACAAGGGTTACGAGAGAGTTTACCTAAGTGAGTGATTCAGTGATTCGTCTAACTAGGCAGTAACATTGGTAAGCGTATCAAGATGAAGATGATAATCGACATGAACCTTGAGGTTCTCCCACCGGTACAGCCATTCGTCTTCGGTCATCGGTGGTGAAAATGGATGAAGTGTTAGTGTTCCGAGTTGAAGAGGGTCGAGTCTCTGTTGCTGAAGAGAGGTCAATAGTTGCGCCGTATGACGTTGCAAATATGACTCGACTTCGGCGTTAAGGGAGTCGAGTTCAATAGCGTCCGCTAAGTTCTTAGTTCCATTGTACTCCTGAATTCTCCCGTAGAGGTCAACTCTAATGGAAATTTTAGAGCGATTCTGATTCAAATTCGTTTGAACATGCGAACGTACATGACCTAAAGCGATGGACAACTCGGGGATGATTACCGTGGAAATTCTGCTATCACGTTGGAGCAGTTGGAATAACTCATCATCCGTTTGCGACAAACTTGTAAACAATTTATCGTGACTGAACACGGCAGTTCCTTCATACGTCATAGTATCGGGTTCAACTTTGAATATGGGAGCAATTGGGCTAGAGAACGGTGAATACAATTTTTTCGTAAACTCATGCAAATCCACCATACTGATCTCTGACTGTTCCCTGGCGTAGTGCCGCAGATCAAGATAAAGGCTGTAGTCAAGGGCCTTTTGCCGCTCGAGTTGTTGTCTTAAAAATCCATCAAAGTCCCCACGTACAACGACGATAAAAAGCCTTGGTGAGATGTCGGGATCTGTCATCATAGTGTTGATGAGATCCCCAATACCCTTTCGTGCGAGTTGTTCATCAATAAACACCATCCGAACTTGTCCACTCACCAATTCCTTTTCGTATTTCAGATTGAACCTTTTACCTCCTTGCTCCAATAGATCAGCTTGAACCGTCAGCACTTGTTTTTTTTCGGGAACAATTGGTGGAACCACGGTACTGATACTCAGATGATTGTTTCCACCTTCCTTGACGGACCAGATAATCACAGGGGCAATTTCCTCAATTGTATGGGTCCTCACGAAGGGAGTGCACCCTGTGGCAAATAGTAAACTGAACCACGTTATCACAATCGTTGTCCATCCCCTACAAAACTTTGTCATTCTGTCACTTTCCTCTTAAGAACAGTAGACAAAAGCAGAACAACTGGGAGAAAGGTGTATGTAGCCGCCCCTACCCAGATCTGCAATTTTATCCATATGTTCTCCTCGAATGCTGATTTCCAAACCCATCTATTTACAGCAAGCGTGCCGAGTAAAATGACCAGGAAACTTAGTGAGAAGCCCACTCTGGTAGGGTGCTTATCTGACAGACCGAGGGCGACTCGGGTGACTCCAAAGAAGCAAAGAAGTAATACGCCTATAGCAAACACGAAATGGAACATGTGGAAAGAAATCAAAATCAAATCAACCCGTTCGAAGATGGGGGTCTGGATGTATCGAATCATATGTATGACAGGAATATTCAATTTGCTTAAATAGCTAGAGCCAAAAAACAGTATGGATGCAGTGAAAATAACCAAGTACTCCAATGTGGACATAGTGTTTGCAATGGATAACGCTTTAAGCGGATCTTGGGTTTGTTCAAGCCATGGAAGCAGACATATTAAATACTCTGGACCTGAAAAAGATGACCAGATGAACAATAGTGCCTCCCATGATTGTTTGGTCCATGCTGGAGGGATGAGTGGATATAAATCGTGAAGACTAGCAATTGGGGGAAAAAAGAATGGAAAATAACCGAATATGAGCCAAACTCCGCAGATAAACGCGATTACAACAAAACGTATCGTGTTCTCCATTCCCTTCGACGCAACATACCATCCTGCCAAAATAATGAATCCGATTAGCCATTTCTTATCCATGGTGGGAAACATGAACTTGTGAATGATATGAACATATCCCAGTGTAATGACACTTACTCGCATCAGAATGATAAAGAGCCCCATAAGGGCGAAGATTCGAACTGTAAGCTCACCAAACCGCTCAACGAACTCGTGATATCCCCTGGGTCTTGTTGTTGAGGATATCCACTTTGAGAGTAGTATCAGATTAATCTGCGATAAGACTCCAACGGCTAGAATTGCCCAGAGCATGTAGGGGTAGATCAATACGGCTGGCATGATCAATACGAAGTAGAGCATTTGCATACGATTCACAAATAAGGTGACGTACAGACCGCCAAAGGTCGTGGTTTTATCGAACAATGAAAGTGGGGTCATCACGATTTCCTTCCACCCATCCGCCACCTCTGAAGTGGAGCCAGAGATTTTGGACGAGTACTTTGCCACGGAAGAGGGGCACGGATGAAGAAATCGGACCACTCCCGGATAAAAAGGGGTGCCACGGGTGCGAGATATGGTTGTCTTAATGATGTTAAGGCATTTAAATGAGCGAGGATTACCAGTATACCCACAGCTATTCCGAAAATACCGAATAGCGCAGCGAGGATGAGAAGTATGAACTGTAAAACCGTGTTCGATTTTGCCAGTTGGTAATTAGGCACTAAGAACGACGCGATTGCCGAAATGCCGACTAAAACGATTAGCACATTACTTACGAAGCCAGCTGTAACTGCAGCTTCACCGATGACAATTCCCCCAACCACACCCAATGTCTGCCCCGCTTTTGTTGGCATTCGAAGGCTTGCTTCATTTAGGATCTGTAGCGTCACCAACATCAACAATGCTTCCCAAAACGGGCTAAAGGGTAGCCGACTCCTCGATTCCAGTAGCACGCCAAGGATTTGTATAGGCACCACTTGGTAATTATACGTAGTCAACGCCACGTACAGAGGCACCAAGAGTGAAGATAGAAGAAAACTAGCGTACCGGGTAGAGCGGAATAGGCTGGCTACAATCCACCGAAGAAAATAGTCTTCTGGGGACTGAAATAAGTGAAAGAAGGTAATTGGAGCAACTAAGGCAAATGGAGAACCATCCACCAAGATTACGACCTTGCCAAGTCCTAAAGACCACGAGCATTGATCGGGGCGGTCAGTCGAAAGAAACTGAGGAAAAACTGAATGGATGTTGTCATCCATGAATGCTGCAACCTGAGAGTCAGCAAGAAACTGGTCGAAGTCAATGCGTTTGATTTTAGAACGTGCAATTTTTATAAAATTTGGGTTTGTGATGCCTTCCAAATACATCAGTACAATAGATGTATTGCTTAGTGTACCAATCGAAAATTTCTCTGTTTTTAGTGCAACCACTGGCAGTCGACGCCGGATCAGGGTGATGTTTTGATCGAGTTGTTCAGTAAAGCTTTCCTTGGCTCCGTACACAACAGATTCAGTTTCAGATGGCTGGACGGAACGTCCCAATGACGTTGGTAGTTTAATCGCCCACCACACGTTTTCAATCATGTCATTCACGAGTACACAACCACTCATCAGGTTCCGTTCAGCCTGTTCCAGGGTGTTGACCTGGCTAACGTTTGCTGATTCAACACACTGAACAACAGGAGTAGTCGGACGAGTTTTTAGCGGTTTAATAATAGACTCATTCAATCGTTCTAAATCCACTAATGTTCTTATGTATACAAGTCCAATTTTTCTTGACCCGAAAGCTTCTTGTTTGATGATCTCCGCATCATCTATGCGGACAAGAATTTCTGTTAGCGATTGTAAGGACAGAATTGCTGCATTATGATGTGTAGCCCTTCTATTACCATTGTCTCGTTTGCTCCGCAACGTTACATCACCTTGGTGGTAAGCTATTTTGTTCTAAGCAGATGAACACGTTGTTTCATATACAAATGCTCAAGAATGTTTCGTTTCCATCGCCTATGATTACCGACAGCGCATTATTTATGCATTAATTTATGAATTGGAGATACCGCAGTCGTATCGGTGTGTTCCAAGACGTGTAAATTAACATTCAAAGGAAATAAGAATCCTGACTGTTCAATTGTAGAAGCCTTGAAAATGTTGTTGAGTTTATTGTCACGGGAAACAGTTTCATAAACTAAAGTGTACGAACTGTTTTGCATGAACGTGCAGTGATTTTAGCTACAGAGCTGTTGTGCTATTGGGCAGCGGAATATGAATGAATTCTCTCTGTTTTGGTAATAAAGGTCTATGTAAAACGCCAATGCCCCAGTGGGGCGTTATCCATTTTCTGCTTCAATCCATTTATCCGCCCACCATTGAACCTGATCCATCACGGATTCAAGTTCATGACCTTTCTTCGTAAGATCATATTCCACACGAACTGGTGTTTCGGGGTAGACATGTCGTGCGACGATACCAGCAGATTCTAATTCTTTAAGTCGTTCGATGAGCATTCGGTCGCTTAAATGAGGAATCATCGCAGAAATATCAGAGAAACGTCGTTTACTAGACAGCATGACCCGAATAATAAGACCCGTCCATCGTTTACCTAACAATTCAAAGGCTGCTTCAAACTTTGGACAAAGGTTAAGTTCATCCAATAGTGACACCCCCATCCACCAAACTTATTTTATAACACCAATTGACAAAATGTAAGAAACTAATGTATTGTAATCTAAGTGAGCTATCAACTCACAAAAATAAAGTAAATAAATTTATAGAAGGTGAAAATATTGAGCTATGGTTTGCTCATCATTCGCTTGATTGTAGGTCTCACGTTTGCCGGACATGGAACACAGAAATTGTTCGGTTGGTTTGGTGGTCATGGACTGAAAGGTACTGGTGGATGGTTAGAGTCAATTGGTGTCAAACCCGGAGTATTGATGGCGCTATTTGCTGGACTGGCTGAATTCGTCGGAGGATTACTTTTTGCAGCAGGCTTATGGCTCCCCATTGCGGCACTATTAATTGTAATTACAATGTTGGTGGCCATTTTCACAGTAAGTGGGAAGAATGGATATTGGATTACGCAAAACGGCTTGGAGTATAACTTGGCTCTTATTGCCGTTGCTATTGGTGTTGCACTGATTGGACCTGGCGCGTATGCAATTCATTTCGCATAAGGGAAAGGTTGATAACGAATTGAACACATTATATGAACTCCGGCAACCTAAGAACATTGAACCGGGAAAGAAATATCCTGCCTTGTTTATTATGCACGGTATCGGGAGTAACGAAAGAAATATGCTTTCGCTGGTTGAAGGTTTAGATCAATCGTTCTTCGTTTTTAGTATCCGAGGTTACATTCCACAAGGAACAGGTTTCGCTTACTTTACTATTCAAGGGTATGGTAAGCCACACCGCGAAGTTTTCAATGAGGCGATAACTCGATTGACGGATTTCATCAATGTTTCATGTGACCAATACCCAATAGATTTGGAGCGTTTGTACTTGCTTGGCTTCAGCCAAGGAGCAATATTAGCCATGACACTGAGCTTGACGCTTGGAAATCGGATCAAAGGAATCGTTGCGCTTAGCGGATACATTCCGGGCTTCGTAAAGGAAGAATACGACATAAAGCCTGTAAAGGAATTGTCTGTCTTTATTTCACACGGTGAAATGGACCAGGTGTTGCCTTATGAATGGGGGCGGGCAAATGATGAGTTCTTCAGAGGATTAGATGCAAACGTCACGTTCCGAACATATCCAGAACCGCATACCGTCTCAGAAGAAAATTTGCGTGATTTCCGAGAGTGGTTACTCGATGATTTAACAAAGAACATGGAGGTATAAACATGTTGCCATCGCTCTTTATCGCCCACGGAGCCCCACTTTTGGCTATTGAAGACAATGACTACACGCAGTTTCTAAGTCGATTGGGTCAAACCATGGCGCGACTGAAAGCCGTCGTTCTGTTTTCTGCACACTGGGTTTCGGGGACCCAAAAGGTCAGTGAAGTGAATGAATACGACACGATCTATGATTTTGGCGGATTTCCAGATGCGCTTTACCAGATAGAATACCCCGCCAAAGGGAGTCAACAAATTGCACAGCAAATTGCAGATTTGTTCAGGCATAATGGCATCCCATTTGAGGTGGAGACAACGCGTGGACTCGATCACGGTGCTTGGGTCATCTTGCGTCCGCTCTATCCGAATGCCGATATTCCGGTGATAACGATGTCTGTCAATCCTCGCGTGTCTCCTGAACAACAGTATAAGATCGGACAATCTTTGGAGAAACTGCGAGCGGAAGATGTCTTGATTATTGGCAGTGGGGGAACGGTTCACAATCTACGTGCCGTCCAATTCCAAGAAAACGACATAAACGAATGGGCTCTTCAATTTGATCAGTGGTTGGAAAAACACCTCATGGAATGGGAGCTTGACTCATTATATCGCTATGATACTTTAGCGCCGAATGCCAGCCTTGCCGTGCCGCCTTATGGAAACGAACATTTTGTTCCTCTATTTTACGCAATGGGTGCCGCAGATGATGTACGGAAAGCCACATTGTTACACAGGAGTTATCGGTATGGGAATCTTAGCCACAGTGTTTGGCAATTTGGATAAGCCGTGAGGCTGAAATGACTGAAGAAGAAATTAACGAACTGACGTGACTGATCGCAAAAATGATTAACAGACAATACTTCCGGGAGGACTAATCGATGAAAATATTAGTAACGGGCGCGACAGGGCAATTGGGATCAAAAATCGTGGAGGCGTTGTTGAAATCTGTTTCAGCAAGCCAACTGGCTGTCAGTGTACGTAGTCCAGAAAAGGCAGAAAGCTTGCGGGCACGAGGAATAGAAGTGCGACATGGAGATTTTGACTATCCAGAAACATTGGATTCGGCTTTTAACGATGTGGAGCGATTACTTCTTGTATCTACAGATGGCGACAATGAAACACGAACTCGGCAGCATAAGAATGCGGTAGCTGCGGCAGAACGTGCTGGAGTGAAGTTTATCGCGTACACCAGTATCGTGAATGCAACGGAAAGCAAAAACATTTTCGCTCCCACGCACCAGGCTACCGAAGAAGCGATCTTGAAAACAGGCATTCCATACTCCTTCTTGCGCAACAACTGGTACTTGGAGAACGAAACTCCAAGTATTCAAGCTGTTTTGGCAGGGGCGCCTTGGGTCACATCAGCCGGAAGTGGCAAGGTGGGCTGGGCAACGCGTCAGGATTATGCGGAGACAGCGGCAACGGTACTGTCTGGCAAGGGACATGAAAATACGATCTATGAACTTTCAGGAAAACTTCTGACTCAAGAAGAACTGGCATCCGTGCTAGGCAATGTTTTGGGTAAAGAAGTGCCTGTGCAACAGGTTGATGACGCTGCGTACGCCGATATTATGAAAGCTGCTGGTGTGCCGGATTTTGCTATCCCTATCGTAGTTGGTATCCAAAAAAGCATTCGAGAAGAGACGCTTGCAGTTGAGAGTAACGATTTCGAAAAGCTGCTCGGTCGTCCTGCAACACCAGTTAGCCAAGCACTCGGTCAAATTGTTAGTGAGAACATCGGGCTTTTTCGCGTCTTGTTCCCTTCCGAACTTTTGCTCTAAGTTTCCCCCTTCCATCGCTCTCAGGCATTAAAAAAGACGAGCGAATTCAGGCTTTTGACCCGAATCCACCCGTGCTGTAGGAACCAACTTATTTTACTCAGGGAAGGATGTATTTTGCGGAGAGTAGAACTCCGTTTTGCCGCCACAAGCACCCTATTTAGTTATCATAATCTGTGAGAATACAAAAACAGCCCGAAACCGAGGTTTTGGGCTGTATATCCATGTTTCTCATAGATTTTTACAAGCAATTCTTATACATTTTGACTGATTTCTCACTGATTCTGACAGCCTAGACCACGATACTGATCATGATAAATAAAGTTGTATACTCAAAATCCTTGTTTGCCAGGCCGCAATTCTAAGCGTGCATTCAGCCTTGAAAAATAAAATCATAATACTGAGGGGAAAATGAGAAGGATCCAGGGTTTGTAATCGTAAAAATAAAATTCTATACCGTCAATGCCAACGGTCAGTCGTCTGCGCAAGACATCACTTGTACTTTATATACATAAATCCGTATTATTATCCTTTCAAGCGTATAAATATGCTCTATTACACGCTGGCCCTTGTGTCGCTAACGCCCCCTTTAGTACAACAAGGTAGCCATAGGCTACCTTGTCTTAACGTATTTAGATTGTTCGAAAACTACGGCGAGACAATAACAGCAAGCCAAGAATAGCCACCACGAAACCTGTCGCACCAATGACACTTGATGAAGGGAACCACTGTCCAAACGCACCGCCCAAATAAGACCCTACAGGCATACCCAAAGCGATTATTGAGCCACGAATGCCTAAAATCCGTCCCATAAATTTGTTTGGAACCAATTTTTGAACTACTGTTCTGGCGAGCGGTGGATAACCTCCAAAGAGGAACCCTGCCAGAGTAACAGAGATATATGTGATCCGTAACGAATGCACCCAAAGCATAGGTACAAAACTCATTCCCCATCCGACCGCCATGATTGCCATAGTAACGCCACTTCGGTTACCTTTTGACGTTAGTCCACTTAAAAGCGAACCGATGAGTGAACTCACGAAATACATAGTCCAAAAACTTCCGAGAATGACCGCGCTCCTCGCCAATTCATTGTGCGTGAATAAGGTAAGTGATACTTCCAACTGACCGTAGGCAAGATTGAACCCCACCGCACCAAGCTTAATCCACCAAACCGCTTTTAAACCGTACAAAGTCTTTATGCCATCCCAAGTGTCGTGGACGAACCAACTTCGCTGACTCGGTTCTTCCGACTGGTAGGTTTCAAGATGTGGTTGTGGTTCTCTTACAACAAATACACACAAGGCGGCTACCCAAAACGACACGCCATCAACGAAAACTGCGACAGTTGCGCCAAATCGTTCAATCAACAGTCCGCCGAGAAGTGGACCGAGTAATGAAGCACCGTTCCAAATCGTTTCAACTATCGAGTTGGCAGGACCCAGCTCATCTTCTGTGACAAGGTTCGGGATAACAACCATCCAACCGACGCTGGTGAATGGGGTTAAACAACCTGCGACAAGAACAAGTACAAATAATACCAACATTGGTAGTGCGTGTACTTTGTAAAGCAGGGGAATTGCCATAAACACGATACCAAGCAACACATTCGCAGTGACCAATACCTTCTTATGATATGCACGGTCAAGTACGCTTCCTACAATTGCTCCAAGAAGAACGCCCGGAAACCCAAATGCAAGACCGAGCAATCCCATGTATCCAGCATGTTGGGTCGTGACCATTGCAAACCAGAGAAGTGCGACCCAACCGATTTGGTCACCAAGTACCGAAACTGCATCGGCGGTTGTCATAAAGGTAAAGCTTCGTCGTCTAAACAAACGTATATAAGTTAACATTTGATTTTCACCTCGTTAGGAGCCCCTAAACAGAAGTTCATGTAGTCAACACGCAGGGCTTCCCCCAACGAGATGGATTAAATCGGAAATGTTCTAAACATAGGCTATACCTCCGTAAACTTTTCGTGACTTTGATCTATGGTACTACGATTCTAATCATTCTGTCGTTAACCCCTAAGTTATAGAGCGATGGAAAGACATAAATTTATGTGCATCCTGCAAATTGTACCGTTCAAAGATATTGATTAAATCCTCAAAAATGGATTAGCAATAGTGGAATTATCAAATTCGGTAAACCTATGAGAAAAGTGATAACTGTCCATCTAGACAAGGCGAACCCCCGTCTTGATTGATTGTAGTCATCCATGTAGGAACTTGGTCTGTACAAAATATCCTCCTTGGCGGCAGACGAGCCGCCAAGGAACGGTAATCCAGCAGCAATCACGAGCAATGCTCCAAGACCGATAAACCAATATTCGAGGTTAGGTTTGTGCATTGTCCAATATAAAACAAGACCAATGAGCATAATAAACAATCCAATAGCTAAACTCCAGAGTGCTGTCTGCCACATTTTCATCAAGTTGACCTCCCCATACATCGAAGACTCATTTAAATGATTCCGCCACTCTTATCAATTGCGACTCTGACAAGTCTGGAACATTGCCTTGTTTACTTGAACTGAGGATGTAGGATACACCATTCTCTACCCAAGCAAGTTCCGATATGATTCCATTTGTTCCATATAGTGCCTTGGTTCCGCCTGGCAGGTGTGCAGTTTGACTGTTCATCATAGTAATTGTCGAATTCGTACCACTCGCTCGTGCATCAATGGAGAGAGCTTCAGAAGCATTACCTAAATAGATTGTAATATGGTGATCAATGACTGCTCCATTCGGAACATGTGCTTGTTTCACTTTATAGGGTAGCCACGTAGGCAGTTCCATATTTTTAATTCCTGAATTTCTTATCGCTCCTTTTACAGAGGAAACCTGCGCTTCAGGTACTTGTTTGAGTATAGAATAATCAGGCTGAATGAAATTCGTCGCTTCTTGATGATGAACAGGAATCCATAGACGACCAAACAAAATGAGAAACACCATAAAAACTGCAAGACCAGCGATGCCAACAGAAACGGAACCGAGTCGAATGTTACTCGAAGGTTTTTCCTTATAAAGGTTTTTTTTATAACCAGATTCGATTTTCTGTTTAACACGTTCCACTTGTTCCGTAGAGAGACGAATCTGGGACCATTCACGAACATGAAGTTTATCCACGGATTTCCCCTCCTGATCCCTGTGTATCTTTCATGTGAAGTTGAAGAGTTTTCTTGGCACGATGCAAAACTACACGAACTTTTAAATCCGTACAACCAAGAATCTGTGCTGTCTCATGAGTGTCAAAGCCTTGCAAAACTCTTAGAGAAAACACCTGCCGTTGCTGGAATTTGAGCTTATCTAATAATTCCTCCCAGAACACGGTGTCCAACGCAGGACTCGCACTTACTGAAGATAAATCTATAGATAATTCACGGTCGTGACGTATCTTTTGCCGTCTTTGTACATCTGCAAGATGGTTACGCAGGATTGCCCAGAGCCATGTACGACCAGATGACCGTTCTTGAAACGAATCATAGTGTCGAATGGCTCGAATAAAGGTTTCTGCAACAGCATCTTCAGCATCCTGTGAATTTCTTAGCACAAAAAGTGCATGACGGTACAGTTCATCTCTATAGGTTTCGAACCATTCGGCGATTGGTTCATCCAGTTCCATTGAAGGTAGCCCCCCTTCATCGCCATTCACCACAATAGACTGTAAAAACTGGGGTTTGTTTCATTGTAAATAACAATTAGGGTAATTTTCTTAGAAACTCTATGGAGATGTGAGTTACAGGCGGAGGAGTGAGGTAAAGAGTATTCAAGTTGAAGTTCAACGTACCGAAATTCATACTGTGAATTAACCGTCCTGAATTGTGTTTGTCTTCAAGAATGCTGCCCGCTAACGCCATAATCCAGAAAATCCCTTAACGTATATTTATGTACGGATAAGAGCAAATCCTTCTTCGAAACAAGCCCCCTTATGCGACAGAATGATCAGGAGTTATGAGGACTTGGCATTATAATAACTTTGCTTAACCTTGGCGGGCATCTTTTGATAAATGTTATTGATTGCAGTCTGTAATTTACCGAAGTCCAATTTGCCAGTTGGTCCGCTTGGAAAGCAAGCATTGAGTTGTGAGTACGCATATTGAACCAGTTTCAACATTTGGCTTGCGTTCACATTTCTCGTCTGTGGGTACATTAACGGGAACGAATAAAGTGATAGCACCGTTCCTATGCCCTGCATATGATGAATTCCCATCTCGTCAAGGAATGGTGCGGCACTCGATAGATAGGATGCGGCTTGAGCAACTTGCATTCCTCGAACCTGCGTAGAGTTGTTAGGTACATTCGGTATGATCTCCATGGTTGCCGCAGTTTTCAGCGACAATGTGGCATTTCTAACGGCTGACTCTACATAGTGACTTGTCTTCATGTTTTGTCGGTATAAATATCCGTTTGCTACAAGTGACAGTATAAGTAGGGGGTGCTGAACCACGCTGTTATACAGAATGTACAGCGAATGACGGGCACAAAATCAGCGATCCCAGCAGTTGC
>NZ_JAJFNK010000086.1 GCF_021739485.1 Alicyclobacillus tolerans
CTTCTCTTTAGTACCTCGTCGGCGGTCTACCCTACGTCACGTACGGTTCTGAGGGGGCGAGGGCACCGCAAGGTGCCTGAGCTACGTGCGCCCGGCATGGGCGTTGTCTATACGGTGAAAGTCCGGAATGGTGGAGGTAGCAGTAGCCATTAGCTTAAGCCAAGGGTGTCCACCGTGAGGTGGAATCTAAAGGAAGGCGGCGGCAAATCTCCGGCCCGAGGAACACAAACCTCATGTGAGGCTAGCGACAGTTGGGTGAGTCTGCGTAGCAAGACAAAGCCCATGCTACCGAAGGCTGTCGAGAGTAGATGGGGCGGGTATATGGAGAGAAAGACAACGTTCTTACCCGGGGAGGTCTGCCCCAAGCCAGCAAGTCTGGTAACCACCGTCGAGAGACGGTGCTGAAGGGCAGAAGTCAGCAGAGGTCATAGTACCTGCGCAGAGATGACTGAGTAGGGAAGGACCGAACATGATTGTGAGGGCTGTTCATGGCAAGTTCGAGTGAGAAGCAAAGACAGCTGAAAATCCCATTAGGGAGCTCTCCTCAGAAGAAGGTGGTGAATCCACGGGAGGCTGAGGAAGTGCCGAGTTTCTCTCCGGCACGACCCAATGAATCAACCCGCGAAGTCGATTGTATCAACCTGATGGAATGGATAGTAGAGCGGAGAAACTTGCTTGGGGCCCTCCACAGGGTGGAGAAAAACAAAGGGGCAGCCGGTGTCGACGGCATGGAGATAAAGTATCTTCGACAATTCCTGATGGAACACTGGGACGGCATCCGAGAAGAACTCCTTGAGGGAACCTATCGACCAATGCCCGTACGTCGAGTCGAGATACCGAAACCAGACGGAGGCGGGGTTCGTTTATTAGGAATCCCCACAGTGCTCGATCGGCTCATCCAGCAGGCCATTCAGCAAATTCTGATGCCTATCTTTGACCCTGAATTCTCTCCGTATAGTTATGGATTCCGCCCAGGATACAGTGCACACGACGCCATCAAACAAGCCCGGAACTATATGGCTCAGGGATATCGATGGGTAGTGGATATGGACCTAGAGAAGTTCTTCGACCGCGTCCACCACGACATGCTCATGGCACGTGTGGCGCGGAAGGTCAGTGACAAACGACTCCTCAAACTGATACGAGCATATCTACAAGCTGGCGCTATGATTGGCGGACTGCGTGTGATCTCGGAAGAGGGAGTCCCGCAGGGCGGGCCGCTGAGTCCTCTTCTCGCGAATATCATGCTGGATGACTTGGACAAAGAGCTGATGCAACGAGGTCATCGATTCGTCAGGTATGCTGATGACAACAACGTCTATGTGCGTAGTCGCCGGGCCGGAGAACGGGTCATGAAGAGCATTACTGAATTTGTGGAAAAGCGGCTCAAACTCAGGGTAAACCGAGAGAAGAGTGCGGTCGACCGCCCATGGAAGCGCAAGTTCCTTGGGTTTACGTTCACATACCATCCAGAACCAAAGATAAGAGTGGCACCGAAGTCACTGAAGCGGTTTAAGGACAAGGTTCGAGAGCTCACGAAACGCAACCGCGGCCAGTCGATGGCATCGCGGATCGATGCTCTCAACAAGTACTTACGGGGATGGAGTGGGTACTACCGGCACTCTGAATGGAGAAGCACTTTCAAAGAACTCGACCAATGGATACGACGAAGGCTGAGAATGTGTATGCTGAAACAATGGAAGGAGCCCAAGACGAAACGCAGGAAACTCGTTGGTCTGGGAATACCCTTTGATTGGGCCAGCCGTATCAGTGCATCACGAAAAGCTTCTTGGCGCCTCTCGAACACCCCTCAAGTCAGCAAAGCCCTCGGTCTTCAATACTGGCAGGAACGAGGACTCGTGAGCTTGGTTGAAAGATACGACGCACTTCGTTTCACAACATGAACCGCTGTATACCGAACGGTACGTACAGTGGTGTGAGAGGTCGGGGGCTAGCCGCCCCCTCCTACTCGATCCAACCAGCATATTGAAGAAGGAGGTGGCTATATGAACAGAATTACGCTTAGAAACATAGAAGAAAGTGACTTGCCGATATTCTTTCAATTTCAAAGAGATAACATTGCGAATCACATGGCAGCATTCACGTCTAAAGACCCGACAGACTGGAATCTGTTTTCAGACCATTGGTCTCGTATGCCGATGAAGCCAACATAAATCGGTGTATCCTGCTCGGGAGTGAGGTGGTGGGTCACATTTCGAGCTTCGAGATGTTCGGTGAACGAGAAGTAAGCTACTGGATTGACCGTGCGCACTGGGGCAAGGGCATTGCAACAGAAGCGCTTAAGCAGTTTCTATCTTTGGACACAGTACGCCCGCTCCACGCTCGCGCTGCAAAAGACAATATCGGGTCGCGTCGCGTTCTCGAAAAATGTGGATTTTTCATTCTCGATGAAGACAGCGGGTTTGCAAATGCTCGTGGCATGGAAATTGAGGAGTTCATCTTCACACTTCGAGATTGATACAAAGCCATGAGGCAGCGGTTTTCGTCGTCCCTGTAAGGCAAGAGACGTAGCGCTTGATGTGTATGAATATACGGTGAAATTCGCAGTGCCTTATGACGTTATCGAGAGAAGTGTTTAGTGCGCCATGAGGCGCTATATATTGAAGCCACCAACTGAGGTGGTTGGCGAGTACCTCATCTCGCCAAGGCGAGGATGGCATGCGTTGAGTTTGAGCAGACCCAGGGTGTGAAACCATCTAACAATGTTCACCTTGAACTGGAACCCTTCGCCATGTAATAGGCTTTCCCCATCGCCGACTACTACGGTTCCTCCGCCCCAACACTTTCACATCAACGTAGCTGTCCATCCCGTTTTGGGACGATAGCATTGGTTCCCATGTTCACTACAAACAACTAATCTTTAGCCCAAGTGCTGCTCCCATTGGTATGAGAGGTCGGGGGCTAGCCGCTCCCTCCTACTCGATCCGACCACAGTTAACAGTTGAATAACGAGACGTTACAATTGATGACAAGATTAAACCGCAAATTCGTATAAGAGTCTTGGCACAACCCAATACAAGACGGCAGGTGTGCCTGTTCTGCGTTATGGAACACTCTCCTATCACAACTAAATTTTTCTACTTGAGTTGCCCTCCATAGTACCGTACTTTTACATGTGTTAGCGTCCCGTAAAATAATAATCAGTAACTGTCGCCCATACAACATGACGTCTGTTCTGTACGTAGTAATAAAATTCTCCCTTAAAACGTCATATAAGGGACTGTGCACTTAAAGCGAGGTGTATCCGCTGGATACGAACATTGAGGAACTATTTATTGCCTATCGTCATGATGTATACAAATTTCTAATTTATTACACTCGAACCTTTGACGTGGAGGATTTGGTTCAGGAAACCTTTATCAAAGCTTTAAAGGGCTTAAGGGGATTCCAAGGAGACTCAAACGTAAGAACGTGGCTATTTTCAATTGCACGCAATGTTGCAATTGACTATCAACGGAAGAAAAGACCCATTGTTCAATTCGTTAAGGAAAGTAAGTTGGTCAATGTGGCTTCAAACGCAAAAACACCAGAACAAGTCGTCGAACTGACCGAGACCACCAAGTTTGTCTTAAATGTGTTGGGTAATCTTAATCCTAGATTTCGAGAAGTTATAGTATTACGCGGTGTTCATGATTTATCAAGCAAGGAAACCGCACGAATTTTAGGCTGGACAACAACAAAAGTAAACGTGACCTTTCATCGTGCGATTAAAGCGGCCCAAGAGTTGCTAATTCAAGAGAGTGGAGGTTTCTTGGAAAATGGAATGGATGGATGAAAAGACCTTAATTACTCAATTAAAAAATGCCCAGAATTTTTACATGAGTGCAGAAGCTGAAGAGCGCATATTGGAACGTATACGTTCTACTGGTCAGGCAATCGGACGCCGTCATCGCCCACGAAAATATACGAGAGCAGTCCTAGAAAGCACCATCGCAGGTCTGTTAGCTGGCGCGGCTATATTTCTTATCGGAACGAACCCAGGCAAAACTGTTTTGTTGCACACCGTGAGAACAATGGGGGCTGTTCAGACTATATCCCCTCAAAATGGAACTCAGACTTCGATTTTGCAGGGCTCTGAAGGGTCCAAAAACTTGGAGACTGAGCATGTGTATTCAGGACTGGCTGGTGTGCTTGAGCATGCAACGTTTAAAATCAAAGAACCAACTTACGTCCCATCAGGACTACCACCATATACGGTTCATTTATACGAGACAAAGGGACAAATGAAATTTAGTGGTAATGGGCAGACTGTGACTTTCGAAACGGGAAAGGCGAAAACATGGTTCACGGTCTCTGAAATCCCAGATAGCAATGGACAACTGCTACGCTCAGCTATCTCCCCTCAAGAAATTAGAACAGTGAACTTCCACGGTGTGGATGTTCAAGTGGCGATACCACAGAAGGACGTCGTACATCAGTACAGCTTTGTAGTTGAAGGGATTTATTATAATGTTACAAGCCAACGAAGTTATGCCGATTCCATTACCGCAGAAGAGGACACAAATGCCTGGAAGATTATTAATTCTCTAATCGATGGACATCACTATTTAAGTTAAAACTCATGATTAACGTAACTGATCAACCACCTGTCCAGACAGGTGGTTGATCACGACTAGCTAATCTACATTTTCAGGTAGTATATTAAACACACCCTGGACTAACTGGATTCTCTTGATCATCCATCCAATATTGACATGAATCTAGTGAATTCTCATTAGGATATGACCATTCTCCAGCATTTGTATTAGTTCCAGCGTTAAACCAGTATTCAAATAATAATGGGCTTGATCCATTGTAATACCAGCTATATTGTTGCATTTCGCTATCACTATTACCTGCATGGAGGTAATTTTCAAATGAATTCCAAGTTTGCGATCCAACAATACCATCGGCACTTAGCCCGTTAGCGGTTTGCCACTCCTTGATAGCATTCTCCGTATCTGGTCCATATTGTCCGTCGAATCCGTTTGGACCGACACTAAAGCCAGCATAGTCAACCATCTCCTGCACGGCTCTCACTAATCCCCCGGACGTTACGTACCCATAACCAACCCAAACGCTAGTTGGAGCTTGTGACCAATATTCGTAACACATACAGGCCAAAATATGCACATCTCCTCTTTTAGATTTTCAAACTACGAACCTGGGTCTGTGAACAAACTTTATTGGGCTACATATCGCATTTTTTGAGCTTAAAAGCCAAATGAATTTTTGATTCCCTCAATTGTCCCGCACCGCGGTTCAGAACTATCCTATGCTCGTTTTATAGTGTGTCGACACAGATAATGAGTATCCTTACATCGCCTACACAGATTGATGTCAAGCGAGATTGTACGTGGAATGCAGCGGGTATAACCGTGGTGACTGCATTGGGTTACTTGTGGACGATTTAGCCGTTTAAAGTTGACCACCTTGTCTTTAAGTCTACGGCTTTACTGCTGCATTATTTAGGGAGTGGTGAAGGAACGGTCTAAACCGGGATTCTAGGGTAGGTGCCTTTCAGGATTCCATCCCATGCGTAGGAAATGGTATAACCAAAACATGAACGCGTTTGTCTATTCCCGCCACAGCACGACGAGGTTGATATTTTTTCGAAAACGAGCACAAACTAAAAGGAACGAGGTTCAAATACTTGAGAGGTAGCTCACCCCCCGAAGAAGATGGAAGTCGTGATAGATCATGTTAAATTGAGCCGAACGTTCTGTCAACGGGGGCTAATGTGCAATAAGAAAGCCATATGCAGACTGCATAAATATCCATAACAGGGATGGGACGTTGGTTCACAAGTAGTTGCAATCGCTGTTGTGCGATTCCAGATATCGTTCATAAAAAGGAAATAATCCCCTCGACAAGTCGGGCATCAATGTTCAATGCTTCCCCAAGAATACCCTGAACGGACAATTTGCGTCGTCATTGGCACTTATGTTAACTAGGGCACCTGAAATTGGACAATTTGGCCTCGTCAGTCTGGCAAGTCAAAGTGGAGCGATCACTTGACTCGGACATGGCACTCGTCAGAATCTGGACATCAGACACCGTCAACCTTCTGACAAAATAGCGTGGTAGTAACAGTCGCACCATATTCAAATGTTAAAACACATTACCGCAGCTTTTTTACTTCGGGTGAACACATTACCGCAAAGCGACCTGTGGAACAAAAAGGGAAAAGGTGGACTGCGTAAAATCTTTTACTGGCAAGGGTTTTTATAAGGTAAACAGCGGTAAAGTGTACGGCGTACGATCGCACGCCGTACACTTTACCGCAAATTATTTACTGAGACGAGCACATTACCGCACGATGTGTTCGACGTGGGGATAGCGAATGGAATGACATTGACGGCATCTGCAACTACGTTCATCGCAAGTATTGATGTCGGTACAACTAAGACAGGTGGTTCGCCGAAGGACAAATCCAAGACTGGCTGGAAAATCGAACATTCCAGTCCAATCGTAGAGGGAAAATGATTCACAGGTAGTTAGAGCACCCAATCCGAATAAGATAGAAAGGCTTCGTGTTTTTGCTGAAAGCATATGGGTAAGATTAACCATCACATTATGAACCACACCACAATATCTAACACGAAGAAATACAAGGTTCTCGCCTATTTTATAGTTTCAAAAGCCAGAGCCGACTTGAGAAGACTTGCGGACGGTCCTGCCACCACTAAAACGCCATGTTACCCTGTACCAAGACTTGTCAAGGCTTACGGCCATTGATGTACGTTCGTCCATGAATTCATTCCATCCACAGTCCTCTCCAAGATGAACCCAAAGTGACCTGGCATCATGTCGTGAACAAGCGCATATCCGTCGTTCGAATTCAACATTGACACCCAACTCACTTCTAAAAGGTCTGGTTTCGTTAATTTAGAAGACTCCCAAGACTTTCCCCCGTCGGGAGTAAAGAGTAGTGGACCGCGACTTTCCCAGATATACGCCTCAGACGGATGCTTTGGAACCACGTCAATTCCGTTGGCATATCCTCCAGACGACAATTGGTGCGGGCCTGCGTTCCCATCCATCCCCACCGATGAAATCCACGACCAACTCTTCCCGCCGTTCGTGGTATTGAGTAGTGATTTAGGCTGCTGACCTGCTCCCGGTTCACCGGTTTGAAGCAATATGCCACTGAAGGGATTGGCAAACGAAATCGAAGTCGAGGAACCTCCTGCTGCCGAACCGTTTACCTTGCCACCGTTACTTTCAAGTGGGGGCAGCGATTGGACTTTCCAGGTTTGTCCTCCGTCACTGGTAGAAAGCAGTGTGTTATTGAAGGAATTTGACTCTGATACTGCCCAACCGTCACTTGGGGAGACGAAGTCAAGGCTCCTTATCGCCTGCGGTCCGAGGTTGCTAAAATTCCTTCCGCCATCCTTTGAAAACATCAAGGTACCTTTTACGAGAGAGATTTGGGATTGAATCACGTCAATCCACAAAACGTTCCCGAGCGCGTCAATGGCAGAAATTCCACGACCCCCATGGTAGATTTCCGTCCAATGCCGACCACTATCTACGGTTTTGTATACACGCCCAACGTTCGTTACACCGTTTCCATAATTCCCACTCAGATACCCAATCTTGTCGGAGACGAAATCAATCTCCTGGGGGGAAAATTGTGGGGGCGGTGGAGGTGGATTTTGCCCAGGGGGAGTGGGTCCACCCTTGGCATAGATTTTCATGAAGGTCGGTTGCCACGTTAAACCTCCATTGGTTGTCCTCCAAAGCGTCGATTGACCCGTGTTTTGATTAAGGTCAAAGCAAAAACCTACCGTGGGTGTGACAAAATGAATGTCTGGATTGCCTCCCAACATCTCCTTGTTTTCCGATAATGCTTGCCAACTTTGTCCTCCGTTAACCGTCCGATATAACTGTGGGTTGTTGGGTGCCCATGGCGCAGTAGTCGCCCATCCATCTGAAGGAGTCACAAAGTCTGTTAACACCGGTGTGTCAGTCTGAAGCGGGGTGGAAGTACTGACAACCTGTCCTTGACTGTTGAGCTGTAAAACGACGGTCGAGTTTTGATTTTTCCCTTGATATTGAACGACAATCGATACGTTCCCGTTACTATAAACGGGTTTGGAGGTTGTGATAAGCGTGCTAGCATCTGCCTTTGGAACAGGGACGGATACGGAACTCCACGACTTACCCCCATCTGCGCTGCGCATGAGGAATCCTTTGCCTGCAATTTCACCTTGGCCACTCATCCACCCAATCCCATCGGGACCGAACGAAAAAACAGCGTCCCCGTATCCCGGTACCGAACCCAATGATTTGTTCGCATTTGACTGAGCGATCAAATTCCAAGTTTCTCCTCCGTTTGTGGTATGAAAGAGGTGATAGTCGGCTTGATGGGCGGCGACCCCATTGTCTGTCACCATCCATCCTTCTGATGAATTGATGAAGTGAAAAAACGAGATCCTTGTATCATTTGTATGGATTTGCCCGAGCATGGACCAACTCTTGCCACTATTTATCGTCTTGTAAGTTTGAATCCCAGACGTCGATAATTTGGCTAAAAATAAATCAGTCATCCCAAGCGGGGACATGGTAAACCCACTTTGGTCAACCGTTATGGCCTTAAACGGCAGTGAAACGCGTGCCCAGACTATGCCGTTATAGTGGGACCTCCATAGGGCTATCTGACCATCCACATGCCCAGTCGCCCAGCCATCTTTTTGAGAAACCATATCTACGGAAGTGATTTGCGGCTCCGAACTGACGATTGATGAAGCAGGGTTTGTATTATGGATAGCCGTAGTTGAGTCACCTGTTTGGCTCGTATTCGTTGAGTTGTTTGATAGGCTGACATGTGCCTCAGACTAAGAAATCAAGGATTCCTTAATCGCAGGCCAAGTTATCCAATAATTGGTATTGTTATCATATCATCGTGCTTCAGTATGCTTACCGAATAATGGCTACCCCACAGATTGCGCCCTGTCTGGATGATCGGGTAGACTGCTCATCGACCTTTTGTCGACCTCTTGACGTCCTGCTCGGTGGTCGACGGAGTGCTTTCCAGAAGGTACTCCATGCTCGTTCGGCGTACGTTCGCAATAGAATGAACATCTCCCACTGCGTTTTTTTCGTTTTTGTCATTAACTTCAGCAGTAATGTAATTCCATACGCGATTAGCGCCAAGAAGATCTGATTCCAAACCCCTTGTGGTTTGGTGCTCTGAAGTTTCACCATTCGAAGGTGTTGCTTGACCCATTTAAAGAAAATTTCAATGAGCCAACGATGACGATAAATTTCCGATATTTCCACTGCACTTAAATCACGGCGAGTTGTCAGTACTCGATACTTTTTACCTGTTTCATCCTGAAATTCAACCAGTCTAACAGGGCATGCCATCTGGATAAACGCGCTACCCATCCTGACTTCGGCATCGCGTAGAATATTGCTTCCTTCCGGAATTGGCCGTTCTTCTAGTATATTTGCCTGGTGTTTTTCTTGAATTCGGATTACAAAGTCTACACCAGCCTCTATCCAACGATCCATTCTCTTGTAGGAAACATACCCTCTGTCCATGACATACGTGGCATTGTCCTCAACAACTAATTCATCGGCTCCTCGAACATCGCTTACTTTCCCCGTAGACGGTACTACCTTGTCTGGAAACGTTATTTGAGGTTCGGCAACGACTAATCTAGTGTGGATTTTCACACTGGTTAAATTCTTGGACGCGTAGGCCCATGGGCTGAGAGCAGATGGTAAAGAAAGACTCGTAGAATCTACTATATTCAGTCGTCCGATTTCCTTACTGACCCCTTGGCCGTTCCTTGTTAGATTGTGCAGTTTGCTCACAATCCGAACGAACAAATCTTGAAGTAAAACCGGAGGTAACTGATTCACTCGACGACTGAGTTGAGACCCACTAATACCTTCTGCAATATCCAGATGCTCACGAAGCACTCGGTTCGCCCGTAGACCTTCTTCGATCTCTCTGTACGAACGCCATCCCTTGATTTGTGTAGCGACAAACGTCCTAATTAAAGAGACTGTGGACAATTTTTTCATGCCGTGATCCAACGAGGACAGTGATTCGTAGGGAATCTCGTCCGTTGGCACGAGGTTCAAGCATTGACATAATACCTGGTTTCGCGATAAGTTACCCATGGGTGGTCTCCTTTTGTAGAAGAGTCGATGGATAACTTGGGCCATACTCTCTACATTAGGAGGCTTTTATTATTTTGTACATAGTGTTTTCGACATGTATGCAACGCTAGTGGGGACAAACGGAATATTCAATCGTACACTCCCATTTTCTCATATGGCTGTGCATTACCGCTTTCTAAACTCGCAATTAGGTTGGGCTTTGGCGAATGACGGAATGGCTGCATCGTCTGAGCCTACATGGTTGTACGCAACCACAGATGGGGGAGTTCATTGGAAGTTAATTTCTTCTGCGGATTAATTTTATCCTGCTCCATCCGGCGAATTGCCTACGGGATCGAGGAAGTCTATGCCGGTGTTTGCAAATAGCGAACAAGGTTGGATTATTCTTAGCAGTGATCAATCAAGCCGGGCAGACCTGTACTATACAACCGATGGAGGAGTCAAGTGGTATCCTCAATCTCTCTCCCATCCAAAAGGTTTGACTTCATCGTGGGCTGTTCGCATGTCATGGCCAGTTAGAGAGCCTGGTACAGATTTCATGCTATTGTTAGCCAAATTCAGAAGGATCGGTTCGCCAAACAACATATTTGCACTGTATCGACTAGAAGTGAATTCGAAGGCTTGGCACTTACTGAGTTCTTGGAAGACCCAATTACCGCCTGGTAATCCTTATGAATACGCATTGAACTGGGGAGTTGTCAATCCACATTTTAGTTACATCACCTTCGGAAATGCCTTATGGACGAGTGGTGACGGGGGACATAAATGGATTCAAAAGAAGATGTAGTTGCCTCCCAAAATACGATGGATTAATCAATTTGTTTTCGACACCCCAAAGATCGCATGGATGATCTATGAAACGAGAAGCAAAAAATATAATCAGGTTTCGTACAGTACGGATGGTGGTATCACTTGGAAGGGAAATACCAGAGGATAGACCTTTAGTTTCAATTTTAGAGGTATTTTGAGACCATACTTTGACAGGGAAAGCGTGTGTTCGAAGCCCCCACATTCACTAGAGCTAGCCAGCGCAACACGCACCTTTTTCTTGGTCAATGACCACAAATACTTTCCATCGGTTCCCGTCCGGATCCGTATGTTTTCCGTAAGTAAAAATTACAGAAAGGCGT
This sequence comes from Alicyclobacillus tolerans, assembly GCF_021739485.1. Taxonomy (GTDB): domain Bacteria; phylum Bacillota; class Bacilli; order Alicyclobacillales; family Alicyclobacillaceae; genus Alicyclobacillus_K; species Alicyclobacillus_K tolerans_A. The sequence goes on from NZ_JAJFNK010000086.1 coordinate 11,268, forward strand.
TCCTCCATACCGCGTTTTTCATATTTATGCATTTTACGTTGGACATTCTTGTGTCGTTAATGCCCCCGTTAACGCAACAACGGAGCATCACAACGTTAGTACAGATGGTATTGCGCAGGTGGAAACTGCTTCAAAATCATTTCAACACGATTATCAAAGTTTGCCTGATTGATTCTACCCTGGTTGAGAAGTGTACTAGGAATTTGACTGTCAATTTGGTCGACGATTTGGGAATCTCTCTGGACGTTCCGCTTCTGCACGAGTTCTCCACCTAGGTTTCCAAGCATTAAGCCAAATTTGCCCGCTATACCATCGTTTGCGGTAATACCGTACTGCTGAAGTTGCCCTGATGCACTCAAGAGGTTCATCACAGCATGGTCCAAAGCACTCGAAGAATGCGTCTTGTTGTACTTTTGCAGACTCAGATTCGCATTGTGAACCAAACCCAAAATTTCAGGTGTAACTTTGCGGGATGAACTGTGAAGGTTAAAATACCTCGGAATGAAGATGGCATTGGCAATCAAGGACAGTAATAATAAAGACAGAAAAAAATATCTCCACTTCAAAGTAATCCCCCTCTAAGCAAGCTGTTTTGGTTTTGATCAAATAATCAATTTAATTCAGCATAACAGGCGATAAGAGTTACGTCCTGTTAAAAATGTTAGAACTTTTAACTGAACTGTTATGGAATTAACCTGCCCTTTAACGATGCAAGACAACACCGCGTTAACCTGCATATATATGCAAAATCATAAAAATTCCGTCTGGATTC
>NZ_JAJFNK010000087.1 GCF_021739485.1 Alicyclobacillus tolerans
GAAGACTTGAAACGTACGCTTACAGCTGTTACTGCAGCAACGCTGGCGCTCGGAACGTTGATTCCGGTGGCCTTTGCATCGACGTCCAGTGTCACTTGGAGTCAAAAGTCCATCACCGCTGGCAGCTATTCCGCTAAGCCAGATGGTTTCGCAGCGCAACAATCCGGTACCATGACCACGTTTATGCCCGTCTACTACGTAGAGCAAGCTCTAAAAGCTCTAGGTTATACCGCCACCTGGACGGGTAATGCTTTGATTGTCCAAACCCCGAACGGTGTACAACCGGACTTCAGCAACATCCAGGTCGGCACCGGTAATGCCAGCATCTACGTGAATGGCACTTTGGTGAAAAAAGTCGACACCATGGTTGAAGGCGACCCGGCGTCTGGCGGCAAAATCAAGACCCAATACATGCCGATTTACTACATCGACGCTCTGCTTCAAGCAGCCGGCGTGAATGCAACCTGGAACGGCAATGGCTGGACGATGCAGGCGCCGCAAACCAGCACTCAAGGCGCTAACCTGAGCCCAGTCACCATTACCAACAATGCTGTAGGGAAAGCCACCAAGGCTTCGCCGGCTGTATCGTTTGGTAACAGCATGACTGCATCCACAACCTTGACCGATGCAAGCGGCAATCCTGTTGCTAACACCGGTCTGACCTTGAAGATTAAATCTTCGAATGGTGCTCCGACGGTTAGCCAAAATGGGACTGCGTTGGTATCCACAACGGAAACCACCAACAGCAACCGCACCACCTATGACTTCACGGCATTCACTGATTCTAATGGTACTGCAACGGTGACGATCACAAGCAACAGTGGAACGTCCAGTAACTACACCTTGTGGTTTGATGCCCCGTATGCACAAGGGTCTAATCAAGTGGTGAAGACTGCAAAGACCTACCTAGAGTTCGTCCCGAACAATGAATTGGGTCTGTCCCCTGCTAACGGTTACGACGCGCAATTGACATCTGATAGTACCTCTGGTGTTGTGCCGGTCACGGTTACCTTGCCTGAGCTGAATGGGCAAGTACAATCTGGTGTTCTTGTAACGTTTACCCTAGCTCAGGCCGCGGGAGGAACTGCGTTCTTCTCAAATTCAACGGGTGGCCAGATCGCGACCAGCGGGAGCAATACCACATATTCCGCCTATACCGATTCCAATGGTCAAGCAACGGTATATGTGAATGCAACCCAAAACGGTTCAGCTTCGGTTTCCGCATCGACCAACAACTATAGCAGCCAGAGTATCACCATTAACTGGGCTACTGCCGGATTGGCAAGCAAGGTGCATAGCCTCAACGTTTCTGGGTACTACGCGCAAGCTACAAGTAATACCAGTGCGTTTGATGCATACACCAACAATACAGTCACTATTTCTGGAACGGCCGAAGATGCTGCAGGCAACGTCGTTGCGAACCAACAAATCCTACTTGTTAACCAGGATGTTGGTTCAAGCTGGAACTCCAACACGGGTAGTTCGGATGGCTACTATATGGCTAATGGCAGCTGGGTAGGCTTCCCGAACACCGATGCAGCTAACCTAGTGAACGCAAGTAATCCGAGCCAATACGGTCAAGTTGTAACAACTGACTCGGCTGGTAACTTCTCGTTCCAAGTTACTGCGCATAGCAACGGCGACCATGCTGCGTACTACTTGTACGGTGTGAGCGGCGGAACTGTCAATGCTTCGCTGATGGGTACCACTAATACGGGTGCAGCCAACCCGGCGGTACTACTCAGCTGGCATACGGGTACACAGATGGATGCCATTGGTATCAATGGACAATACGGACGTGTACACTATGATGTTCAGTCCGTAAATACTCTTCAAGGAACATCGGAACCGAGCTACAGCAACATGAGTGCTTCTAGCCTCCTGTCCGACATGTCCGTTGTTCGTTTCGCTGGGTTCAGCGGTAAGGACGCGTTGTATAACAGCAACTTGAATGAGACCTTTACATTGAGTGCAAGTCGCGGCGGCGTTCAGGCAATCTATGTCCAAACGCCGAAGAATGGAACAGCTAATAATTACATTCCGGTCGGTAGTGCCACAGCGGTGACAGGTTCGGGTCAAAGCGCTGTAGCTGGTAGTTCCGCACTTACGGGTGATAGCGCAGGATACTGGTATGTGCTCGGCACCCCTGTAACCCAAACCAATAATGGTGTTACAACAGTTACCGGTTATGGTGAAGGTCCTGCCAGTGCGACGGTTCGAGTACAATATGTTTCCACCGACACATATTCCATCTACGTCAATGGTACCGAAATTGGTACGGTTACCAATCCGAATACCGTTGCCTTAGGTGGTTCGGCTGACAATTGGTGGGGCGATGAAAAACACGGTGCATTTGGCGTCGTTGCTGTGGGCTTGATTGATAAGAAGGCTGTGAGCCAAACACTTACAGTGACGTCGAGTAACAACACGAAGGCGACGGCAACAGTGAACTGGGGCACGAATGTCAGTGGCGGCGTACAGGCTAAAAATGCGGCACCGGCCAGCCTGTCTATCGCACCTGGTCAGTATGGCACCTTGTCCTTCACCGTTGAAGATGCTGAAGGTAACGCAGTGCCTAACACGGACGCGACGATTAATTTAGGAACGGCAGCCCATTTATCCGACTTGTGGGTAACGCAAATCAACGGAGTCTCCTTACAGATGAATGAGGCGGACGGCGGTAACTCGGTAGTACCAGAGCCGACTCCGATTCCGTTGGGTACTGCAAGTTTGAATGGAGCTATGGGATATAGCAGCGTAAATATCAGTGGCGTAGGTAGCTGGACTGGCGGGCAAACGCTGAACGCCTATACGGATGCGAATGGTGTCATTAAGCTGACCCTTCAAGCGGGTGGCGTAACGTACTACGGTGGTGGCAGCACGAATGGCTACGTTTATACTGCATCTCCGGCTACGAGTAACCAAACTGTTTCGTTGTTCAGTGGTAGTGCAACCGGTAATGCCGGCAACCCGACTTCGTACCAAGTCTACATCGGTAAAAATAAGCCGAGTACTTCGGGCCCGCAAATCGGCAGCATCAATTGGTAATCGATTTTCAAGTGCTAGGTTCGTCAGCGAACATGTGAAATGTAAAAAAGGGGCAGTTAAACTGCCCCTTTTTTACCGTCTCTTTTCAGTGGACGGAGCCTAACAGTCCGAAGGATCCGCTTGCCCTACAAGGGTGGGATGGATACGGGACATGGTGGATATGAGTACTATGTTGCCAATTGGGTACTTAATGTGATCGCTGCGCGATGAGTACTTCACAGTGTTCAGAAGATTCCATGTGTCGGTGTGGCTATTGCATAGGAGAGAGTTACATGACAATGAATGTTGATAAGAAAGATGAGTCGGGAGACTTCAATACCCGATCGGATGGTCCGGACCACGACGAACTCCGGGGGAATCAGAGAATAGCTGTACAGCTATTACTACAATCAAAATTGAATGTACAGGCATGGAAGCATCTTGGTGTGAGTCTTGAAGGGCTCGGTCTTTTGGGTTCGGCCTACAAAGCGTATTGTCGCGCATCCTTGCTTGATCCACATTGGAAGTTGGAACAGAGTGCCGAAATGCGCGCACAAACCAAGTGGCAGGAAGCAATCCCAAAGTGGTTGAATGACCTACTCGCCGTACCCCCCGTATCCGTGGCTGCTTGTATCCTGGCAAGAGGCGAAGGTGACCTGTTGGCTGAGATGGTCCAGCAGCTGATGGCAAGCGTCGACGAGGTCATCGTGGTCGATGCCGGATGTCCGAACGACATTATGAGGCACGTCGTGCAACTGGGCGCGCAGGTGGTCGAGGTAAACTGGAAAGACGACTTGAGTGCCGCACGCAATGTGGGCCTTTCGCATCTGACTTCCGATTGGGTGTTGTTTCTTGATGCAGATGAGACAGTGAGTCAAGAAGACGTAGAAGTCATTCGGGAAGTGGTCGGGCTGTTTCACGATGAAGCCCAGAAGAGTTTCCTTCGCATTATACGTCTGAATCATATTGGTGATGAGTTGATTACTCACGACCGGGAGATACGTCTTTTTCCTACGGCCTACGGTATCCATTGGGGTGGCCGTTTGGGGGAGCAAATCCAGCTTCCGCCAGATGAAAACCCTACAGATTGGACCGAAGCGGTGGTTCGGATTCGAGTGCATCAGCACAGATATGACACGAAGCAAAAAGGTAGACAACAGCGTTTAGAGGAGGACGTACAACTCCTTCGACAAGTCGTAGGTGAGCATCCTGAGGATATTGGAGCTTGGAGTGCTTTAGGACAAGCATTGTTTAGACTACAAGCGTATGAAGAAGCGATCGAATGCTTCGATACGGTGGAAATGCTTGCACCCCAGTATCCTGAGTACGCTCCCCTCTCAGAGGCCCGGGTCACTCTTGCCAGGGCACTGATGGCACAGGAGCGATGGTTGGAAGCCATTGGCGTCTTGGAGCGTTCGTTGCAAAACGATCCAAACCATCCATCCAGTCACTTCTATTTGGGACAAGCCAAGATGCAATTGGCTCTTCACCTTTTAACAGAGGCCCGAGAGTCATTTGCGAACAGTCAGACTCTGGTCAATGAGTATCAGGGGAACTCGGCGTATGACGTGAACATTGGCAAGTGGAAAGCAGCTTGTGGAATTGCTGACACCCATAAGTATCAGGGTCACATGATTCAAGCGTACGAAGGATACCTAAAAGCTCAACAGGAGAATCCGGATTTGAATGTTTTTCAAAAGCAGACCCTCCTGTTGGAGTTACAGGCCAAAGAGATTGTATCGATGTTACGGAACAGAACATAACGCTTCTAGGCTACTCTCGCTAGATAGATCCATTTTTTACGGAGCGTAAAACGGGCATCCGGAAAAATGATATACCACGTATCATCATACTCTAGGCGTCCAAAAACATATCGATTCCCGACTTTAATTTCTAAAGCATCGCCGCAGTGAAAATCAAATGTCGAATCGGAACTTTGAAAAAACCATCGATCTGTTTCGGAATTGTAGCGGAATTTTCCCATCTGCACCCTGAATCTTCCCCTCGTATATATTTTTGAATCTTGTCAAATTCCCATTAAACGGTATTTTCAATTTCAAGAAACAAGGTTTTCTTTCTCTTAAACTCTGGGTAGGAACCCTTGAAATTCTACTAACCCTTGCGGTTGACGAATCAGAAACCGCCCTTGTCCCGGCAATTGTTCTGCCCCCGGTTCTCCCAGAACGGTTCGACTGGCCACATCGCTTTCCAAATAACCCGCAATCGGAACCAGTTGTTGACGGAGTTGGTTGCCCAACAAATCACTGGTGGGATATTGAGTGCAGATCACCAAATGAATTCCGGTCGCCCGCGCACCGAGTGCGAGGTTTTGAACCAGATTTTGAGCACGGGCGGCCAACTCCTTTTTGGCCTTGTCCTTGGCATCATTGGCGAAAATCGCAAATTCATCAATGATCAACACATGATCGGGTTCATCAGTTAACCCCATGTTCAAGGCATCCCCCCATTTGGTGACTCGCCATTGTTTCAACCTTGGTAAACGTTCCTGATGGAGTTCCCACAAACTTTCAATCATAGGAAGTGCCTGTTCGGCGTGGGATACGATCTCACCACTCAAATACGACTCCAAATCGGCGTAATCTACGCCCCCTTTTGGATCCACCAGTTGAACATGCCAGTTCTTGCGGATCAGTTGTTCGATGATATGGTGAACCAATACGCTCTTACCGGAACCCGTTTGCCCGGCAATCAATAGATGCGGACGTTCATCAAGGTTTACCGTGCAAATTCCCTCTAAGCTCATTCCAAGTGCCAGGGAACGTGGGCTCAATGGACCCAGTAGTGCTGAACTCATGACCTGTTCCGGAAAATGGCTCCGCGAAAGCACCAAGTGGATGTAATTGTGTTTATCGCGAAAGACTCGCGAAAACTTCTCCACGCCCAGTGCGGCACAAAATGGGTGCATGATGTCACTTTTCGTCCAAACGTCTACCGGCACTGTGGGGGTGATCGACCACTCCAGCCAGTTTTTGTGTTCCTTTTTCAAGACCACTTGCGGCGTGCGGTATTTGGGATGGTCCCACAGCCCAGCTTGTTTCAGTGCGTTTTCGAAATCTAAATTGGAGCTTGGAATATACGCTTGCTCATCTATGGAAATCCATCCCATATTAGCGACCAGCACACCTGCAATCGCAATCCAACTCCACGTGGGAAGAATGTGTTCCCAGCCCTTGAGAGAATGTGGGGTAGGGTGCCAATGACCGGGTAGTAGAAATATGGGAATGGCCGCGCAGGAAACTAAGAAAATCCAAGGATGACGCTTCAAATGGCGGCCGAGATACCAAAACATTTGGCGCAGCATGACCAGTAAGGCATCCAATACCTGTGTTATGGTATCTGTTTCAGTGGGCTTGTTCGGTTGGGACATCATATCTGTCCACCATCCTTTCATCCATGAACAAAATTCCGTATTCGAACAGGTAGAACACGGTGGGAAATTAGTTTTCGTCTGGCTCATATAACCGGATACCATGTAACTTGGCTTTCGTTTGAATTTGCGTGTCGAGTACTTCGAATAGTTCCGTATCTTTTAATTCAAGTGATTCAGTTAGCAAAGCTGAGAGGTGTTCGAACAACCGTAAGCTAGACGATTCACCAATGGCTACTGCATATGCAGATAGATAACCTTTCAGCGATTTGGCCAAATGAACTGGATTAAACTGTGGCGTTAAAGGGTGGCGCTCAGAAATTCCGTAATACTTCTCGAATTGTTCAACCATTTGTTTCCAGTGTGGATCGATTGGCCATTTTGCTTTGTTTTTATCTCGGGTCGGAGTTCGGTATGTTAGCCATTCGAGCATTAAGTAAGGAAATATCGCTGCAATTTTTTCCACCGTTTCTGGGACAGACATTTCAGCATATGTACGTTGTGTGTTGGCTTCTTTGAACTCATGTAACGCTTCTCGTCTTAGCTGAAATTCAATTCGCCAGACATCCTTTTCAATATTCCATCCTGCTTGTTTCCATATACCCGCAAAGAACTGTTTGTCGTTTTTGTAGCTGTGACTCTTTGTAATCTCAAACCATTTATTGTATATTCTCGCGAGTAAACTCCCTTTGCCAAAGACAAATCCAGTACACTCCGAGCCTCTATGGTATGTCGCAGTTTCGACCATATTCGATACTTCCTCAGAATCGATGTCTCCAAAATCTTCTGAATAACATTGGGATTCCCCGTAATTTGCCTGGTATCTTGCTCGACTGGTAAATCGGTTCCGATCTTCTTCTTGAAATTGCAAAGTATCTGTATCCACGGCCACATCAATTCGAGATACGCGAGACAAAATAGTTTCTAACGGGACAGAAGTAGACACTAAGGACTGTAAAATTTGAATTGTCCATTCCCATAGCTCGCGAAAGGGTAGAGACCAACACGTTGAACTCCGAAATACCACTTCAATGGGCCATTGTTTCGATTCTTCTTTTTGCTCGCGGTCATAGATCCGAAATTCAATCGACACAGCCTGAGTACTTTCGGACGGTATCCAAATCTTAAACGCGTGCCAATGGGACGTTGTCCGCTCTGGATAGTACTGAATTTCTAGCCCCCCGAATTCCGTAACGGTTGCTTCATGACCAAACTCGGATTCAATTTGTTGCATGTGAGCAATAAACGGGGTATATAGACGTATCGCATTGGGTATCAAAACATGTGCGATCAGCGTGTCCACATTCGCGATTTGCACATTGCTTAAATCCCCTTTCTCCACGTGATTAGGAATTTAGAAGGGTGGGTGTTACTGGGACCCACCTCGGGACGGCCGCGCTTCGCTTTGTGCTACGCGCCGGGCTCGTCCCGTTCACATAACCCTTCATTATGCCTTTCCTGCTGAAATGGATACAGGTTTACTTGGAGATATGGCTTCCAGGTTCATCTGTCCATTGCTATATGCGCGAATATTCGTAATCTCAAGCTGCGTAATCTCTCCCTTTGAAAGCTGCAGATCGACTGGCACGGAGAGTCTATAGGTCACGAAATGTTCTCGATCCGCGAATTCAACATATTTCTTGCTTCCATCCTTGCTCAAGGAAACGTTTTGCACTAACCCTTCGAATATAATCATTATGTATTCTCCCCTCATTGGTTTATTATCTGTACTGTAATTTCAATATAGTCCATTAAAGTATAAAGATCAATAGAGTTCAAACCCATTTATATTTATCTTGAAATGGGATTCAGAACATACGTTCCGGGGTGGAATAATGCGCGGAAAATGGCACAATTATAAGAGGGGAATCCACCTTGAAGCCAATTTTTATATTGTTGAATGGGAGTATGCATCAATAGAATATTACTTAATAACAAAAATCGTGGATAAAAATAAAGTTTTGAAGGGAATGGATATTGATGCCAAGGGTAAAGCCGGAAGATCGTGTTACACCGGAGCAAATCGAGGAATTTATAGATTGGTTGGTGGCTCAACGAAAAGAATTAGGCTGGACCCAGGAAAAGATGTCGAACCACTTAGGCTTTTCAACACCTTATTACAATTCATTGGAAAATGGGCGGAAAATACCCGTTGCAAAAACGGTCTATCATATTGCGTCTGTGTTAAATTGCCCCGAAGTTGCCTATAAGATATTGGGGGAAGAGACGGCCAGTCGAATCGCGGACGAATTAGATGAGAAAGAACATGTCGATGAAAAGGATGAAGAAGATCAGAACATTGAGGAATTTCGTTACATTGACGAAGCTTCAAAGGAAATAGATAACCTGTTAGAGCAAATCAAGAATCACTCATTTTTGAGTGTAAAGGTACATCCGATCCTTGAATGGTTTGGCTATTCCAGAAATCAAATTGCACTGTTGAAACCATTGCGGGAACCGGTGGGTTTAGAGCATGGAAAACTCGTTTATGTTATCAATAAAGAGTCTAAAAAACGGGCATTCATGTTCATTCTGACTAAACCCTATTTAACATTAGTGTTTCCGGAGATGATGATCTTAGAGCGGTTTAGAAGAATTAAGATGGGAGATATGGACAATTGGGGATTTGATCCAAGCGTAGGAATGATCCAATTGCCTTTTTCCTTAAGTAGCAATTATGCAATTTTTGATGTGTTGGCCATTATGGACGACCTGTCCATGGCTCCAATTCCCTTTATGTGTCCGCAGCAACGTTGGACTTCAAAAGTAGAGGTTCAGAAAAATATTATTGACCAGTTACACCTATGGGAGGGACCTGTAGTTACTGGACAGTATGAGTTGCCTCCAATGAGCGGACCTATTTCCAGCACTCCGGTTTTAGGATAGTCGGATCCCAATACGAAAATTTGCACTTTCGGCATTTCTGCTGCCTAGAGCATAGGCCAAGCCACAAAAAGGGTCAAGCGCAAGCCGCTTACGCGGTGCTATCGCACGCTTGACCCTTTTTGCGCCTTGACCTCTTTTGACGTTAGGCAGAATGCCTTTTTCCGCGCGGACTGCGCGCCAAATGGCAATTGGGCGGTGTTTGAAAGTCGGGTGCAACCCCTTACGCTTTCCACCGGCTTAACACTCAGGGAGGTGCTCATATGTTATCGGATCAAGCCATCTTACTTTTCACCGAGTTTCTCATTTCTGCGGATCGCAGCCAAAAAACCATCATTGGGTATCAAAGCGACCTGCGAAACTTTGCCCGTTTCTATGAACACAAGTACAACGGGCCATGGTATGTCGAGGAAACAACGTCCCAGGACATCGAGGATTTTTTTGCCTACATCAAGCAGGGCCGGAACTTGAATCCCGCCACACGCAACCGGATTCTGTATGGCATCAAATCTTTCTTTCGCTTCCTGGAACGTCGGAAAATTTGTACAACCGATATCACCCGCAACCTTCAGCCGGTCCCTTATAACAAACCGGAACGTATGCATTTGCAGGAAGAAGAAATGGAATCGTTTATTGACCACATTCGCCATCCACTGGTTCAGATTGTGGCGGTTACATTGGCCTATACGGGAATGCGTATTTCTGAATGTGTCCATTTGCGGATTCAGGATGTCGACTTTGCAAAGCGCACCCTTTCTATTATAGCCGGGAAGGGGAACAAGGATCGGACGATTCCAATTGCGGACAAGCTGTATCCCAAACTACTGCAATACTATCAGGAACACCGAGACAAGGCGGCTCCCAATCAGTGGTTCTTTGCCACAGAAACCACGGGGCAACTTTCCGATTCCCACGTGAACCATGTTTTTCGCCGCACAAGTGAAGCAATGGGACTGAAAAAGCATATTACCGCCCACATTTTCCGACACAGTTTTGCCACCAACCTGGTGCAAAAGGGTGTCAATCTGGTCCAGGTGCAAAAGCTCCTCGGCCATAGTTCCCTGACCGTAACTTCGGTCTATACCCATGCAACCATTGAAAACCTATCCGATGCAGTGAACCAATTATAGGAGGGGAAACCATGGCTACTTCCGTGTCTCATGAACGAATTGAGCGAATTTTAGATCGGCTGTCCAAAGGTTCAACCCGAGATGATCTAGCCAAGGAGTTCGGCCATCGCAACCGCCAAAGTGTTGATCAGTACATGCGCCGACATGGTTACGTTTGGGACTCGTCCCAAGGCAACTATCGGTTACGTAGCGATAAAAGCTCAAACCAGAGGATTGTGCCGACAAAAGCCATCGAAGTGATTGCAGAGTTTAAGAAACCCAATGCGGACGCCAGGGAAATCGCCAAACGACTGCACTTTGCCCATCATCATGAAATGGCCAAGTATATGCAGGCCCGCGGCTATGTCTGGTCCTCCGAAGTGGAGAACTATGTTTCACGAAACGGCGCTTCATCCCCCGACAATCTGGATAACGGTGGAGCGCAGGCGGATTCCCTGCCGTTTCAAGCAGGGGATTACCTGCATATCCTTTCTTTGCTGCTTCGAAATGAGGATAAATTGACCCGCCTGCTCGATCAAACCGTCACCCAACAAACCGAAATACCCCGCTATATTCTGCCTGGGGTGTATACGGTCAAATCCATTCATATGGTGGCGGAACTGGACCAACTGGTCAAGACGTTCAGCCGGGAGAAAAACATCTCCCAACGGGAGATTTTCGAAGTGGCGCTGATTCATTTCTTTAAGCAGTATGGATTTGGCGCAACGGTGGACAGCCTTTTTCATTCAGAGGCCGCCGCTTCATTATAAGAAGTTATTTACCTGTACAAAACGGTTCAGCCTCATCGCTTGGCCATACCTTCATTCGACTTAACGCTACATCGTTCGTTTCATTCTCGATGCTTTTCCTCATACAACACCCTATCCAAAAGTAAAATTTAGGGAGAACTGTGTTCTCCCTTTTTCTTATCCGCCCTTGTCAGATGGGTGGTTCCAGATTACTTTCATATACATGGCTTGCAAAAAGGAAGCTTATTCTTTTCTTGTAAACATCATGTACGTGACGAAAGGAAAAATAAGGGAACCAAGATACCGGAACAGATGCGGGATATCAGCCCCGGAACGGGGAAGCGGAAGGAAAAGTTAGGGCTGGAAACATGAAGACTTGAAACGTACGCTTACA
>NZ_JAJFNK010000088.1 GCF_021739485.1 Alicyclobacillus tolerans
AGGTTCCTGGTGGTATCCGTCGTCCTGTTGGGGCTGATTTATCCCTTGATTATAACGGGAATCGGTCAACTCGTATTCCCGTACCAAGCGAACGGAAGCATGGTGAAAGTCCGGGGGCAAGTGGTCGGGTCGAACCTAATTGCGCAGGCCATCACCAATTCAGGGCTGTTTCACTATCGGCCGTCCGCTGTCAATTACGCGGCGAACGGTTCAGGGGGTTCCAATCTGGGACCCACAAACCCTGCGTTAATTAAGGAAATCAAGAGCAACATTCAAACCGTGGAGCAGCAAAACCCGGGAACAAAAGTTTCGGCCATTCCTCCGGACATGGTGGAATCGTCCGCTTCGGGACTTGACCCGGATATCTCGATTCAAGACGCTCTGATTCAAGTGCCAAGAATTGCAAAAGCGACGGGACTGAGTCAACAGGAACTGAAGTCGATGATCAACCAGTACAAACAGGGTCGGACTTTAGGAATTTGGGGTGCTCCCATGGTCAATGTGATGCAACTGAACCTGGCCATTGAAAAACGCCTTGGGCGGTAGGCCCCGAAACGATTTGGGATGGGGTTGTGCCCCAACAGGGCACGAGACGTAGGGGACGGCCTCAAGGCCGTCCTGTAGATTGGCCCTCGTTTCCGGACGGATTCTACCTTCGCAATGAAAAAATAAACGGTATCCAACGATACCCGCGGGGATTAACGAGGCGGTCCGACCATGGAAATCGACCAGGAAGTGTACTTCGGAGTTATACCCGGCTGTTTAGACATCTTTACGTTATCTTACCGTTGTTTTGGGTGTACGTGGGTCGTTCGTGGATCCGTCCGGAAGATTACCGGGTACTGGTTTGCCGACTCCCAGGATGAAGTAAAGGCCAAGGCCGGGAAAGCCGGGCAGCTAACAGGTATGCGTTTGGCCCGTTGCGCAGACGTTAAAGAGATGTACGATGAAATTCGAAGACAACAGGCTCTGCAGGATTGGGGAAAAAGGTCGCGACTGTCAATCAAGCTAATTCTAAAGGACCCATGGAGAAGTGTAAAACCCGGATGGTACGTTCTTCGGTCCAGAGAGCCTTATCCAAATTACGTGTCAGCCATACGCAAGGGCAGGTGGTTCGCCTGGATAGAACATGTTGCCGTGTGTGAGACTGAACAAGACCTGCACTCTTTCATATCTGCGGTAAATACAGAGCACAGAATCCAGCTCACTGTCCTCAAGAACGTATGACGTGTGAGCGGTCTGTACGTCAGTCTTTTGCTGGATTGTGATAAGCTGTTTCTGCCGAGTTGTAAACGAGCATCCTGGAAGGTGGTCAGTTGAGAATGGGAGCCAACACCGGGGAAGTGTTTGGGACGGAGCCGGGGCAATTGAAGGTGTTCATTGGTGCGGCCCCTGGTGTCGGTAAAACATATACCATGTTGCGCGAGGCCGTTTCCTTGAAGGAACGCGGGGTGGATGTCGCAATCGGCTATGTGGATGTCCACGACCGCCCGGAAACGGCCGCTCAGATTAACGGATTGGAAATTCTGCCCAGAAAGACGATTCGCTTTCGCAATCGGGTCTTTGAGGAAGTCAATCTCGAAGCCATCCAACAGCGGGATCCGGACGTGGTCGTGATCGACGAATTGGCGCACAGCAATGCCCCAGGGTCCATGTTTCCTAAGCGTTACATGGATGTAGAATACTTGCTCGATCAGGGGATCTCAGTGTTAACGGCCGTCAATGTACAGCACATCGAGGGAATCCACGAAGAAGCCGAGGAGATCACGAGAATTCGGGTGCGAGAACTCATTCCAGAGGCTTTCATCAAAAGGGCGGATGAAGTGGCCGTCATCGATGTGACGCCAGAAACCCTGCGGCAGCGTTTGCGGGACGGCAGCATTTATCCTTCGGACAAAATTCATCAAGCTCTGCAAAACTTCTTTCGCAAGTCCAATTTGTCTGGGCTGCGGGAATTAGCGCTGCGCGTCGTGGCAGAAGACGTCGACGAACGCCTGCAGCGTTCTTTCTCCCGGCGCAAAATTCCGGGTCCAGTGGGTGCGAAAGAAGTGATTATGGTCTGCGTCAGCCATTACCCTCGGGCGGTCAAACTGATTCAACGCGGGTACCGCATGGCGATTCGGATGAAGGCAGACTTATACGTACTGGGCATCTCCAAAACGTCCGAAGACCTTTTGTCGGATAAGGAGAAAACCAACCTGGAAAAACTCCGGGAGTTGGCTGAAGAGCACGAAGCAGAATGGATCTTGGAACCGAGCAACGACCGCAAGATTGGGGTCGTCATTTCGGAAGTGGCCGAGCGTTTTAACGTCACTCAGATTGTGATTGGACAGCCTGTATCGAGTCAGAAGTGGAAATACATTTGGAAAGAAAACCCGGTTCGTTACCTGCTGAGGAACCTCCGCTACACGGACCTCCGGATTGTCGGATGGCAAGATCCACCGGAATCCTCTCTCAAAACTACAAGGTTGCCGCTGACGTCAAACGACAACAAAGCCGGCACTCGCCTCAAAGGCCGACTGACGATTTACGTCGGTGCGGCGCCTGGCGTAGGAAAAACATACAAAATGTTGCAGGATGCACGCGATTGGAAAAAGCGCGGATGGGACGTCGTCATTGGTCTCATTGAAACACACGGACGAGCCGAGACGGCAGACCAAATTGGGGACTTGGAGCTGATTCCGAAGAAACGGCTTAGCCTGGAAGGACGCACCTACGAGGAATTGGACGTAGACGCAATTGTCAAACGCAGGCCTTCGACCGTTCTTATTGACGAACTTGCGCACACCAATGTACCCGGATGCGCCAGAGAAAAGCGCTACCAAGATATCGAATACCTGCTCGAGCAAGGAATCAACGTGGTCACCGCCGTGAATGTGCAGCACTTGGAAAGTTTGCACGACAAGGTGGAGCATATCACAGGGGTCAAGGTGCGGGAGCGCGTTCCGGATTGGTTCATGAAGCTGGCCCGGGAGGTCAAGCTCATCGATGTGACTCCTGAGACGCTCCAGCAACGGCTGATGGAGGGTAGAATTTACTCGCGTGACAAGATTGAACGGGCTTTAGACAACTTCTTTCAGACTGCAAACTTGGCGGCATTGCGTGAACTGGCTTTGTTGGAAGTCGCAGACGATGTCGACCAAAGAATCAGCAGGGCGCGCAACGAAACCGGTGCAGGTGTGGAATTCGAGCGAATCTTGGTCTGTGTCAATCACCGTCCGCATTCAGAAAAACTAATTCGACGCGGCTGGCGCATTGCGGATCGTTTGAAGGCAGAACTCTGGGTTCTCGTGGTTTTAACGGACGAACACCTGACTCATCAGGACGAACGCGACCTCGCAAAGATTCAACGCCTGAGTGAGCAGTTCGATGCGCATTTCATCACCAAACCTGCAGTCAACGAAAATGTGGGTTTGACCATTGTGAACACTGCGGAAGAACTCGAAGTTTCACAGTTGGTGGCAGGACAACCGCTGCCGCCGAAGGGCATGATCGCTCGCATGAAAACGAACCCAATTGACTACGTGCTTGAAAACGCCGAATTCGTGGACTTGCACATTGCTGCCTACGAGCGGGATTGAAGCGGCTGGCGCTTCGAGGGTTTTTGGTTTTTGGACGTCGACATCCATTGAACGGGATTTCTGCGGCTTTTTCTGCGGCTTCCTTGTCCCTTTTGTCCCCCTTTCACTGAAAAATTCACTTCACAGAGCTATTGTAAAGTGGTTTTCAGGAAATGGCCCATGGAAAGATCCGATCACATTCGGGAAAACCTCGAACTGTGGCGTTATTCGGTGTCGAACCCATGGGCTTTGTGTCCTGGTTATTTCACAATGACAACACACCCATCTCTCCCAATTTTCTTGCACTCTTCTTGCAACCTACTGAATACGACGAGGCTCCACTTGCCAATATTGATTCATGACGAGGGGGAATTCGGTACTGTTGCCCCATATTGGAGGTTAAAGTCGTTTCCATTGAGGCCCGGTGAAGAGGGCGTTGACACCGTCTGCCCATTTTGGACCATGACTCCGCTTTGTGACGGTTGGAGATGCGGGTTGCCGCCATTCACGGTGCAATTGTGTATGAATACTCCTCCGTAATCTGCGAGTGCTGCCACACTGTATCCAACCATCGGAGCTTCTTCAATCCATTCCACAGAAGTCTGGGGTCCAGAGTACTGGACTTTGTTCTTCAAGAACGTCCATCCCTTGGTCTGATTTTGCATCGTGATGGTCCAGGTTCCGTCGCTTTTTTTGCTAATGTCCGCGACAATTTGGTCGTTGGCGTCCAGTGGGTACTGAGTGGAGTCGATGGGCGTCTCAGGATTCGGGAGGATTTCCCACCACGCATTGTACTGTGGACTGCCATTCACGATGTTTTGGGACGTACCGCACTGAATGAGACTTTGGTCATTGAACCCATCGATGCCAATCCACGTTGCGGAGTAAGCGTCAGACAATCTGCTCGTGCCAAACAGAGATTTGAACCACTGTAAGAAGGCTTGCCACCAGGAGCTTGGAGCCGGTGTAGGTTGCGATGACGCCTTCACTTGGGGAACTTTCCAAGCAGCGGACACGGATTGATACGTACCCGATGTATTGCTGGCAATGGCGTAACCAGACCAGTTCGTCGAAGACCAGCCAAACTGACTGCTGCTTGCTGCTGTTGGCGAATCAAAGGGTTCAGGAATCCGCGGGCCACGGTGCGGTTGTCGAGGCAGGTGCGTCGGTTTTTTGGCCACTGTTCAACCTCCTTTGGTGGGTGAGAAATTGACTTGTTGCAGCGTATGAAAAGTGGGACGAGGTTGACGATGTCAAAGGCCATGGGTTTGTGTGGAAGTTGCTGCGAATTCAAAGTTGTTTAAATGTAAAGTTGCTTGAATGTAGGCAGAGTCGCTGTGAATTCGAGCAACATGGGTTGAACGTGATCTTCGGCACACTGTTTAACGCGCAGGGAGTGTAAAGTGTTTGGGTGAACAAAGACGGGAGGAACACGGTGTGTTTTATCAAGACTCGAATTGGGACACAAGTGGAAAGAGGCACACGGTAGTCTCCGGACGCGTCCAATGCCCGCGGCGGGGAGATGTGACTGTGGACTTGTGCTTTATTTGTCCACTTATGGATTCCATCGAGCTCGATGGAGACGAGCCCAGTGTAGTGTGTCATCCTTCTCCTTCGGACGTTTCTCTGGCGGCCAGACAACCGGAACGCTCTGAAACAGAGGAGTTGTATAAACGGTTTGAGGTGCTGTTGCTCGCTCAATCGTTGGGGAATGTCAGTCAAGCTTGCCGTGAAGCGGGGATTACACGCAAACAGTACTACAAATACAAACGGCAGTATGAAGCCGAAGGTTTTGCAGGGCTGCAGGACCGTGCAAGAAAAGTGACGTCCAGTGTCGCTTCTCAGATTCTGCAGATTAGCCGCGCGCACCCGAGTTGGGGATGTTACCGAATCAAAAATGTCCTGCAAAAGCAAGGGATTGTCTTAAGCCCGCCGAGCATCCAGCAGGTCTTGATTGAATCCGGGCGCGGGACGCGCAGCGATCGGATGAGCAGTTGACGAGCGGCCTGTGGGAGGCGAGGGTGTAGCCCTCAAACCTCCCCAGCCCGTTCGCGAAAAAGTGTTTATCTGGCTTTCTACCACTCGGCGATGGTGCCGTCTTCGTTTCTCCACACGGGATTCTTCCAATTGTGGCCGGTTTTGGCCGCTTCTTTCACGAAGTCCTCTGCGATCTCGATGCCCAGTCCTGGCCCTTTGGGGATGGCGACAAAGCCGTTCTCGTAGTAAAACACGGAAGGGTCCTTCATGTAATCAAGCAGGTCGTTGGTTTGATTGTAGTGAATCCCTAGACTCTGCTCTTGGATAAACACGTTTGGCGTACACGCATCGACTTGGAGGCACGAGGCGAGAGCAATTGGGCCGAGTGGACAGTGCGGAGCCACGGTCACATCGTAAGCCTCTGCCATGGCCGCGATTTTTTTCACTTCGGAGATGCCTCCGGCATGGGATAAATCCGGCTGAATGATATCTACGTATCCGTCTTCCAACAGGTTTTTAAAATCCCAGCGGGAGTACATGCGTTCTCCGGTTGCGATGGGCGTCGAGGTGTGGTTGGCGATTTCGCGAAGAGCCTCGTTGTTTTCCGGCAGTACAGGCTCTTCGATGAACATCAAGTGGAACGGTTCGAGTTCTTTGGCGATGACCTTTGCCATGGGTTTGTGAATTCTGCCGTGAAAATCCACAGCGATGCCAAAGTCTTTGCTGGTGGCTTCACGCACCGCAGCTACGCGTTCCAAAATCGCTTCCACCTTGGAGAAGGAGTCAATGTAGTGCATTTCTTCGGAAGCGTTCATCTTGACGGCTGTGAAACCTTGTTCCATTTTTTCTCGGGCAGCTTGTCCAACGTCGCTGGGCCGATCTCCGCCGATCCAGGAATAGACGCGCATTTTATCGCGCGCGGTGCCGCCGAGAAACTCGTATACCGGGAGCGAATGCCGTTTGCCTTTGAGGTCCCACAACGCCTGGTCAATTCCAGCGATAGCGCTCATCAGCACAGGACCGCCGCGGTAGAACCCGGCTCGATACAAAGTCTGCCAAATATCCTCAATGTGGGATGGGTCTTTGCCGATGAGGTAGTCCTGCATTTCCCGCACGGCTGCCGCTACGGCAGCAGCATGCCCTTCGACCACAGGTTCGCCCCAACCGCTTAACCCGTCGTCGGTGGTGATCTTCAGAAACACCCATCTTGGGGGCACAGTAAAGAGTTCGACGCTGCGAATTTGCACGTAACTTCATCTCCTGGGTGTGCTGTACTTGTGGGACTGTTCATGCTTTTGCGAGGCCATGGAATTTACCAAAAAAATAGAATCAATATCAATATACATGGGGTGTCGGGCGATCGCAACGGTCTCACGGCGTTGGACGGCCTGCTCTCGCAGCGGACAGCGGGATCGCCATCAAAACTGCAGATTGCGAAGCGGGACTAAACCTTTGGCCTGGGGCAGCAAAGTTTTGAAAAACCACACTGAGTTGTTTTTCAAAGGCGGGGGTTGGGGGACCGACAATCGCGTCCGGCACGGGATCACCTGCGCTTTGGACGGGTATGCCCAAGTACTGTGTGCTCCCGGCATCACCTGCTCTCGATTGCGACGGCGGCCAGGTACCAGGGATGGCAGCGACAAAACCGTAGGTCACCTGAGTGGATGCGCCGTGGAGAGGTTTTACGGTAAACTGTACTTCGGTACGCTGGCCAGAAAACACGACCTTTGTCAATACATATTCGATGCCGTTTACGGTTTTCACCAAGTGAAGCAAAACGCTGCCAGTGCGGTAATAGCCGCGGTGGCCAATGTAGACGTCAATCGCGTTCGACGGGACGGACTGCGTCATCCACCAACGCCGAAAGCTTGCGACAGCTTGGATTTGGTACGTTCCTGAACGGGGAGGCACAGGTACTGGAATGTCGACGGTTTTCGTCTGAGGCGAAGTGGTGACATCCCCTGGCTTCAGGCTGTATACCCTCTTGTACCGATGCGGGTTTCCTAGTGCATTGATCACCGTGACCTGCACGGCGCCAGTGAGGGTATAGGCCGATTCGTTGCTCCATATGGACGCTTGAAGCGGTACGGTGCGAGACAACTGATTGGTTTGACGGATGCCAAGTTCCATAAAAGCACCTTTTGTCGGGGCGATGCTAGCTGCGGTATGCGGGGGAATGAACACGGCACTCGTGGCCGGCGTCGCGTAGGGAGAAGGAGAAATTCCGCTTTGGTGTGCAGGATTTTGCCCGGAGGGCCCAGATGGCACAGGGGAACACCCCGTCAAGGCGGCACAAAGGGCAATGGCTATGGTAAATCCCACAGTACGGGCCGGGGATTGGCGGATCGATTCAACGAGACTGGACGGGCCGTGACGAAACATTTGAAATGCGCCCCCTTTGTAAAAAATAGACGCAAAGGGAAGGTTGGCGTTACACGCCATGAGACTGCGATTTTACAACCGTCTCAAGCCGAATCAAGGGGTGGTGGGCACAACGTGGAGAATCAAACCCCAATAGGGGAGAGAAAATTGCAACACATCGAGATCAATTTGACGAAAGACGTGGCCGGAAAGGGCATTACCTCCGGATTTGAACGCTACCGCTTTAAACACTTGGCTTTACCTGAACTGAACTTAGAAGACGTGGATACGCAGACTACGTTTTTGGGATACGCTTTGCGCGTTCCTCTGCTCGTGTCTTCCATGACAGGCGGCACGGCCGAGGGAGCCCGCATCAATAAAAACCTGGCGTTGGCTGCACAGAGGCAGGGTGTGGCCATGGGCCTGGGGTCCGGGCGCATGGCCGTCGAATCCGTGGCTGCGTCCGAGTATTTTGCGATTCGAAAATACGCGCCGGACATCCTGTTGTTTGCAAACTTGGGGGCCGTTCAACTGAACTACGGATACACGGCAACACACTGTCAACAACTCGTGGACCGATTGGAAGCAAACGCTTTGATTCTGCACCTCAACCCTCTGCAAGAGGCCGTGCAGCCAGAGGGAGACCACCGCTTTCAAGGGCTGCTGGACAAGATTGCTCGGGTGTGCGACGAGTTGTCCGTACCGGTGGTCGTCAAGGAGGTAGGATGGGGCCTTTCCAAAGACGTCATTTCCGGGTTGTTGAAGGCTGGAGTGGCCGCAGTGGACGTTGCCGGCGCGGGGGGAACGTCGTGGAGTGAAGTCGAGCGCTATCGCGGCACCTTCGAACAAGGCATGGTGGCTCAGGCGTTTGCGGACTGGGGCATCCCGACGGCTCAAGCCCTGGTGGAAGCGCGGCAAGCAGCCCCACAGTTGCCGATTGTTGCCAGCGGGGGTGTGCACAGCGGCGTGGATGCGGCCAAGTGCTTCGCTTTAGGGGCCGATCTCGTCGGGATGGCGTCGGTCTTACTCAAGGCAGCCGTGGAGTCGGAGGATAAGGTCGTCGAAGCCATGCGCATTTTTGAACAGCAGCTGAGAATCGCCATGTTCGCCGTAGGGGCTAGTACCTTAGGCGCCTTAAAGACGACCAATCGGCTCGTTTGTGTTGCAGAGCCCTAATCCCGAACCTTCGAACCTTCGAACCTTCGAACCTTCGAACCTTCGAACCTTCGAACCTTCGAACCTTCGAACCTTCGAACCTTGAACTGAAACAGGCAGTCTTCAAACAGGCAATCTTCGAACCGAAACCGGTAGTCCTTGAACCGAAACAGAGGTGGGAAGCTCTATGAAGATGTATGTCAAGCGCGACTCGTTCAAAAATCCGCTCCAAGCCCGGATTGAACTGGAAGACCCTAAACTTGAAATCGGACGGCTGCAAACGGCGATTTGGCACATGGTCTCGGATTTGCAAAACCGGCTGCAAGCCTACGAAGAATCGGATCAGCGGGAAGCGGCCAGGACCATCAAGCTGTACGAGGCTGAACTGGAAGTGTACGAAAAGATGTACAGCGCCCTTCACTTGCAAAGCGAACTGCCGTGGCCCGAAGGTGAACCGGGCAAGGAATGACCCGCGTGTTTAAAGCCCGTATCCACGCACGGCACACGGAGAGGATTCAGCTTTGTGTTTGTGCGAGTTCCATGAGAATCTGCTCGAATGCCCGGGCAAAATTCTGTTTGTCTTCTTCCGAACGCGGCCGGGGGCCCCGTGTGCGCTGACCGGCGCGCCTCGCGTGTGCGCTGAACGCTCGCTGATAGAGCAGTTGGTCGATGTTTTGTTCGGTATACACCAGTCCGGTTGGAGACAATGCGCGGGCCCGTTTCCCTAACACCAGCGAAGCCAGCCCGTAGTCTTGAGTCACCACCACAGTAGCCTCGCCGGGGTTGACCAGGGAGACGATGCGCATGTCCGCAGCTTGGGAATGGGCATCGACGACAATGTGGTGTTCCCCGTCGAGATGATGGTTGATGGAACTGACGGTGGTGATGTGTGCCCCGTACCTTTGACCAACGGCCTGAATCGTCTTCATAGCGTCTCTAGGCATGGCATCTGCATCCACGTACACTGCGATGGTCCCCATGGCCTAACCCCCTTGCATTCTGTAGAACCAAGCTGAAAATTTACGGCGAATGGAAAGCGACGAATGGAAAGCGACGAATGGAAAGAGCAAGTCTAAGCTTGCCCTTCTTGATGCAGTTTGCGCAATACGTGTTTTTGGATCTTGCCGACCGACGTTCGGGGCAATTCCCCAATGAACTCAATGGCTTCCGGAACTTTGAACTTCGCCAGGCGCTGCCGGCAAAAGTCCAAAATACCTTCCGGGTTAGCCGTCTGTCCTTCGCGGAGGATGACGTACGCGACGATGCTTTCGTCCCGGACTTCGTCGGGTACCCCAATGACGGCGCAGTCAAAGACGGCTGGGTGTTCTAGGATTACTTTTTCCACTTCACCGGCAGCCACATTCTCGCCGGAGCGTTTAATCATGTCTTTGAGCCGGTCCACGAAGTAGAAATACCCCTCTTCGTCCATCCGGGCGTTGTCTCCGGTATAGAGCCAGCCCTCCCGGAGGGCGTCTTGAGTCGCAGAAGAATTGTTGAAGTATCCTTGCATCAAGGTGCGGCCTGGGACCCCTTTCACGAGGATTTGCCCCACTTCTCCAGGGGGGACCTCTTGGCCGCTGTCGTCAACGAGTTTGACCTCCGCCCCGAGAACGGGCCTGCCAATGCCCATGTTCTTTCGCACCCCGTCGATGGGATTCATCAACGGCGTAGAGACCGTTTCGGTCATGCCGTATAACTGAAGCAGCTTGACGTCGAATTTCCGTTCAAATTCCTCGAGTTGCGCAGGTGTGATGGTTTGGGCAAACCAAACGGTGCGCAGAGGGTTATCGGCGTCTTTGGGGTCGTAAGGCTGGCGCAAAATCATTCGGATTGGCGCTGCAAACAGCGATCCTACAGTGGCGTTCGCGCGTTTGGCTTGTTTGAAATACCGGCTCGCGCTGAAACGCTCCGTGAGGGCTATACTGGCGCCGACCGTCAGAGCGGACATGGTGGAATAGTACTGCGCGTTGGCATGAAACAGCGGCAGTACGATGAATTGCCGATCGTCTGGACTGAGCCGGATCGACTTGGACATGACTTCTCCGGCATGAACGTAGTTGGCGTGGGTAATAAGCACACCCTTGGGGTTCGACGTCGTCCCGGACGTATACAGCATGGAAGCGACATCCTCAGGGCGCACCGCAGTGTCTTTGAGGAAGGTGTCTGACGCCGTTGCAAGAGACTTATAAAACCTTGATGGTTTTCGCTCTTTTCCCAATTCAGCGCATCCGATTTCGCCGTGGCT
>NZ_JAJFNK010000089.1 GCF_021739485.1 Alicyclobacillus tolerans
AGCTGATTCAATCAAAGGTGATTCCAAGTGAGTAATTCTGAAATGAACCTTTTCGGGGGGATGGGCAAAAACACCCATACCGGTCCTTCTTCCCCCCTTCCGTCCACCGCAGTTTTAGCAACTCCTCTTTCCAGGTCTCCGGAGACTGTTTGAATAGTGTTCGTACGTACTCGAGTACCTGGTCCCGCAATGCCTTCGGTAGACTGGCCGGACACGTCCAACCTTTGCGTAAACCTAAAAAGTCATCGAGTGACGTAACTTTTAAAATCGCTTTGTCCCATGCCTGGCTGACAAGTGGATAGTACTCGGCACTGAGATACGGATATTGTTTCTCAAACTGTTGAAATGCGGCAATCCGTTTCGTCGGTTCAACCGCAGACAATACTTTGATTAACTTCTCCTCGATGTCGTCCTTTCTCGGCAGTTGATACTGCTCATCTCTCCCGACATACACCCAGTCGTCTCTATAGGGGTCGAAATGACGAAAATCACCGCCGATATCCAGCCAGTGATAATTTTGCAGGTCTTCTCGTGCCTCAATCCACCAGCCAAAGGCGCACAGCGTACCGGTGAATTCAACCCCATTGTTCCATTTGACACTAAACCGGTAGCCAATTTGAAACTTCGGTGGAGTTAGCGTACAAGATGCCTTCAAAGCCTCCCGTTCGTTCATGTCGGCAATCGCAAATAAATCAAGCTGTTCGTACTGTATCATTGAACTCCCTCCCCTCAAGAGCTGATCCATCGGTCAAACGTTCAATGTCTTCCCGAAAATACGGCATTTGTTGCACCAAGGTTCCGTATTCGTAATGCCGTAAAATCGCCTTCAATAAGTCAGAACCGCGCTGGTGGATTAAAACTGTCATTTAAAACCCGCTCCTTTCTATATAGTCGTCTGGGTGCGCCCCTTGGGGGGTGTCGCCTGAGGCGTCCAAATCACCTGGTCAGAGGCTCTGTGTACAGGTGGAAAGCGCGAAGCGCGGACCTGTATACGGAGTGGACCAGGTGATAGCCTCGAAAAGGCGACGGCTCCAGAAGCACACAGACATAAAAAACTCCAGTCAATGATTGGAGTATCCTTAAACCTTGTTTCCCTTGATGTGAAAAGTGAATGGCGAGTGAGTAGTGGCTGAATGGAGTACTTCGGCAGTCTAGTGAAGGTTGAATAGCCAATGAATGGTGAATGGCTGACGAATGGCGATAAGACGACTGGAAAAATCATTGAGATAGACGTGAAAGGTACACAATCCTAAAATGCAAATAGGGAATCTTTCAATGTAGTGAATAATGAATGGCGAATGAATCGTAAATGGTTGAAAAGGTGGTGAGACGCAAGTGAAAGAATGGCTTTCTCACTTAGAACTCTCCAAATTTGCAGGGATTCCAGAGAGTACATCTCGTAGATACGTCACTTTGTTTTCAGCTTATTTCAGAACGGAAGAAGGCATCAGGGGAAGAAAATATCACGCAGAAGGAGCCACAATCCTACAGAGGATACAAGACCTTTATCAGGAAGGATATAGCACGGAAAATATCGAAACGGAGCTCGCAAAAGATTTCCCAAGGTACGTAGAAGACATAAAACCACAAACAGAAGTAAGTACGAGGAATGTAGCAGAATTAGCATCTAGAGAAGATATTCTGAACGCTTTATCCCAAATCGGAGAACTATATCAGGACTTAACGGACGAAATGAAGGAACTAAGGGCGGAAATCGCAGCTGCAAAAAGTGTTGCTATAGAAACTCAAAAGGAAAACCAACAACTCAAGCATTACATTGAAAACACTGTGAATGAACGCGATCGCCTTCTGATGGAAACATTGCGAAACATACAAAAACAAACAGAAGAATCTCTGAAAGAG
This sequence comes from Alicyclobacillus tolerans, assembly GCF_021739485.1. Classification (GTDB taxonomy): domain Bacteria; phylum Bacillota; class Bacilli; order Alicyclobacillales; family Alicyclobacillaceae; genus Alicyclobacillus_K; species Alicyclobacillus_K tolerans_A. The sequence continues at coordinate 1,864 of NZ_JAJFNK010000089.1, forward strand.
GAGCCTCGAAAGAGAAGACTGTGGCCGTTCAACAAACGAAGCTCCCCGTAAATGGAAAATCTCAAAAGGAGAGTCCTTTACAACTCGGGTAAGTTTGACTAAAACCCCGAAATGTCAATGAGAGCCCTTGCGACCAATCCCTATCAAGCTGATACCCCCGTAAAGTACTGCCATTCGACCAAACAGGGCCCCGTGCGTAGCCATCGATCACGCGATACGGTCTTACCCGCTGATGATACCCGGGCCGGACCCATCAGAGAATACGATTAATGACGAAAAACCCCAAAAGGGAAGATCAGTGGACGTGAACGGTTGCCATTTTGATCACACAAGACAGATCTACTAATCAATGGGGGCACCTGCCATCCTGCCCGTGCTCTACTCGAATAGGGCTAGAAACCTTAGTTAATGTCCCTATTCTTTGGCCGAGTATATTTGCCGCAGAAACGTCCATCTATATGGTCAAAACTCAGGACATATTCAAAGGGACATAACTTGGCAGTGTTTTATCTTGTGGTACTATTAAATATACGAATCGACGAATCCCTGCCAAAGGAAGAAAAAACCTATGTTGATTGGTTATGCTCGGGTGAGCACACCCGATCAAAGTCTGAATCTGCAAAAAGATGCGCTGATTGCGGCGCAGTGCGAATTAATTTATGACGATGTGGCGAGTGGCACCAACGCCGAGCGCCCAGGGCTGAAAAAAGCGCTGGAATATATGCGCGCCGGCGACGTGCTGATCGTCTGGAAGCTGGATCGTTTGGGACGGTCCCTGACGGACTTAGTCTCGACCATCAATCGTCTGAATGCGGAGGGCAAAGGGTTCAAATGTCTCGATCAGTCATTTGATACCACGACCCCTCAAGGGAAACTCATCTTTCAGATGTTTGCGGTGCTGGCCGAATTTGAACGCAATATCATCCGAGAGCGCACGATGGCTGGGCTGGTCGCGGCCCGGGCCCGGGGGCGCCTGGGTGGACGCAAACCCAAAATGACGGCAGACGATATCCGACTCGCAAGAGTCTTGATGGAAGATATGACGATCCCCTTAGGCGAGGTCGCCCACAAATTTCAGGTGTCCGTGAAAACCTTGCGGCGCTCGGTCAACCGGACGTCATCCGGTCCTCCCATTCCCTCGCGAGCACCCGGAAGAAAGTCCCCTCGAGGCCACTAAGAAACGACCACGGAAAGCAGGATGAGTCTATGGCTTCACCCTATCAAGGGCGCATAAAAATTCTGGACACTCCAGAGATTGAGGAGCTGTACGGGCGACCGCGGTTCTATCCGGAGGAGCGGACGTATTATTTTGCCTTGACCCCAGAGGAGCGCCACATCGCCAACAGTTATCGCACCCGGGAAAACCGCATCCTCTTCATTTTGCAGGCCGGTTACTTTAAAGCCAAAACGATGTTTTTCTCGTTCAAGTTTCATGAGGTGCAAGACGACATCCGGTATATTTTGCAGCAACATTTTTCGTGGGTCTCGGATATCCGATGGCAGGCACCCATCCTCCGGCAAACTCGGCATGCCCAGCAACAAAAATCTTAGCGCTGTACGGATACCGTGCCTGCCAGGAAGCCGAACGCGCTCGTCTGGCGGATCAAGCCCGGCAGATAGTCAAGGTCTCCGCGAAGCCCCTCTATCTCTTCCAAACTTTGATGCGTTATTTGGAGGCCCAGCACATTGTCGTGCCAGGATATAGCGTCCTGCAAGATATCGTGAGTCGCGCGTTGGCTGCGGAGCGTCAGCGGATTACCACCCTGATCGACCGGGCGTTAGACCCTGTGACACGCGCCGCACTGGATGCGCTGTATGTCAATCGTGAGGGCGTTTACGCGATTACGGCATTGAAACACGAGCCTAAAGATTTCTCACTCAAGGAACTTAAACGTGAGATCACCCGAAACCAGGCGTTGACAGGGGTGTACCAGACCGCCTGCGCGATGCTATCCGAACTGGGGATCTCGAACGATAGTGTCAGCTACTACGCCGCCCTCGTAGATTACTACACCGTCCAAAAGCTGCAACAATTGCCCACCGGGATGGTGTATCTCTATTTGCTATGTTTCATTCGGCACCGCTACCAGAAGTTCCACGACAATCTGATTCACGCCTTGATCTTTCAGGTGCGCAAGGTTATCGATACGGCCAAAGCCGCGACGCAGGAGAAGATTCTGCACACCCAGGCGGACAATCACGATAACCTCCGGCACATCAGCCAGATCCTGAACTTGTTCCTTGACGACAGTATTGCGGACGACGTCACGTTCGGGGAAGTCAAACGGAGGGCATTCGCCATTCTGGATCGGCACAGAGTCCAACAGCTCTCCCAATCGATGCAGAATCCGTCGGGTCAAGACCGTGTCTGGGAATGGGACTTTATCGCTGCGAGGGCTCAGGCCTTTAAGCAGCATCTCCGACCCTTGATCATGGCCTTGTCTTTTGCCGGGCATCAGGGCGACCAGGCCCTCATTGACGCCGTGGAGTTTTTGAAAACCAGTTTTGACAAAGGACGCAGTCTGACCCGCTATCGGTTGGATCACATTCCCCAGGCTTTTATTCCTTCCGGCCTCAGGCCCTACCTCTATGAAGAGGATGATCAGGGCGAAAAGCGACTCCATCCGGACAAGTATGAATTCTTGGTGTACCGCCTGTTGCGCAATCATCTGGAAGCCGGCGATGTGTACGTCAGCGATTCCCTGCGGTTCAGAAGCTTTGAAGAGGACCTCATCCCCCTGCCCACGTGGCAAGAGAACAAAGCCCAAATTTTGCAACAGGCGGAGATCCCCGGTTTAGCGAAGCCCCTTCCGAAACTTTTGCAGGACTTGGAACGGGAGCTGGAGGCCCAATATACGGAGGTCAATCGACGGATTCTATCCGGGGAAAACGTGCACATCAAAGTCACGAAACGGCGGAACGAGATCACGTGGAGCTTACCCTACGCCCGCGACGACGACCTCGTCAATCATCCCTTCTTCGAGAGCCTGCCCCAAGTGAATATTGCTGACGTGCTCCACTTCGTGGATTTGCGCTGCCACTGTTTGGACGCCTTCACTCATATCCTCACACGTTATGTGAAGTCACCGCGGGACCAGCAGGCCATTGTCGCCAGCCTCGTTGCGTATGGGACCAATGTGGGGCTGGGCAAAATGGGAGCCATCTCGGATCTCAATTATCAAACGCTCTATACCGCCGCGAATAGCTTCCTCCGCCCGGAAACGTTGCGCACGGCGAATGATCGGGTGAGCAACGCCATGGCCCAACTTCCGATCTTTCGCCATTACGACATCGATGAAGAGATTCACTCGTCGAGCGATGGCCAGAAATTCGAGACGCAGTTCTCGACCCTGCGATCACGGCACTCGCCGAAATATTTCGGCTTGAAGAAAGGGATCGTCCAGTATACATTGGTTGCGAACCACGTGCCCATCAATGTCCGCATTTTTGGCACGAATGATCATGAGAGTCACTACGTCTTCGATGTGCTCTATAACAACACCACAGACATCAAGCCAACCATCCACTCGACCGATACCCACGGGACTAATCAAGTGAACTTCACCCTCTTGTCGATGTTTGGCTACCAGTTCGCGCCGCGTTATCGCGATCTGCGAGACAAAATGGATACCCTCTATGGGTTTAAAAATCCTCGGGAGTATGATGAGAAATTTGTATTGAAACCCACCAGTAAAATCAATACGCGTCTGATAATCGAAGAGGCGGACCATATCCAGCACATCTTGGCATCGCTCGCGCTCAAAGTGACGAGTCAAAGCGTCATTGTCGGCAAGTTGAGCGCTTACGCAAGAATAAACCGCACCAAGAAAGCCCTGTGGGAGTTGGACAATATCTATCGCAGTGCGTACTTATTGACCTACGTCGATTCGGTGACCCTGCGCCACAACGTGCAGCGGGCGCTGAACCGAGGCGAGTCGTACCATAAGCTGCGGCGCGCCGTCGCGTATGCGTATTCAGGCCGACTCCGTGTCAAAACGGATCTCGAACAACAAATCTGGAGCGAGTGCTCACGGCTGCTCGCCAATTGCGTTATCTATTACAATGCCTGTATCCTGTCAGAGTTGCTGAAACGGCAGGCATTCGAGGGGAATCAGGAGCAAACGGATCAAATCAAACGCGTGAGCCCCGTGAGTTGGAAGCACATCAATTTTTATGGAAAATATAATTTTTGTGAACCCTCCGAGGGCATTGACCTGACGACGATGGTCGATGGGGTGCAAGCGCTGAATAGTGACCGTCAATAGAGCGTGGCGGGATATCAGGAACTGGTCGCCTCCTCACTCAAGGAGTTGCAGCGGACGCGCTAATTGACATCTCGGGGTTTTAGTCAAACTTACCCAACTCGAAAAGTCCCATAGAAATGCCGTTCTACCATAAACTCCAGGGTTTCGCGAAAAGCCTGCACAAACGTGAATTCATCGAAATTCGTATCCCGGCTGATCTCGATGTCCCGAGAGAAGCCCAAAATGACCTTTGGGCTCTGGAAGGGTCCAAATAGAGGGTACGAACATATCCTGAGGTTTCAGCTAGTTCACGGAACTGATAAAGATGTGCTGCGTTTTTAAATGTCAATTGACATACAATGGCACGGCTCTCCGAATCCAAGCGGCTTAAATCCAGAAAAATAGAGTGCTCCTGGTGGGGCTGGAAATGCACCTCATTTTTCTCAGCGAGCCCGCGAAAAGGAAATAGAATCCCAAGCAAAGTTAAAGTTTCTTGGGTCCCAGCAACGCCTTCGCCGCCATAACCACAAGAACATCCCACAAACCACCATTCATGACCCTTGTCTTTTGTCAGAATGAAACGGTAATCTTGATGGTAAGAACTCATGCCGAATTCCATCGGGACACGATTACGAGAGGGCACCGGATTGATTCCGTATACGTCCACAGAAACAATCGTCCCAAACTCTCGAATATGGTCTTTTACAAATTGAACATTTTCCGATGTGATGTCACTCGAAACTAACGTGACATTCTTCGCTGCATCGGGGTCTTCACTTAAAAATGCAGAAGGACCGAACTTTTTATATTTGGCAACTAGGGCATAACCAGCGAGGGTAAGCAATCCAACCTGGCTGGTGTGCAGTTGGTAAGAGATCCGTTCCAAGTCGTCAGCGAGATCATCAGGCCAATCGACTGTTTTTCGTGTCATGACATTACCTCCAAGCTTTTGAAATGCTCTCATTGCACAGTTAATGCCGTTATAATGCAATAGGCAAGGTATAAGAACTCTGTTTTGAAGGGGGCAAAGGATATTTCTAATGGCTTGTTTTGTATTAGGAAGGAATCTATTAGTTCTGGTAAAGAATGTGGAATGTGCCGAAGGCACACCACTTTGTATTTCAATTATCTGTTATTAAAGAATAAGTTAAGCAGGAACATTCTAATTCCCCAAAAACGCCGTATTTCAAGGCGAATAGGTACTTTGTAGTTATGCACAATCTAAACGGTGGACGTGCACAATCCGAACAGCGAAGAAAGTTATCCACAGAATTACATTCACAATCTGGACGTATGAGACGTAGAGGATAACTCCATGAAGCAATGAAGAAGTCACGGACATTAAAAAAAGCCTCTCAGAGGCTCTAGAAAGTGCCCAAAGACGCTTTACATATTTAACAGGAAGAAAAACTGGCAAGACAAATAAACCACGCTGAAAGCCTGATTTTAAAAGGCGAAAACGCTTTTGAGGTTATATCACACGGCAGTTAGGCCGGTGTTTGTAGACGCCATTGCGGAATCAATTTTAATAAGTCTCCAGTACGCAAAAGCCGACGCAGGTACGGCATACGACGAGTTACCTTGTACTGTGCGCAAATCGCCCCAAATAAAGACCCCAAGCGAGCGATGACGGGGAAGTGCAAATTCAATTCAACCCCGTATTCAATGAGTTTTCTCGTCGTTCTAGACAACTCCCGCCAAGTGAGGACATCCGTCCCGCGTGCCGCTCGATAACCTTCGATGGTACTGCGTGTGACTTCTCCATGCAAAGCCCGAAATTGGTCTTGTTCAAGGCTCCTCATGTCATCTTTGAGCGGCCAGAACTGAAGTACAACGTCCGTCCCCATAGCGTTTGGAGTTACGGACCATCTTGTCATGCCATTTAACAACTTCAACGAACTATAAACTCGGCTCGGACAGGAGCCCAGCTGCCGATCGTGAACGAGTGTCTTCATCTTCCGTCGAATCTCTGCATCAAAGTTACGTTGACAATCCAGGAGTTCCAGGGCAAACAGCAACACATTGGGCTGGTGATGACTCACCATGGCCGATAACGAGGATATAAAGGCAGGAGTGAGGCGAAAGTAACTGCGGCTTTCTATCCGGTCCGTTTCATAATCCGTGATGATATATTCGCCGTGGGCAAGCTCCGTGACCAGGGGAGTCTGCACGAGCTGACTAAACGCTGCATGTACGGTCGATTTCGGCATGTCCAAAATGTTACGTAAGGCTGCATCATCTCGAAAAAAACGTCCAGTATCCGGATCGCAGAGCATATGCACACCGACAAACAGAGCGAGCACACTAGCCGGGAGGGGGAGGCCCTCAAGCCTATGCCTCATTTTTGTGTAGAATTTCGCCTGGTAATAGGCATTTTGCTGAAACGGCGTTTCTACGTTAGTGGAATCTGATTGTTTTAGAGTATCATCCATTCGGTACGCGAAGGGGTAAAAAAGGTTGCATTTAATAGACCAACATGGTATCCTTTTTTTATGGTTTTTTGAAAAAAGGATTTTACTCGGTTGCTGCCGAGTCAACCGCGTCGGTTCTAGCCGATGCTATTTTTTTGTCCTTTTTTAATCTTCGCTCGATCCTCCTTTTTAGCGGTTTTTTCTACAGCGGTAACATCTGTTTGCACTTGTCGCACAGCAACACTCCTTTCAAAGGAATTAAAAAAGCGTTCCATGGCTAAAAATACACCAAGAAACGCCCGGATTTTTATGCAAAAACAGCCCATTCAAGCAGGATTCTATAGTAATCTTCTCGAATAAGATATACTATAAAGCTGATTGATCTGGGAACGGTGAGGGTTCCTTGATCATATGGACCTTGGAGGGCGAATCCTTGGTCAACCGAACGCTCTCTGTTTCCAGCAGGGGGCGTTCAATTTATGATATGAACTTTTGCTTATGTAGTAATTGTTACCTCGTTTGGTATATTCGTCGTCCAAACTCGACTTCCTGCAAAAATCGACAAAAAGTTTTTAAAGCTGGGTTGAGGTTTAATATCCTCTCCAAAGGCGTTTGATGTCTTGCATCATACGCATAAGAACCATCACCCAAAGCGCGGCCAGAGCTCCGTCTATCATGGTGAACCGGTGGTTATGTACGAAATCTCCCATAATGATGAGAGGCAGAAGCACCAAGCGTACCAAGCGATAAACAATCCGAAATAACACCCTCATGACGGACACCTCCTTGAATCGAATGAAGTCGCTTGCGAAAACTCTACCACAAATGGATGATTCCAGGATAGAGATTCCAAGCGGCTTGAAACGTTACCTGACTACTGACGTTTTCTAAGCAAAGGATTTTCCTTCTCCGATGAAAGCGGGGAAGGGGAGGAACGTTTCAATAACGGATTATCGACCGAGCTTTCTACGCTCTTTTTGCGCAGCAGCGGGTTCGAAGGACTCGCATTCATCGTAGGAGCTTCAAAACGTTTAATGGTTCTGGTTTCACTATTTGGAATCTGATCCTTAAATGCAAATACTCGTTCCGGAAGACCAAGGCCGCTAACCAGGGTCAACACTGAATTTTTATGATTGTTATAGTATCCAACAAAACTATCCAGTGCGTTTGGAAAAACGGATCGCATGTGTGTACTGATATATTGCTCGTATGTCGATTGCCTGATTTTTTCGCCCGTTTCATTTAGAGTAAAGCACGTCGCATAATATTCGGCCTCTTCAAGCCGATAACCATTGGCGAAAAATCCTTTCAGCAAAGAATTCCGGATGACATGGTATACACTTTCTTGCTCCAGCTGATGGATTTCCGCACTGCCTACGGCCAAACATCCACTCGAAGAGAGAAGTTTCAAGAGGTCAGTTCGGTCGAAGTTGCTTTGGCCTACACTCGAACTGATTTCGTTGACTCGATGCAGAGTTTCTGCCAAAAGAAGATTGCTGTTATCGCGCCAATCACCTGGTCGTCTTTCCTCTGCGAATTGTCGGTAGAACCGATCGTTGTCGACGATGAGGACCGCGCCAATGCGTTTCTCCTCGATGGCGGCTTGGATATGGGAGAGCACTCCCATGGTGTTGATTTTTTGAATAGCTCCGTCATCGTCGCGAGGAATCGTGACAATCAAACCGATGGGCTGTTCAAATAAGCCTGTCCCATGTTCCAAGAAACCTTGTAAGGCTCCGGTACCGGTGCCTCCACCAAGACCGGCGACTGCCCAAATAAAATCTGCATCCTTTGTGATCTGTTGTGCCATATCCACAAATTCGGGACCATTATCCAAAAAGGCTTGTAGTCCCAGTTCAGGAGTTCTGCCCGCCCCGAAACTATTCCCTTTTAAACGAAAGCGATATCCGTCTGGAACATGTTGCAGCGCGTCTAAATCATTGACTGCGGTATTTACCGCCATTCCAGAATACATACCGCCATGAGATAAAGAGAGAAGCGCGTCAACCTGGCGTCCGCCGTACTGTCCAAACCCGATAAAACCCATCTTTAACATGTTTACAGTTCCCTCCTTAGTTCAAGCATGCGTTGTCCATTTTCAGTGATCGATACAACTTTGGTCCTCTGGTCTAGTAAACCCGAGTCCATAGATACGGCGTTCGAACCATGAAGTAGCGCTAAATAGCTTCGAAAGAGTTGCGGTGCAATGTTAATTCGGTCATTGAGGGCTTTAATGGATAACTGTTGTTGCACTCCATCGTCATGCTGACCGGAGAGTATTTCTAGAATCGTCCAGTTCGGTAAAGACAAATTTTTCATGAGGTCTTTTAAAATAGGGTCAGGATATACCACACACTTACCTCCTCGTATCATAGTAGTTGAAGTTCTTCGCAGTAGATTTTCCAGTAGATCCGGAACTGCTGGATGTCCCTCG
>NZ_JAJFNK010000008.1 GCF_021739485.1 Alicyclobacillus tolerans
GAAGACCCCTGGGAAGGTAGGACGTTGCCGGGCGAAAGAGCAAAGCCAGAGGCTGTTCCCAACAACGGGGGCAGCCTTTTTGGTGTTGATGGGGCCGCGGGCACTGGGTCGGAGGGCCGCCTAGGTAGGAAACGGGTTGGTCAGGTGTTCCTCTGGACGTCCAGGAGTACTCGATTCGCCAACGGCATTCGACACAGGTCCGCGCATGCTGCAGTTGTTCTGAGTCTCAGGTGGGTTGTACACAAGCCGCAGTTGAAGAGAGGCCCTACCCTTGATTGGATCTTGAAGGTACGGATGTGCCACAATGGTGAAAATAAGAGTGAAAATGAAAAAGGAAAGCCCAGAAGAGGAGAACTTTCATGGTTGAGTACAAAGTCGGCAAAATGGAAACGGGGAAAAAGGTTCATCGCTTAGTGAGGCAGCTTTTGCCTGGTGTACCGTTATCCGGCATATACAAGATGCTGCGAACGGGGCGCGTGAAATTGAACGGAAAAAAGGCGAAGGCCGACGATATCGTGAAGGTCGACGACGTTGTGCACTTGTATATGGCACACGACGATTACGAGGCTGTGAGCAAGCCGAAGAAGAAGTTTGTAGGGATAGAGCGGACGTTAACAGTCGTCTTTGAAGACGAGGCAATTTTGGTGGTGGACAAACCCGCAGGGTTGTTGGTTCATGGAGCGAAGGAAGAACAGAAGGACACTCTGGTCAACCGCGTCTTGGCTTATCTCAGTGACAAAGGAGAACTCCAACAGCAAATCTTTACTCCGGCTTCGGTCAACCGGTTGGACCGAAACACCAGCGGATTGGTACTTTTCGGGAAAACGGGCGATACCATGAGGCAGTTGGCTTTGGACGTGGCTGAACACCGAGTGAGAAAGTGGTACCTGGCACTGGTTGAGGGCAAATTGGAGCCGTCTGGCGAAATTTCCGGAAACCTCGTCCGGGATCCGGATCGGAACCGCACTCGCGTGGCAGAACACGGTAAAGAGGCGTTAACACGCTATGTGTTACAAGCGAGCAGCCGAACTTCGAGTGTCGCAAAGGTGGAATTGGTGAGCGGCCGTACTCACCAGATTCGGGCCCACTTTGAAAGCATCGGTCATCCACTGTGGGGCGACGTAAAATACAATGGCTTACGAGGTGGCGAGACGGGTCAACACCAATGGCTCCATGCAGCATGGCTCCAGCTTGCAGATGGCCGTACCTTTCACAGCCCGCTTCCAGCGGCTTTCAAGGAGCAGTTGCACCTGCTGGGGTATACGGCTCATCAACTGGTCGAAATGCAGGAGTTCTAAGGCTGGGGTGTGTGTGTCTCCTATAAATGCTGGCGAATGGCTCCTGGAACGGGAACATTTTCATGGGTGGTCGGACTGACGGTTACCATCACGACGTCGGCCTCCACGACGAGTTCCCCTCTTTGATTCTCAATGGTCTGCAGCATTGTAAAGCTCGTGTTGCCGATGCGTTTCAGACGGGTAAGTACGGTTAATTCGTCGTTTTGTACAGCCTCTTTGCGGTAGTCGATGCTGATATGTGCTACGACGGTGACAATGTCCATCTGTTTGAGAGTTGTATAGTCCAGGCCTAACTGCTCGTACCAGTGTTCTCGACCCCATTCGAGGTATTCCAGGTACTTTGCATTGTTGACGTGCGCGTTGACGTCAATTTCTGTAGAACGCACGATGGTGGTCAGACTGGTCTGTGTCGCCATGGATTCTTTCCCCCTATTTTCTTCGGATATGAAACAGAATAGCATAAATGTTCCGGCCGTTTCGAATGAGACATGCAAACTCCACATAAGTGTATGAGAGAAGCAGGCACGATTCGGTCCCATAGGACCCAAACCAACGTGAAGCTTCGGTGATGCGGTGGGATCGACGGAATATTGGACGTACTACTATTTAGCCGACGATATCCGGGCATATCATGAGGGGCCTTTTTACACTTTCGCGGAGGCAAGGAGGGCTGTCGACGAGGTAGACCATAGTTTATTTCCGCTATCAATTTGGATTGAAAGCGATTCCAAGTGTGTGTGGAAATCGCCTGCTCGAGGCTTCTGATCCCTCTCTACGGCCATGATTAAACGCGAAGTCTGCAAAAAATCACGGAGTGAACACGCAAAGACCCTGACTTGTTTCAAAGTCAGGGTCTTTTTCGCGTGGGTTAACACGGCACAACGGATCCAGCACTGCTCTTATACATCCCATTGGGTTTTGAACGGGCTTTGGCTAGAGGTTTGAACGAGGAATATCCCTTAGTCATCTAGGACAGTGTAAGTAGAGCATCACAGAGGATGGTTCCGTGAATTTAGCCAAGGGGTGGCATGGATTTGAAGCGTATACTTGTTGGCGTAATGGTGGGTTCATTGCTTAGCACAGGAATCGTAGACGTCAATCATCGGACTCGCGTGCAGGCTGCGCCCAAAACTGCAGATAGGCAAGCGCCTTTGTTGCCGCTATACCAGAAGTCAGAAGACAAGTATGACGTTCCGTGGCAGCTTCTGGCGGCGATTGACAGGTATGCCGAATTGACAAAGTCAAAGACAGCCCACAAGGAGAATCCTGCGTACGGCTTTATGTTTCAGCCCGCAGCGTGGGCTGGGCTGGACAACCCAAATTGGGACGACGTTCTTCCGCAGACGATTCAATTGTTCCATGGCATTGGCAAGGATGCCAATGGAGACGGGTTTGCGCTGCCTTGGGATGCGAACGATCGCGTTGAGGTCTTGGCGGAATGGTTAGATGGCGTATCTGGAGAAGAGGATACGGAAACCGCCGTTTGGGACTTGTTTCAAGACCCGGTGGCGATGGACAGAATTTTTGCATTCGCGAAGGTATTTGAGCGCTACGGTTTCTCAGCCAAGGGGAACTGCTTCCCCGTGGACAAAAGGTATAATTACTCGGTGAAGTATTCGTTCGGAGCAGGCCGGAGTTATGGGGGTCGGCGCATTCACGAGGGTGTGGATATTTTCGCTAGTTACGGAACGCCTGTCCTTGCCAGTTGTTACGGATATGTAGAGCTTAAAGGTTGGAACCGCTTTGGCGGTTGGAGAGTCGGTTTGCGCGACACAAATAATGTGTATTACTACTACGCGCATTTGAGCAGTTATGCCAAGGGACTGAAACAGGGAGACGTCGTGCGGCCTGGTCAAGTCATAGGATATGTAGGCAGCAGCGGCTACGGGCCTCCAGGAACCAGTGGTAAATTCCCACCACACCTTCATTTTGGCATGTATCGCGATACCGGGCGGCACGAATGGGCCTTTAACCCCGGAGGTGCTTTGGCTCAGTGGCAGCGTCAGCCTCAGAAAGTCATTGTTTCCTCACGGGGCAAATCTTGAATCGGCGATCGGATCCTCGTAAAATGAGTGGCGGAAGGAAAATTGGAGGGTCGTCGCCATGAAACGTGTGGTTTGGTACGTAATTGCGGCCGGGATTTTCGAAGTGCTGGCATTGGTCTTTATTAATAACCCCCGCACGATGTGGGTGGTTCAGGCCATCGTTGGATTGTTTGTCCTGTATCTGCTGGTGCTTGCAGCCAAAGGATGGAGCAAACAAAACCACCTTCGGTTTGACCCTGTCATGACGGGCAAAGTGGTACGAAGAAAACACTGGCATTTATTTTAACTGTAGCATGATTTGAAGACGCGGCGCTTTGAACGCGAACCGGTTGACCGGCTGGCTGTTCAAAGCGCCGTTTTCATCTTCTCAAGCGCTATTGAAGCTGAACCAAAGTCTGTTGGAGTTTATGGGTCTGACTTGCTGCTGCCTTTTCTTTTACAGCCAAAGCCCTCAGATACTCATTGTACGGTTTGTTTTGAGCGAGCACCGTATGGAGCATCTCCATGTTTGCTTGTCTGGATTGCATTAATTCCTGTACCAAGTTATAAGCGTACTGGAGTGACTGACGGCGGTCGTCACTGGCCCCTTGTGTCTTCAAGATTGCAGACAAGTGTTCGGACAATTGTTCGAGTGTTTTCAGAGACTGTTCGGAAATCGCAGTTAGCTGTTCCAACTCGGTGCGCTCTGCGGGAGCGAAATTGTACCACCCAGAAGAGATCTCCATCCCCTGTTGTTCTAATTGATGAACGCGTTGGCTTAACTCCAGCACTTGCTGCTCCACGGTCTGTTTCCTCCTTTCCACGAAAGCTTATTGACGACGGGAGATCGAGAGACCCTGTCGGTTGGATACAGGTGTATGGTTGACGGGAGTGGTACATTTTATAAGGGTCGAGCGATTTTTCCTGACGCCGTCACAGAAGCATCTAGTGTTGCATCAACCGGGGGTTTTTCCGGTTCACAGACAAAGGGAGTTGGATCAATTGTCACAGATAGCTCGAAAGCCTTGCCGAATGTCGCGAACGATCATGACCGACCTTGTCTTGCCGCCAGACACGAACAACCATGGAACCATTTTTGGCGGCCGAATCATGGCGTACATTGATAAAATTGCCAGTATTGCGAGCATGAGACACGCGCGTAAACCCGTCGTGACCGTCTCGAGCGACAGCTTGGACTTCCTGGAACCCGTGAAAGTCGGAGAAGCTGTTCGCCTGGAAGCGTATGTCACCTGGACGCACAAGACGTCCATGGAGGTGTTTGTAAAGGTCGAGTCGGAAGACCTGTTGACCGGGGAAGTCAAGACGACCGCGACCTCTTACTTAACGTTTGTCGCAATAGGCCCGGACGGCAGGCCATCGCCCGTGCCTGCCGTCTATCCTGAAACCGACGAAGAGCAGAGGCACTTTGAAACCGCGCCATCGAGGTATGAGATGCGCCGGCTCCGGAAACAAGGCCGGGTGGTTCAGCCTACATAGGCCATCCGAAGGCATTTTTCGGGGGAATCCAGGACAGCGAATCGTATCGGTCTAGGGTTGTGGTGAAAGGGTTGTGATATAATTTCAATGGTCTGCGGAGCTCGGAGGAGCGAAGTGAGAGTTTTGGTATGGATAGTGTATCAGTACATAGTCACAACCCTATACCTATGGTCTGGTGGACCCTTCTGAGCACGTTCCAACAACAGCGCCAAGTCCTTTGGCGAAACAGGACTTGTTGGTCTGACGCTGTTTCTCCATCCATATTTTCGGGACGGACTTCGGAGTGTAGCTCAAAAGGCCCCTATTCCCGGGAGAACCCCCTTTTGCTGGGCGGAGGAACGGGAGTTTAGCGGCGCCTATCCAAAAGTGCACGGAAAACGTATTTGAGTTTGCTCCGATGACTGCATTCTACTTTGTATATGCCGCATTGTTTTTATCTGGGCTGCTCGAAAGGAAGAGGAGGTTATCCATGAATAAGCCTAAAGTTCGAGCTGTTCAGTGGCTCTGGTACCTTTTCTGGGCTTTGTTCGTCAATGCATGTAACCGTTGGATCATCGCGCCGTTGGTTCAAGACTTCGCCATGTTAGGCGTTCTCGCGGACATGGCAATTGTGTTGGTCTGGTTGACTACCATTCCAAAGGCGTCGAGAAAACGCTGGATTTCCTTTACGATTTTTAGTCTGCTTTTGGGACAAGGACTGTCAAGCATTGCATTTTATGGCCTTGCGGACCGCGTCTTAGTCGGAGCCTTGATGACGGTTGGTTTGTTTGTGATAGCATGGTGGTTTGGCCGCATCAGGGTGCTCCCTTTGGTCCTTGCCACTGCGGCTCTCATTGTCGCTAACGCAGTGCTGCCAGAAAGTGATTGGCCGTTTTTAACGCATTTTCGCGTCGCCTACGATACGAAACTTTCGGTGCAGCCGTCTGACTTTCCGGCACTTCCTATGGCGGTCATTGCAACGCCTGGCGGACATGCCGTAGTGACGGTGGACCAATACAAAATGAGCCAGAAGGACTTTGCCGCGGCAGCTCTGAACGCCGTGAAGTCACCGGAAGCCTTGCAAAACTTCTTGCAAAACTACAAGCACCTTTACCGGTTTGTAACCATTTCCGAACACAACGGCCATTTCTCACAGCACGACAGTACGCCTCAAGAATTGGCCGAAGTCAAGTTGAACGACTTGTTGAGCACGTTCTTCCCATTTAATCAGGCGTCCTGGAGCGTGATCGGAAAGCAGGTGGTCCAGTACATGTCTCCGTCTGGATCGGCTTCACTGCTTATGAACATGACCAATCACTCTGCAAGTTTGCCAAAGAGCATTGTCGATTTTTCCGATCAAGTGGAGCAGCAAGAACTTCAGGATTGGCGCCAAGCATTGACAAGCATCGGAGCGCAGCCGTCCATTCCGGCTCTGTCCATCGTAGGTCGCAGGCTGCAAGGCCAAGTTGACGGTCACCGGATTGACGTCCAAGTATCCGATTCGCAGATCTTGGGATTTGGGTCGTTTACCGCCCCGAACGTGCACCAAGTCCTGCTGGAAGGGGAAAATCGGCTGGACGTCGTCTCCTTGGACCAAGGCCATGGCAAACTCGTCTCCACTTACCATGGCAGCGCGGATATGCCATTGCCAAACGACATCGTAATTGGACCGATAAATGCATCAGGAACCGACGCGGTGTTTGTAAACACGCAACCTGCATACATTCTGACGGCTTCGGGTACAAATTGGAAAAAAGTGTATCAGGCTCCGAATCAGTCCCTTCGATTTGAAGCGGCCTTAAAATGGAGCAAGGATAAAGCTCCGGAGATTATTACGGATGATCCAAGTTATTTGCGCAACTCGCCGACACGCTACTTTACGTCGTATACGTACCGCAATGGCCAACTTTACAGAAACTGGCGGGTCTACGAGACGAACGTGGTCGATGTTCACCCTGTCCAGTTTGAGACCAACGGCCCCCATTACATCGTCGCGGCGATTTA
This sequence comes from Alicyclobacillus tolerans, assembly GCF_021739485.1. Classification (GTDB taxonomy): domain Bacteria; phylum Bacillota; class Bacilli; order Alicyclobacillales; family Alicyclobacillaceae; genus Alicyclobacillus_K; species Alicyclobacillus_K tolerans_A. The sequence continues at coordinate 6,803 of NZ_JAJFNK010000008.1, forward strand.
TTCCACTGGGAAATTCCTGGTGTTGCGCCGCCAGTTTGTCCCGGTGCTCCCCATCACCGTGGGATTGCTGATTGTGACTGCTTTGGGTGGATGGCTGTTGCGCGGCTTGGAGAGGAGGAAAAACCGTGAGTAAGAAGGGACGTACTGTTGTTGTCGCTGCAACGGTTCTCACAACAGTGTTCGGGCTCAGCGGGTGTTCTCCATCGGCGCAGCCACCCCTGAACAATCAGCCTACAGGGACTGGCGTGTTGTCATCAAACGGGTGGCAAAAAATCTACGCTGCTGTTCAACTTGGGGAACAAGCTAAGATGTATAAGGTGAAATCGACGGTATCCGTGGCGCAAGGCCCTCTACACAGTAACTTGTCGGTGTACGGGAGCATTAATGAACCGGATCGGGCGTACGTCAGCTTTACGGAAGACAACAAAATGGTGCAGTTCTACCAACAAGGGCAAGCTGCGTATGAAATGGGTCCGAGTGGGTGGTCGCAGGCGACACCTATCAACGATTTGAATTTGTACACTTCCTATGCCCAACTGCTCAGCCGCGGGGTTCACAGCACGGTGCCCATCTACCAGCTGCCGAAAGCCTACGTGGTCGACGAGTATTGCAATGTGTACACCGCAAACATCCCTGAACAATGGCTGAACAGTTTGCCGATGTGGCAAAATCGAATCCCTGCTAACCGAAGCGACCCCGGAAACGAGGTGCAGTTTGTCTTCTATGTAGGCCAAAAGGACGGAGAACTGCGAGAAGTGCAGACTTCCTCCGTAGGTTCCGTCTCGGAAGCGGGACCGTTGGTGGTCAACACGGACACAATTCTGTTTTCCATCAATAGTCCTCTGGCGAAAATTCAGCTTCCTCCCAATTTGATTAAGGCCATGGAAACCCCATGAGTTCATTTGCAATTTGAGCGGTTTTTTAGTATATTAGTTTACGTAACATTTCGCTGAGTTCCAATGGAAGCGGAGGACCCAATTTTTTTGGGGTGAATCGCTTTACGCGAAGGGGAGCCTACCCCCGAACCCGTCAGCTAACTCCGTAAGCGTGTAGGAACAGCCAAAAACCTGTTTTGGAGGCCAAAGCGGCGTTTTATTCCAATTGGAACCTCGCGATTTGAATCAAATCGAGGGGGGCTAACCGTTGAAAAGACCTGAACTTCCAAACTTCCATGTCAATCTTGAGATTGAACAGTATCTCGGTGAAATGAATTCGGAAGGCGATGTGAACCCGTTCTTGAGCAACAAGGAACCTGTTGAGGAAGAGCCGGATTCGCAAGGCAGTGTCAACTAATCACTTCGCTGGCGCGGAGAGTCCAGGTCATGGGCTCTCCGCTTTTGCGTGTGTGCACCCCAGGATTTCCACGATTGCAACACTCCCCGCAAATATGATACACTGGTGGGCGTGATTACGGCGGTCCTCTATCAGGGTGGCTGATACGAACGTCTTCGGGAAGGAGGCATAATTTATGGATCTCTTACGAGCAATTACCCAGGAACAACTCCGCTCGGACATCCCGGCGTTTCGCCCGGGTGACACCGTTAAGGTGCACGTGAAGGTTCGCGAAGGACAACGCGAACGCATTCAGGTTTTCGAAGGCATTGTGATTCGTCGCCGCGGCGCCGGAATCAGCGAGACCTACACCGTAAGAAAGATTTCTTATGGGGTTGGCGTTGAACGCACGTTTCCCGTGCATTCGCCGAAAATCGACAAAATTGAAGTGACCCGCCGCGGTAAAGTACGGCGTGCAAAACTTCACTACTTGCGCGGTTTGTCCGGCAAGGCAGCCCGCATCAAAGAAATTGTCCGGAGATAGTTGGCAAACGGGGGACGCTAAGTCTCCCGTTTCTATTTGGGAAGGTGTCTTTCATGCAGTCGATTAATTGGTTTCCTGGGCATATGGCAAAAGCGCGCAGGGAAATGACGGATTCTCTGAAGAAAGTCGATGCTGTCGTCGAGTTGGTCGATGCGAGGCTTCCCATTGCGAGTGCCAACCCGATGCTGCGCGAACTGATCGGTGCCAAGCCGCGAATTGTCGTGATGACGCGCATCGACTTAGCTGACCCCGAACAGACGAGACGCTGGCAAGAGTATTTTCGCATGCACAACACGGCGGTGGTTGCTGTGGACGCGAAGTCCGGAAACGGCGTGCGCAACATTTTGCCGGCCCTGGAAACGGCAGCGGCAGCAAAACGCGATCGCGATGCCAAACGCGGCATTCGGCCTCGAGCGTTGCGGACCATGGTTGTAGGGATCCCAAACGTTGGCAAGTCGTCGTTGATTAACAGATTGGCGGGAAAGGCTTCTACAAAGACAGGCGATCGACCCGGCATCACCAAAACACAGCAGTGGATACGCCTAGGGAGGATTGAACTGCTCGATACTCCCGGCGTTCTTTGGCCAAAACTGGAAGACGAACACGGCGCCTACGCATTGGCAATCAGCGGTGCCATTAAATCGGACGTTCTCGACCTTCAGGCCGTGAGCGCCTATTTGATACTGTGGCTTTCCCAGCATTACCCGCAGGTTTTGTTCGACCGCTATCAAGTGTCCGAGGCTCCCAGCGACCCTTGGGTGGATGCAGCGACAGCGTGGGAAGCGGTTGAACCCACGTTGGTGGAGATTGCAAAAAGCCGTGGATTAGTGAAGAGCGGCGGCGTTCCGGATACGGAGCGTTCTGCGGAACTCCTCGTGCGGGAAACCCAAACGGGAAAGCTCGGACGTCTCAGCTTTGAGTGGGCACCGTCAACGACGGATCGCGCCGTAGACGAGACATGACGGAAAGGAACCATTCTGTACAAGTCACCATTGTGTAGGAGTCACCATTCTTCTATACAAGTCACCGAGGCAGCGCCCGGTGGGCCGGTTGTGGAGGGCCTGCCGGTCAGTTTGACGAGACTGTAAGACGTTTTATGAGATTCTCTTGAGGTTTTGATGGGTACTTCTGTTGAACGCTTCCGGTGTGCGATGGTGTCTGGAATTTCACAACAATCACTAGCCAAATGCTTGTTCCCCCACTAGACTGTTAGTTAGATGTACAGATGGGGGCTTTTTGACATGTCGAAAAAGGCGCAGACGGTATATGCCCGACAGGACTTATCCGAGAAGCGATGCAAAGAGTTATGGGACTACGAACAGTCCTTGGTTAGTTTAAGTGGACAGGCGTCCGGTTGTTTTGCCGGGGTTGATGAAGCAGGACGCGGCGCTTTGGCGGGACCGGTGTTTGCTGCCGCCGTCGTTTTGGGAGGCGGAGCACTCGACTGGATGGGAGTCAACGATTCCAAGCAGGTTACAAAAAAGCGCCGAGAGGAACTTTATCACGTGATTCGCAAACGAGCCGTCGCCGTCGGAGTCGGTACCGCGAGCGTGGCTGAAATCGACCGGGATAACATATTGCACGCGTCCAGAAAAGCGATGGGGCGAGCCCTGCAGGAACTGCACGTGGAACTGGGTTTCGCACTTGTCGATGGTACATATACGCCAGTCTTTGATTCTCATGATTTTGACCGGGTTCTGTGCACGACCGTGATCGACGGAGACGCCAAATGCATGTCGATCGCCGCTGCGTCCATCGTCGCCAAGGTAGAGCGAGACCGGTTCATGGCACAGTTGGGGGAGGACTATCCGGAGTACGGTTTTGAACAGCATGCCGGATACGGAACCGCTTTTCACCGGGAGGCTTTGCAACGGCACGGACCAAGCCCATGGCACCGGACCTCTTTTGCACCTGTGAAATTGAGTTTACAGATGGAGTTGGGCTTTTAATGGCAGAGGACTTGCGGATTACTTCACCAAGCGCAGGAGTGCCTCCGGCCGGAGGGAGCAAACCGGTAAGCCCCGCCGGGCAAGGGAAGGGTTCTGTTCAAGGCTCGGGTGTAAAGACCACTGGGACGACGGACGCTCGTACGGCGGTCTCTGCCGATCAGGGGGTTGCCCAACCCCTGGAATCGCTATTGCCGATCGCGGTGCTCAAAAGCGAGAAGCTACTGCAAGTGGAGTGGGCGTGGCGAAGGCTGCTGTTGGAGACCGTCACGAGTTCACGGTCTGCAGCCCAGACTGGGACGACTGGGCAAACGGAGGCGCAAGCGGCGCGGCTCGAACCATCGGTCGCGCAAACGGCAGATGGGCACCTCGTGCCGCAGCAGCCTGCACCCAGTCAACCGCCTGCAGGCCCAGTGTCGTCATCGAGTCAAATACCGCCCTCTCAAACGCCGGCCGTTCCAGCGCTGCCTGCTGAAGTGTCAGTCGGTGAATATCAGGGTGTGCAGAGACTATGGAACGCTATGGAACAGTTGTCTGGCACGGCGTCGTCCCCGGATGTTTGGAGCACGCAACTGACTTTAGCCGATAATCTCGGACCGGTGGTTCCTTTTGTTCATCTTTCGCCTCAGCACTTCGCGGGAGAAATTCCTGAAAACGTGAAGGACTGGATGTTGGCAGACCGGTTGGCCGGGGCGGTGCACACGGCGGAGCGCTTGATGAGCGGTGAAGGGTTGTTTTTTCCGCAACTTCCAGTGCCAGATACTCCGTCGATGGCTGTGCGATGGCAGGCAGACCGGCATAGTCGGCTTGGAGTGGGAGGTCATATGGTTCATCGTTTGAACCTTCGCGTTCAACTTGGGAATGACCCGGTAGAAATTCGCATGATTTACAGTGCTTCCGTTCTCCAAGTCCATTTTGCTACCGACAATGCGAGTCTGGGGCAATCTTTGGCGACTGGACAGCCTGATTTGCAACAGGCGCTCAAGCAGGTTGGCGTTTCGGTGAATCAGGTCACCACGGGTCCATACGAACCCTCAAACAAGGACGGAAATGGTTTGGTTCACGGAGAGGAGTTTGCGTAATGCCGACGAAAAAGGCGGTTGCGTTGCGCTATGAACAACAGTACGACAAAGCGCCGAGGGTGGTTGCGAAGGGCGCTGGGGCTGTTGCAGAAGCCATCCTTAAGAAAGCCAGTGAAAGCCATGTTTCGATTCACGAAGACCGGGATTTGGTCGATGCCCTGATGAATCTCGAACTCGATAGTGTCATCCCCAACGAATTGTACGCCGTCGTTGCAGAGGTGCTCGCCTTTGTCTACCGGGCCAAAAGTCAATCTGAACACGGTTGAGCAGGTCATCACCGACCGGCAAAGTACCGGGAAGTTGGGAGAAGCGTTTGCGCTGCAGTACCTCCAACGCTCGCTTGGGTGGCGGATTTGTCTAAAAAATTGGCGTTGCCGGTTCGGAGAACTTGACATTGTCGCGTATGATCGTGCGATGCTGGTGGTCATTGAAGTGCGCACCCGGCGCGGAACGGCCTGCGGAACTGCTGCAGAGTCCGTCGACCGTCGGAAACGGAGACAATTAAAACGGCTGTTGCCGGCCCTGCTGCAGACCTTGGGGTTGGACGACGAGCACCCGGTGCGTTTGGATGTAATTGCCTTAGCTGTACATCATACAGAAATTTTTGCCATGGAACACGTGAAGGACGCTCTTTGGGAGGAAATCTAGGGAGTGGCTATGGTGCCTCGCAGGGCAAGCGCTTCTTCCACATGCGCCGTGCTGACCACATCCGACTCGTCGAGAACAGCAATTGTGCGCGCAACTCTGTGAACAGAGGCGATCCCGCGCCGGGACAGTTTTAAACCCTTGCCGGCCCGCCGCAGTAAATGCTCTGCCGCATCTTCGTAGTCTTCAAAGCTTAAGGGAGCAACGCGCCCTTGTGGAGCTGGTTGGCGGGTGAATGCGGCCAACCTGCGGGCCTCTAACTCCTTGCGCGCGTGCTCGACGCGAGTGCGAATCTGCTCAGACGTTTGAATGGTTGACTCGGTCTGAGCCAGGTCCTCGGGGCGGACAGAAACGGCGATGTCTACGCGATCGAGCAGAGGTCCCGAGAGGTGGGACCAGTAACGCTGAACCGCTGAATCGGTGCATCGGCATTCACCAAATCCGCGTTGTCCGCACGGACAGGGATTCATCGTTGCCACCAGGATGAAATCCGCGGGAAGTACGACGCTGTGCCCTGCGCGCGTCAAACGGATTTTTTGCTGAACTAAGGGTTCGCGCAGAGAATCCAGGGTCTGCCGTGGGAATTCCAGCAGTTCGTCCAAAATCAACACTCCATGGTGGGCCAAGGAGGCTTCTCCTGCCATCGGCGGTGCGCCGCCTCCAATCAACCCGGCGCGCGTGAGGGTATGGTGAGGAATTCTCAGCGGCGGAGTGCGCGAGGGAACCCTTTGAATTCCCGCAGCTTGATGGAGTGCGTACACTTCCAAGGCGGCCAGTGGGGTCAAATGTGGCAAGATGCCGGGGAATCGCTCTGCGATCATGGTCTTTCCACACCCCGGGGGTCCAACCAACAGCGCGTGGTGCTTGCCTGCCGCGGCAATGGTTAAGGCGCGCTTGACCCCGGGAAGACCGACGACGTCTGCAAAGTCTCCGGCGGCTTCTTCTTCAAAGAATGCCGCCAATGGAACCTGCTCTTCACCTGGAGAAGCCAGTTCGTCGATTCCCTTCCCGGAAAGGAAATGGACGACAGACTTGAGGGACGAAAAGGGGTGCCAATGCAGGTCTGGAATGGGGATGAACTGTGGATGTTGCTGCATGGAAAGCACGATGCTTGAGATGTGCTCTCGGCGAAAAGCCAAGGCGAGATTGACGAAGCCTCCGACGGGAACGAGGTTTCCGGAAAGATTGAGCTCCGCACAAAAACCGAGAGCTTCCGGCACTGCTTCAGGGATTGTGCCGATGGCGCGGAGAATCGCGATCGCGATGGCTAGGTCCAACCCAGCACCGTGCTTTCTCATGCTTGCTGGCGATAGATTGACAGTGATGCGTCGGCTCGGAAACTCCAGCCCCGAGTTTTTGATGGCAGACCGGATGCGAAGCTTAGACTCGCTGACCGCCGAGTCCGGCAATCCGACGATGGCAAATTGAGGTAAACCATTGCTGACATCCGCCTCGACTTTGACAACTGTGGCCTCGAGACCATCGAGAACAGCTCCTAGGCTCGTTCCAACCATACCGCAGCCTCTTTTCGCAATAAAATTGCAATTCTAATCCGAAACATAGCAATGATTCGAAGGAAAGGCGATAATGTCGCCGAAATGAATAATGCATAATGAATAAAGTATATTGCAGAAGTGAGATGAACACGGTACCATCAAAAAAAATGCTATTAAAAGTAAATCGCACTGGGGGATGACGTTGTGCAGGGGCCTAAACAAGGAACTTCTAACTCTGGGCGTGCGCCCACCCCGGTGAAGGGCCGGGTCATTGACATGCGGGCATGGAAAGCCAAAAAAAGGCTGCAAAACCTGCGTGGAAAGCGGACGTGGCAGCGCAGTGTATGGCTGTTGGCGGCGCTTTTAGTCACGGTTGTGACCGCTGTTTTCGCAATTCTCAGTTGTATTCCCTTTGGCGGACAAACCCAGCACATTGTCCTCACGTGGTTTTTCGCAGCAATTGGCAGCGGCATTGGGATTGTGCTCAATGTCGCCGGAGAACGGCTGGCCAAGCGCCTTTTGTTTGTCAACCTGTTGAGTATGGCCGTCAGTTTAGTTGCAGCGGTAGTGAAATAAGGTCTATTGGCTTGGGCCAGACATTAATTTTTTGCAAGTTCCGGAACGCTTCGACTGTAAGCGTTTTCCGGCATGCCACTCTAAGGTTTAACGAGACAAAGACAACCCTTTTTGTTCTCCTCCGACTCCTTCTCCAATCCAATGTCCGAATTTTTGTAAGTTGTAAAAGGAACGTAGGTATTTTATCTTAGAGAAGGACTGCAACAAATCTGGTCGCCTTCCACATATTAATGTTTGTCTCCGGTAGTTTCTGTGAAAGACGATAAGTACGTTGCAGTTGTCTGCAACAAGGGAGGAGTCGGCGGATGAACATTCACGAGTATCAAGCAAAGTCCGTGCTGAAACAGTACGGCGTGGCTGTACCCCAAGGAAAGGTTGCTTTCAGTGTCGACGAAGCCGTCGAGGCTGCGAAGGAACTCGGTGGAAAAGCGGTTGTCAAGGCACAAATCCACGCAGGCGGCCGCGGCAAAGCGGGCGGCGTGAAATTGGCCAAATCGCTGGACGAAGTTTCGACATACGCAAAAGAATTGCTGGGCAAAACCCTAGTCACTCATCAGACGGGTCCGCATGGAAAAGTGGTCCAGCGTCTGCTGATCGAACAGCTGTCCAACATCCAAAAGGAGTATTACATAGGGTTGGTGTTGGACCGGGCCACTGGCAGGGTTGTCATGATGGCTTCTGAAGAGGGCGGCACGGAAATTGAGGAAGTGGCCGCTAAGACCCCGGAGAAAATCTTCCGCGAAACTATCGATCCTGCGGTGGGTCTACTGCCCTTCCAAGCGCGCAACCTGGCTTTTGCGATTCACATTCCAGCCGAGCTGGTCAACAAAGCCGTCAAGTTCATGACTGGATTGTATAACGCATTTGTAGGCAAAGACTGTTCCATTGCCGAGATCAATCCATTGGTCGTCACGGCTGACGGCGATGTGATTGCTCTTGACGCCAAACTCAACTTTGACGACAACGCGTTGTACAGGCACCCGGACATTCAGGAGCTGCGCGACATTACAGAGGAAGACCCGAAAGAAATCGAAGCCTCTAAGTTCGGCCTGAGCTACATTGCACTGGACGGCAACATCGGCTGCATGGTGAATGGAGCCGGTTTGGCCATGGCCACGATGGACACCATTAAATACTATGGGGGAGAACCCGCGAATTTCCTCGACGTCGGCGGCGGAGCTTCGGAAGAAAAAGTTACGGAAGCCTTCAAAATCATCTTGTCCGACGAAAAAGTGAAAGGCATTTTAGTCAACATTTTTGGCGGAATCATGAAGTGCGATGTGATTGCAAACGGCGTGGTGAACGCCGCGAAACAACTCGGATTGGCAAAGCCCCTGGTTGTCCGTTTGGAAGGCACCAACGTCGACTTGGGCAAGGAAATTCTAAATAAATCCGGCCTCAACATTGTCGCTGCTGATTCGCTCGCGGATGCGGCGCAAAAAATGGTCGCGCTGGTGTGAGGAGGAAGAAGCCATGAGTATTCTAGTCAACAAGGACACCAAAGTGATCACGCAGGGCATTACGGGAAAAACCGCTCTGTTCCATACCCAACAGGCCCTTGAATACGGCACGCAAATGGTCGGTGGGACATCCCCAGGCAAAGGCGGCACAACGGTCGAAGGCCTGCCCGTGTTCAACACAGTGGGAGAAGCTGTGAAGGAAACCGGAGCGAACGCTTCTGTGATTTATGTGCCGCCTGCGTTTGCCGCCGACGCCATTATGGAGGCGGTTGACGCTGAGTTGGACCTGGTCATCTGCATTACGGAAGGAATTCCGGTTCTGGACATGGTCAAGGTTAAGCGCTACATGGAAGGCCGCCACACGCGGCTGATTGGCCCCAACTGCCCAGGCGTAATCACCCCGGGGGAGTGCAAAATCGGCATCATGCCCGGTTACATTCACACGCCAGGACACGTCGGAGTCATTTCGCGCAGCGGAACGCTCACTTATGAAGCCGTGTATCAACTCACCGTTCGAGACATCGGTCAGTCCACCGCAGTTGGTATCGGCGGCGATCCGGTGAACGGAACCAACTTTATTGACGTTTTGAAGATGTTCAACGATGACCCAGATACCGAAGCAGTCATCATGATTGGCGAAATCGGCGGAACCGCTGAAGAGCAAGCTGCAGAATGGATTCGGGACAACATGGCGAAGCCGGTAGTCGGCTTTATTGCCGGAGCTACGGCACCTCCGGGGCGCCGCATGGGTCACGCGGGAGCTATTGTTTCCGGAGGAAGCGGGACGGCAGCGTCTAAGATTGCAAAAATGCAGGAATGTGGAATTCGCGTCGCTCCGACGCCGTCTGAAATGGGATCTACGCTGTACGCGGTATTGGAAGAACGCGGACTTTTGGAACGCTGCAAAGTGAAATAAGCCGCCGATTGCCGACGGGCGACGGTTTTATCCGTCCTTTGGCACGGGCATATCTCAGGTAACTTGGATAGTCCACAACGCACAGGGGCTGACCCGTTGCGCATCGTTCGATGCGCCAACGGGCAGCCTCTTTCTTTTTGGCTCAAGTCTTTCCCTTTTGTAGTGGCGGCAAACTGCAAAGGTGAAACAATAGTTTTATCGTCACGCTAAGGCCCGCCGTCGATTGAGGCGCGGGGACAGCGGCACATCAAATTTGGGGATGGGGTTGTTCATGGATGCTCAAGAGCGCTGGTGCTCCATTGCTTTGTCGCTTTGCCCAGGAATCGAACGAGGGACGGTGAGAAAATTAGCCGCTGTTATGGGAGGGGCAGCCCATGTCTGGAACGCGTCGGTACCTCAATGGCTGCAAGGGTGCAACATGCGTCCGGACACTGCGAGGCGCTTGGACAACTGGAGGCGTTCGTTTCGGGCCGAAAACATAGAAAATCAACTGCTCAACCGTGGAGTTTGGTGCATGGTCCGAGGCGATGAGAACTACCCTGTTTCGTTGCTTGACCTCATGGACCCGCCGCTCGTGCTTTTTGGAATGGGGGACGCAAGGTACCTGGCCGGCGACGTGAAGAAAGTCGCTGTGATTGGCACGCGACGAGCCTCGGGATATGGTTTGGAGTGCGCGAACTGGATTGCAAAAACGCTCGCCGATAACGGCGTGACCGTCGTATCTGGGTTGGCGCTGGGAATTGACGCGGCGGCCCACAATGCGTCCGTCTGTGCTCCTGGGTCCACAGTTGCGGTGCTCGCTTCTGGGGTGGACGTCTGTTATCCTTCGTCGAACCGGGGGTTGTACGAAAACATCCTGCGCGCAGGGGCTTTGGTCAGTGAATACGCGCCGTCTGCGGTTGCCGCCAAACATCGGTTTCCCGAACGAAACCGCCTGATTGCGGCGTTGTCCAGCCACGTGGTCGTTGTACAGGCTGGAGAAAAGAGCGGCGCACTTCGCACTGTCGATGCGGCCCTGGAATTGGGCAGAGACGTGTACGTCGTACCTGGCCCCATTACTTCGGTTCACTTTCGCGGGTCGCATCGCCTGCTGCAACAGGGGGCACAGGTTCTTGTGGACCCGAACGACGTGTTGCTGGACTTGAACGTGACAACTCTACAAACTTCTTTGGGCAATCCGCAGCGGGTGCCTGAGCGCTGGTCGGGCTTGTACGAGTTGCTGACCGAAGCGATTACGGCACAAGACTTAGCCAGGCAGCTCGCCGTTCCGCCCGCCCACGTATACAGCGGACTGTTGGAGCTTGAGCTGTTGGGTGCCGTCCAGCGCCTGCCGGGAGGTTTTTATCGCCGTGGCGCGCATAAATAGACTTTTTCCAGCTAAAATGAATGTACAAAATCCGGTACCTCCGGCATAGCCTGCAGTGTGGACTGAGCGAGGTCCTTGTCTTAGGTTCGGCGTTTGGCGTTTGCAAACAAATTCATTCTGGTGATAATATGGGTTGAACATGGATAGACCACGGCGGTATGCATCACAAAGGGGGAAACACATTGGCGGATTACTTAGTCATCGTGGAATCGCCAGCGAAAGCCAAGACCATTGCGAAGTACTTGGGCAAGCGGTATACCGTCAAGGCCTCAATGGGCCATGTTCGCGATTTGCCAAAAAGTCAACTCGGCGTTGACGTGGAGCATGGCTTTCATCCCCGCTACATCACGATCCGTGGCAAAGGGGATGTCATCAAATCACTGCGCGATGCCAGCAAGAAGGCCAAGCGCGTGTTCCTGGCGGCTGACCCGGACCGCGAAGGCGAGGCCATTGCGTGGCACCTCGCGAACGTGCTGGACCTCGACGTCCATGACGATTGCCGGGTCGTTTTTCACGAGATCACCAAAGATGCTGTAAAAGACGCTTTCAGCAGACCGCGCGCGTTAGATATGGATTTGATCAATGCCCAGCAAACCAGGCGGATTTTGGATCGCTTGGTCGGATACCGGCTGAGCCCGCTTTTGTGGCGCAAGGTGAAAAAGGGACTGTCCGCCGGGCGTGTGCAATCCGTCGCGGTGCGGCTAGTGGTGGATAGAGAACGTGAAATTCGGGCGTTTGAACCGGAAGAATACTGGAGTGTTGACGCTGAGTTTAAATTGCCGGAAGGGAAATTGACTGCCCGGTTCCACGGATACAACGATGAAAAGACGCCGCTTCCAAACCGCGAGGCGGTGGACGAACTGCTGGCTCGGGTCCAGCCTGGAGCCTACAGGGTGGAACGCGTGAAACGCTCGGAGCGAAAGCGCAACCCGAGTCCTCCATTTACTACGAGCAGTCTGCAACAAGAGGCTGCCAGAAAGCTTGGTTACCGCGCTTTTAAAACCATGGCCGTAGCCCAGCAACTGTACGAAGGACTGGATGTCGGCGAAGGTACAGTCGGTCTCATTACCTATATGAGAACCGATTCCACGCGCATCTCGGAAACCGCACAGTCCGAAGCCAGGGACTACATCCGCAGCCATTTTGGAGAGGCGTATGCTCCGGCTGCCGCCAGGCAGTACCAAAGCAAAGGCGGTGCGCAAGACGCGCACGAAGCGATTCGTCCGACTTCTGTGCTGCGGGAGCCCGAAGCCATCAAGGAACATTTGACGAAGGATCAGTACCGCCTGTACAAGTTGATTTGGGAGAGGTTCGTCGCCAGCCAAATGAGCCAAGCCATCCTCGACACCACCACGGTTGACCTGTCCTCAAACGGAGCTTGGTTTCGCGCCACCGGGTCTGTGGTGAGGTTTCCAGGATTCATGGCGGTATACATTGAAGGCAAAGACGACGTGCAAGGTGACGATGAGACGTCTAAGCTGCTCCCCCCGGTTGAGGAGGGGCAAGGTTTGCCAGAGCCGCGCTTGAATCCCGAGCAGCACTTTACTCAGCCTCCGGCACGTTATTCGGAAGCGACGTTGGTGAAGGCGATGGAGGAACTTGGGATTGGGCGTCCGAGTACGTATGCCCCAACGATCGATACCATTCTCAAACGGGGTTATGTGCTGCTTGAGCAAAAGCGTTTTGTCCCGACGGAGCTTGGGGAGATCGTGGTGGACTTGTTGGTCGAGTACTTCCGCCAACTGATCGACGTCGACTTTACCGCGCATTTGGAAAAAGAGCTGGACGAGGTCGAAGAAGGCGAAACGGACTGGACCGCATTGCTTCAGGAATTCTATAAGACGCTGGAAACGGATTTGCAAGTTGCTGAACACTCGCTAGAGCACGTGAAGATCGAAGATGAAGTTTCGGATGTTCAGTGTGAAAAATGCGGGCGGATGATGGTCTATAAACACGGCCGCTACGGTAAATTCCTGGCGTGTCCAGGATTTCCGGAGTGCCGGAACACCAAAGCCATTCTCAAAGAGGCGGGGGCAAACTGTCCGAAGTGTGGGCGCACGCTGCTCGAACGCCGGGGCAAGAAGAAGGTGTTTTACGGCTGCAGCGGTTATCCCGAGTGCGACTATGTGTTGTGGAACCGCCCAACGGGTCAAACGTGTCCGGTGTGTCAACATCCCATGGTTCAAAAACGGGTGAAAGGGAAGGACCTTGTCGTGTGCAGCAATGAGTCGGCTCACGATAAGGACTCGTCGGGACAGGTCGCGGAACCTGAGGCAGACCGAGAACGGGTCAAGTCCAGGTAAAGCAACGGGGGGTTGACGGATGACTGAAACGGTAACAGTGATTGGAGCAGGGTTGGCGGGTTCGGAAGCGGCCTGGCAGATTGCGCGCCAAGGAGTTCCTGTCCGACTATACGAAATGCGACCGGTTAAAAGGACACCGGCTCACATTACAAGTCACTTTGCTGAACTCGTTTGCAGTAATTCTCTTCGGGCCGCGGCATTGACGAATGCCGTCGGATTATTGAAGGAAGAAATGAGGCAGCTCGACTCCATCGTCATTCGCGCTGCGGACGAACACGCTGTGCCGGCCGGAGGGGCTTTGGCTGTGGACCGGGAATCGTTTTCGCAAACCGTGACCGAGGTGTTGACCAGCCATCCCCTCATCGAAGTGGTGCGTTCAGAAGTCGATGCTCTTCCGCAGGACGGACTGACCGTCGTGGCTACAGGCCCTTTGACGTCTCCGAGTCTGTCGGAGTCTATCAAGAGCTTCACCGGAGACGAGTACTTGTATTTTTTTGATGCCGCGGCGCCGATTGTGCAGCGGGATTCGATTGATATGGACAAGGTTTACTTTGCATCCCGATACAACAAAGGCGAAGCGGCATACATTAATTGTCCGATGACCGAGGAGCAGTTTCAAGACTTCTACCAGGCATTGATTGAGGCCGAAACAGCTCCGGTCCACGACTTCGAAGAAGAACGGTATTTTGAAGGATGCATGCCCGTCGAAGTGATCGCGAAACGGGGCATCAAAACCCTGTTGTTTGGCCCTATGAAACCGGTGGGTTTAGAGGACCCGAGAACAGGGAAACGACCCTTTGCGGTCGTCCAGCTGCGCCAGGACAATGCCGCGGCGACGCTCTTTAACCTGGTGGGATTTCAAACCCACTTGAAGTGGGGCGAGCAAGGAAGGGTGTTCCGGATGATCCCTGGACTGGAACAGGCTGAATTCGCCCGTTATGGGGTCATGCACCGCAATACATACATTAACAGCCCATCGACTTTGTTGCCCACGTACCAGACCAAGGGCAATTCAAACTTGTTTTTTGCAGGACAAATAACCGGTGTGGAAGGGTACGTCGAATCCGCCGCGGCGGGTCTGGTGGCTGGGTTAAACGCCGGTCGGCGGGCAAAACAATTGGAGCCGTGTGTTTTTCCGGAAACGACGGCGATAGGCAGTCTGGCCCACTATATTACGCACACGGATGCAAAGTACTTTCAACCGATGAACGCGACATTTGGCTTGCTACAACCGCTGCCTGTACGCATCAAAGACAAACGGCAGAAAGCTGAATTGTATGCGCAAAGGGCGTTGGAGGACCTCGGCCAGATGAAGCGGGCGATTGCAGAATGAACGCGCCGATGAGTCCGCCGCTCGCGTGGCCGGTCTGCATTGCTGGCTTTTTGGAAGCTCGGCGCCTCGCCCGGCGGACGGCTGAAAAAACGCTCGTGGCGTATGCTGCGGATTTAGCTGTGCTGCGCGGTTTTTTTGAAGAAGCTGGCGTCTTGTCTGCTGGTGAAGTGACGCCAAACGGCCTTAGAAAGTTTTTTGCCGGTGAAGCCGCCCGCCACATGGCGCGTACATCCATGGCGCGCCGGCTTTCCTGCTACCGAAGCTTCTTCGATTACTTGATGAAAGAGCATCTTCTCACCACGAACCCAGCGCGATTTTTGTCTTTGCCGAAGTTGAGCAAAAAAGTTCCGGATTTTTATTATCAGGAAGAAATCAAAGCGTTGCTCGAGTCGATTGCGGGTGACTCTTTATGGTCTATTCGCGACCGCGCTTTACTAGAATTTTTGTATGCCACCGGCGTTCGCGTGAGCGAGTGCGTCGGGCTTGACGTGGCGGATGTCAATGTCGAAGACCGAGTGGCTTTGGTTTTTGGAAAGGGTTCTAAGGAACGCTATGTCGTGGTGGGCAGCGTTGCAGCCCATTGGATGGATCTGTACCTTGAAAAGCGCGGCGAGTTTTGCGGACAACTGACAGGGCCTTTGTTTATTAACCGTCAGAAAGGCCGCCTTTCCGACCGGAGCGTTCGGCGTATTTTAGATAAGTACATTTCCCAGACAGCGGAGTTGAGACACATCAGCCCCCACGCGATCCGGCACAGCTTTGCCACGCATTTATTGGACGGCGGGGCTGATTTGCGCGTCGTTCAGGAACTCTTGGGGCACGCCAGTTTGTCTTCGACACAAATCTATACACATACCACGAGGGAGCGTTTAGCGCGGATTTACCAGTCGTCTCATCCGCGGGCTTGAGGAGGTTGTGAAATGAGCATTGAACTGCACGGGACTACGATTTTTGCGGTGTTGAAAGACGGCCAGGCCGCCATGGCCGGCGATGGCCAGGTCACGTTAGGCAACAGCATGATTATGAAGCAAGGGGCAAAAAAGGTTCGGAGGCTCTACAAAGGTCAAGTGGTGGCTGGCTTTGCCGGCTCCGTGGCCGATGCCTTCACCTTGTTTGAGAAGTTTGAAGGTCGTCTCGAACAGTTTCGGGGGGACATTCAACGCGCAGCCGTTGAGATGGCCAAGGAATGGAGAACCGATAAGATACTGCAGAAACTGGAAGCCATGTTACTCGTGATGAACGAGCACCACTTGTTGCTGATTTCGGGCGGCGGAGAAGTCATTGAACCGGACGACAATATTGCGGCGATTGGCTCTGGCGGAGCGTACGCTTTGGCAGCGGGGCGCGCATTGGCCCGGAATACGGATTTGCCGGCTCCGAAAATCGCTGAGCAAGCCCTGTTGATTGCTTCCGAAATTTGCGTATTTACCAATGACCACATTGTTGTGGAGACCTTAGCCGACTGAGGTGGACCATAGCGCGAGGAGGCATTGCGATGGTGAGAAATGACTTAACACCCAGACAAATTGTGGAAGAGCTCGATAAGTACATTGTCGGACAGAAGGCGGCCAAACGGGCTGTTGCCATTGCGCTGCGCAACCGCATGCGCCGTGCACGGCTTCCCTTGGAGATGCAAGAAGAAGTGACCCCGAAAAACATTTTGATGATTGGACCGACTGGTGTGGGAAAGACAGAAATTGCAAGGCGCCTCAGCAAACTCGTCGGGGCCCCTTTCATCAAGGTTGAAGCGACAAAGTATACGGAAGTCGGGTACGTCGGCCGCGATGTTGAATCGATGGTCAGGGACCTCGTCGAAACCGCGGTCCGCATGGTGAAAGCCGAGTATGCCGAACGGGTGCAGGGGGAGGCTGAAGAACACGCCAATGAGCGGATTGTGGAAACTTTGGTTCCCGACCCCAGTGCCAAGCGCAATGGCAAAAACCCCTTTGAAATGTTGTTTGGAGGCTTGAACGCGAATACCCAAAGCTCGGATACCGGGTCATCCGAAAATGTGCGCAGTGAACGCCGACGCGTCCGTAAACAATTGGAAATGGGCGAATTGGAGGACCGCTACATTGAGGTTGACGTGGAGGAACAGTCCAACAACATGCTGGGAGTACTGCCCGGAGTAGGACCGGAAGGACTGGGGAACCTGCAGGAGATGCTTGGAAACCTTCTTCCTAAGCAGACTCGCAAACGCCGCATGACCGTTCGCGAGGCGAGAAAAGTGCTCACCCAAGAGGAAGCCCAGAAACTCGTCGATATGGAGGCCGTCACGACGGAAGCCGTCTACCGCGTGGAAAACCATGGGATCATTTTCATTGATGAAATGGATAAAATTGCCGGCCGCGAACACGGAAGCCGCGATGTATCCCGGGAAGGGGTACAGAGGGACATTTTGCCTATTGTCGAAGGGTCTACCATCGTCACCAAGTACGGAGCGGTGAAAACGGACCACATCCTGTTTATCGGAGCGGGGGCCTTCCATGTGGCGAAACCATCCGATTTGATTCCGGAACTCCAGGGCCGTTTTCCCATTCGCGTCGAGTTAAAAAGCTTAACGGCGGCCGACTTTGTGAAAATCCTGAAAGAACCCCAACATGCGCTGGTGAAACAGTACATCGCCCTATTGGAAACAGAGAACATCAAAGTCCGGTTTACCGATGAAGCCATTGAGCGGATTGCAGAGATGGCCACGCAGGTCAATCAGGATACGGAAGACATTGGCGCCAGGCGACTCCATACCCTCATCGAAAAGGTGCTGGAGGACCTGTCCTTTGAAGCTCCCGATGTGACTTTGGAAGAAGTTGTCGTTACGCCGCAGTACGTGGATGAAAAACTGAAAACCATCGTTGTCAACCGCGACCTCAGTCAGTTTATTCTGTAGGATTCGACCGGGACACGCCAAACGGCTCTTTGCTGAGAAGAAAAATCGACAGTTCTGGAGACAGAACTGTCTTTTTTTTGTGGTTCACCCGGATTTATGTCGGTTGGTGCAGGATTTTGTTTGAACTCGACGAAATTACAAATCGACATGCAGGGGCTAATCCACAAAAAAGAAGCCGCACAGAAATCAGGGGTGATTGTAATGTTAGGTGATACTGCTGTTTTCCAGGTTCTCACGAACGCTCTTACCGCCTCCGATCTTCGCCAACAGGTCTATGCGAACAACATTGCCAACATGAGCACCCCGGGGTACAAGCGCCAGGATGTTTCATTTGAGGGCTTGTTGTCGAACGCGATGTCAAGCGCAGGTACTGCCGTTCCACACGCTGTTCCCGGAGAGAAGTCCATTCCTATCGGAACCGGTTCAACCCAATCGACACCCAACTGGAGTGCCATGCTTCAGGTTCAACCCCAGATTGTGACTCAGGGGGGCACTTATGTGTCCAACAATGGCAATAACGTCGACGTGAATGCTGAAATGGCGGCGCTCGCAGAGAACCAAATTCACTATAACGGGTTGGTTCAGGACTTGACGATGAGGCTGCAGAGATTTCAGACCGCGATTAATGGGGTGTGATAACCGTGCCAGGATGGCTTGACAGTTTAGGAATTAGTGCTTCGGGCTTGGCGGCGCAGAACTTGCGGATGAACGTCATTGCCAATAACATCGCCAATGCGCAAACCACCCGTACTCCGCAAGGCGGTCCGTACCGCCGGGAAATGGTGGTTTTGGCTCCCAATACATCGTCGCCTTCGTTTTCGCACTGGCTTTCGCAGTCGACGAACGGCGCTGCTGCTCCGGCGACTCAGGACATGGGCGTTAAAGTCGTGCAAATTGCACAGGATCCAAGCCCATTCAAACTGGTCTACGACCCCTCGAGCCCGGATGCGGTCAACGGATATGTGCAAATGCCTAATGTGGATATTGCGACCGAGATGGTCGATATGGTCTCTGCATCCCGAGCCTATGAAGCCAACGTCACCGCTTTTGATGCCGGCAAGCAGATGCTCACGGATGCTTTGACGCTCGGAAAATAACGGATTGCGGAGGGGAATTGAATGGGAATCGTGCCGGTGCAGGCAGTGGGAACAGTCTTGCCGCAAAATGGGACAACTACTTCGAACAGCGTAGGGTCTTCAGGGGCCACTCCGGGGTTTGGACAGTTTTTGTCGGATGCCCTCGGCTCAGCCAATCAGCTGACAAACTCCGCGGATACGGCTGCAGCCCAGTATGCCGCGGGTGGGCCGGTTTCACTCGATCAATTGATGATTGCAGAGCAAAAGGCGTCCTTGGCTGTGGACTTGGTTGTACAGGTTCGCAACCGCGCAGTCAGCGCCTACCAAACAATCATGAACATGCAGGTATAGATAAGACAAGCTGCGACAACACGTGCCCCGACAGTCATAAATTGGGGCTGGGATGCACCTAGGTAAGGGTGAACGCATTGAACGCACTGAATACAGTGAATGAATTGCTGCGAAAGTGGTGGGCCAAGCTTCTTGCTGGGTCGAACCGTTTCACTCCAGCACAGAAACGAAATCTGGCGATTGCGGCTGTGGCTGGGATTGCCTGTTTGATTGTCATTTTGTGGGTGGTCATGCGCCCGCACTATGTCACCATCATGACTGGGCTGGACAACAAGTCACTCGGCCAGGTTCAAACGGAATTGCAGACGCTGAAGATCCCCAGTCAAATTTCAGGCTCCTCGGTCGAGGTGCCTGCGAACCAGGCAAATGAAGCCAGGATTCAGCTGGCCATGGCGAATTTGCCTCAGTCAGGCTACATAGGATACGGTTCTATTCAAAGTTCTTTTGGCATGACCCAGGACCAGTTCAACTTACAGGTGTTGAACGTGCTTCAAGAAAGTCTGGCACAGACGATTGAAAGCATCAACGGAGTACAAAGCGCGCAGGTGCACATTGTCATGCCGCAGCAAGCGCTCTTTGTAGCGCAAAACCAGGGCAGCGCAAAGGCTTCCGTGTTTCTTCAACTGGCCTCCGGCGCGAGTCTGTCCTCTGCGCAAGTCAACGGCATTCAGCAGTTAGTAGCGCATTCCGTCAAGGGGCTCAGTTCGTCGGACGTGTCCGTCGTCGACCAAAACGGGGTGACTCTTTCCGGAGGGTCGTCTGCGTCCGGATTGACGGGGTTCGGCAGTTCGAACGAACTGCAAGCCAGGCAGCAACTGGAAGCGCAGATGACGCAACAGTTGACGTCAGGTCTCGATCAGATTGTAGGGACGGGCAATGCCGTGGTGATGGTACACGCCAACATGACGTTTAACCAGGTGCAGACCAAGTCTCATCTGGTCCAGCCTGCACAGGGGCAAACGCAAGGACTGCCCTCGAGTTCGCAGCAGATCCGGCGTACTTCGAATTCGACGTCAGGTGCAGGCGTTGGGGGTGCCGCAGGACAATCGAGTACGAATCCGAACCTGCCGACTTACAGCGGGTCGTCCGCAGGCAATGGCAATTCGAGCAGCAGCGATACAGAATCGACCACGAACTACGACAACAGCTATACAGACCAGACCACCATTGGAGATCCGGTTCAGTTCAACGGGTTCACGGTAGGCGTGTTCTTGAATGCTGCGGATAAAAATGTGACTCCAGCCGTCGTGAATGAGATCAAATCCTTTGTCACAGCCGCTGTGGGGAACCAAACTGGGGCCAGTGCCGCGAACAACATCAGTGTATCGACGGTGCCGTTTCAAACTTCAAGTTTGTCGAACCCTTCCTCCTCGCGCTACAACAGTTTGTTGATTGGAGGGTTGGCCGTTGCCGCAGCGGCAGCCGCAGGAGCCGGAGTCTGGTGGGTCCGTCGGCGCAAGAAGAATAAGGTTCAAGGGCAAGCAGACATGGAATCCGAAGTCGATTCGCTGCTCGAGGTCGTCCCGGATATATCGCGTGAACCGTCGAAAGAGGCGATTGCCAAAGAACAGATTGCCAGGCTGGCCGCGCAAAAGCCGGATGAGTTTGTAAATCTGCTGCGAACGTGGTTGACCGGTGATTAATGGGGTTGGGGGGATTGGGCGTGCCAAAGTTTAAGACAATGACTAGCCGACAAAAAGCGGCGATCCTGCTCATTAGTCTCGGACCCGAGGTCGCAGCGGAAGTCTACAAACGACTGACGAGTGAAGAGGTCGAACAATTGACGTTGGAGATTGCCAACTTGCAGAAAGTGGACCTGTCTCAACGAGACCTGGTACTGCAAGAGTTCCACAACATTGCCGTTGCGAACGACTACATCGCAATGGGGGGCTTGGACTATGCGCGGGAGGTTTTGCTGAAGGCGCTTGGGCCCAAGCAAACCGAAGAGGTTTTGGCCCGTTTGACTTCGTCCTTGCAAGTCAAGCCATTTCACTTCGTCCGAAAAGCCGACCCGTCGCAAATCCTGAGTTTTCTGCAGGATGAACACCCACAGACCATGGCTTTAGTGTTGTCCTACCTCGAGTCAGAGCAGGCGGCACTGGTCATTTCATCTCTTCCTCACGAGATGCAAGCCGACGTGGCTCGCCGAATTGCAGTGATGAACGGGGCGTCTTTGGATGTGATTCAGGAAGTCGAGCATGTCTTGGAGGAAAAACTCTCCTCGGTGTCGACTTTCGAAGCCACACACGTGGGCGGAGTCGATGCCGTCGTCAAGATTTTAAACGGAGTCGACCGAGGCACCGAAAAGGCCATTCTGGAAGCTTTGGCACTGCAGGAACCTGAGTTAGCTGAGGAGATTAAACGCCGGATGTTCGTGTTTGAGGACATTGTGTCTTTGGATGGGCGCTCGATTCAACGCGTGATCCGAGAAGTCGACCCAAAGGACCTCCAACTCGCCCTGAAAGTGGTCAGCGACGATGTCCGGGACGTCGTGTTCGACAACATGTCCAAACGTATGGTCGACACGTTCAAAGAGGACATGGAGTTTATGGGACCGGTGCGATTGCGGGACGTGGAGGATGCGCAGCAGAGGATTGTGTCCGTGATTCGTCGACTCGAGGAAAGCGGAGAGATCATTATTGCCAGAGGCGGGGGTGACGACATCATTGTCTAAAATTCTCAAGCTTGCGGGAGCAGCACCGCAAGACGGAGGGACGGCAGTCATTCCAGTGTCCGTCGAATTCCGCCTTAGCCCAAGTGCAAGCCCTGAACCTCCATCGTCACAAGAGCCCGACACACATGCACAGAAAGAGGCTGTCGAACGACAAATGGCCGAACTTGTGAGTCAGACACAGGAACGCTGTGCACGCATGCTCGAAGAGGCGACCGCGGCTTCCCGACAGATGGTCGAGGAGGCTCAACAGACGGCGATTCAAATACATACGTCGGCCAAAGAGGCGGGTTTTGAACAAGGATATGAAGCAGGGCGGCAAGAGGCGCTTTCAGACTGCGAAGCGACATGCACGGATTTGACGGTTCGCGCGCAAGGCGTTTTGGAGCAAGCTCAGCAGGAGCGGAGAGACCTGTTGCTCGGAATGGGCGCGACGGTTTCAGAAATTGCCATGGAGGCGGTTCGCGTGCTGCTCGGGAGGGAACTGGACTCTTCGCCGGCAGATATTGAATCGCTAGTGGCTGAGTTGCTGCAATACGTCATGGAGAGTACCCGAGTGGAAGTCCGGGTTCACCCGGACGACTTTGCCCGAGCGGCCCAGGCACACCCAGTGTGGAAGGCGGCCAAGTTCGCAGATTGGGAAGTAGCGATTGTGCCCGATGAGAGCATCTGTTCGGGCGGGTGCGAGATTCGCTCGGAATATGGCCGCGTCGACGCATCGATGGAGACCAAACTCGAGTTGTTGCAACAAGCGGTGACTCAGACACTGGAGCAAAGGGTGAGGGAAATTGTCACGGCCTGAAAGTGCAGTCTCCGGGTTCGACTTGCGTCAAGTGCGTTTGTTTCGCTTGTACGGCCGGGTCACGAAGGTCGTCGGTTTGACGGTGGAGTCGAGCGGCCCTCACGCCAACCTCGGCGACATCTGCGCCATTTCGTCGGCCGACGGAAGCCGCTGCTTGGCAGAGGTGGTTGGGTTTCGGGATGCGCGTTTGGTCCTGATGCCGCTGGGCGAACTGTCTTCCGTGGCGCCTGGTGCCGATGTCATTGCGCTCAACCGCAAGTTGACCGTTCGTTGTGGGCAAGGGCTGTTGGGCCGGGTTCTGGACGGTCTGGGGCAACCCATGGACGGTCTCGGCGCAATTGTGGGCGGAGTCGAGCGCCCGATTGACGGAAGTCCGCCCAATCCCTTGGCGCGACATGCCATCCGGCAGCAACTTCAGACGGGCGTGCGGGTGATTGACGCGCTGATGTCTGTGGGCGAAGGCCAGCGAATGGGGATTTTCGCCGGAAGCGGCGTTGGGAAGAGTACGTTGTTGTCGATGATTGCGCGCAACACTTCAGCGGATATCAACGTGATCGCGCTAGTCGGCGAACGCGGCCGCGAAGTTCGCGAATTCATCGAGCGCGACCTGGGAGAAGACGGTTTGGCGAGGAGCGTGTTGGTGGTTTCGACATCCGATCAGCCCCCGTTGATCCGCCTGAAGGCCGCTTTTGTAGCCACGGCTGTGGCTGAACACTTCCGGGACGAGGGATTGCGCGTCAATTTGATGATGGATTCTGTCACGCGTTTCGCCATGGCACAGCGTGAAATCGGCCTGGCGGTCGGAGAACCGCCCACCAGCCGGGGGTACACGCCTTCGGTGTTCGCGCTTTTACCCAAACTCTTGGAGCGGTCGGGCGCGGGAGAAGACGGTACGATTACCGCGTTTTACACCGTGTTGGTGGACGGAGACGATTTGAATGACCCGATTGCCGATGCCGTCCGGGGAATTTTGGACGGGCACATGGTCCTGTCGCGGGCGATCGCCAACGCAGGGAGGTTTCCGGCGGTGGACGTGCTGGCCAGTTTGAGCCGGCTGTTTCCCGCCATTGCTCAAGGTGTACACCGGGAGGCCGCTGTGCAGGTCAGGCGGTGGATGCAGCGCTACCGCGAAGTCGAAGACCTTATCCGGATTGGCGCCTACCAAAGGGGCGCGGACCCGGACACAGATTTGGCGATTGGGAAAATGCCGGAAATTCGTCAATTGTTGGAGCAACAAGTGGACGAGTTGTCCACCATCGAAACGACACTAGAACTGCTTTATCGGGTAGCTGGGGTGAGGGCATGAACCGCATGCAGGACTTCATGGAGCGCTTTTACAACGTGAAAAAAGTCGTCGAGGACATGGAAACGGCCAAATTGACTCAAGCTCAAGCAGTTCACCAGCGGGCTCTTGCGGATCTGGCGGGGGTCAACGGCAACAAACGCGCGGCCATTGTGCAACGCTCAGGTTCCCGGACGGCGTCAGAGTGGTTGATGTGGAACGACTATGTACGTGCTTTGGAAACGGTCGAGAAGTCGGCTGAAGCGGTTTGTCAAGAAGCACAGAGGGTTCGCGACGGGCAACGGGATCGCGTTTTGCTGGCGCATCGCGAAAGCGAAACCTGGAAAACCGCAGTGGCCGAACAAAAGGAACAAGTGTCCCAGAACAATTCCCGCACGTCCCAACGTTTGCTCGATGAATTGGCGGTACTGCGAAACCTGCGGAGGGACATGTAATGGCGACGGCAGCGAAGCTGACACAGAAGACCGGGACAAAGGAACGGAACTGGATCAAAAGAGCAGGTTTTGGGCTGTTGCTTGTGGTGGTTTCAGCTCTGGCCCTAGCCGTGATGGTGGGCGTGGCACTCCAGTTAATCGGTGTGCCCGTATGGCAGAAGGCACTTGTGTTCACGGCGGGCCGCACCCATGCACCGGGTTCAAGTGCACAGAACTCCTGGCAACAGAAGTACACACAGGAGGCTGCGGCGAACAAAGCCCTGTCAGGACAGAACCAAGCTTTGCAGGCGCAATTGGCAGCGGCAAAGCTGAATGAGCAGCAATTGCAGACTCACATGAACAGCCTGCAGCAGCAGTTGACTCAAACCGAGTCCGTGGCGCAAACGGCTAAACAGGAAGCGGCCGTTGTCAAGGCCATGGACCCTTCGGCTGCAGCGGCCGTGCTTTCCAAGTACTCTGTGAGCGAAAGTGCGGCCGTGATCGCGCAAATGACCGCGAGCGACGCTGGCGCGATTTTGGGTAATATGTCCCCGGCCCAGGCCGGTCAAATTTTGGCGGCATCGGCGCAGTTCAGTGCGAAAGCGGCGGTTGCCAATACAGTGACAGGGAATGCGACAGGGGGCTCAGGCGGCATTGTCCCAGGCAACGCCGCAGGAAATTAAACCGTTCGGCCTGAACGAGACGAACAGTTCGACACTCTAAAACGGGGAGTTCCAGCCGTACAGGGTACCGGAAAAAACCCAAAACTGCTCATAGGCAATCACCCTGTGAAAGGAGGTGAGAACAATTCCAACGAGCGCAGTTCCAATGAGCACAGTTCCGATGACAGTTCAAAGCCGCACAGTTCCCGTTTTAATGAGCGGCAATGAGGGGACAGGCAACAGTGGTGTAGGGACACCAGGTAAAAGCGCGTCTGGCGGTGGAAAGGCCTCTTCATTGACCCCCGCCGGGAACAACAATTCTTCTCCGTCAGGAATCGAAATGGAGTTTGCCGCGTTGCTGCAGTCCTTGACCGGACCTCAGGCAACTTTGGTGGCCAGTCCACCCGTTGCTAAAAATTCGCGGACGGGGCAAGGGGCTATGACATCCACGAATTCGGCGGCCTGGTCTTCGAACCCGGTTTCGAGGGATGTCAAATCTAGAAGCGGTGGCTCTGCTGGAGTGAGGTCGTTAACAAGCACAGACAATCCCAAAGCAAACGCAAAAATTGTGAAACCTCAAGCGAAGCTCCCTGCTTTAGGCGCCCTTGAACCCGCAGCCAATCTGGCAAGCACAGCCGATGCGGCCCACGCTGTGCACGGGCATGAGAAACACTCTGCGTCAGTTCCTGTCATTTCTGGACAGACGGGCGATAACCCGGCAGGCACTCTCGCTGCGGCCACCAGCCCATTAGGGACGTCGCAACTCGAGGCCGCGGGAAGCCATGTGCCTGAAGTTCCTGGTAAACATCCAGGTACTGCGAGCAAAGTGAACCCACAAACTATTCTCCAAGGCCACTTGGCAGAGCACGGCATTCACGCCGGGTCGGCGTCTCCAGACTCTCGAGTTGCAAAGCAACCGTTCCAACCGCCGCCATTTACATTGCCGGCGCAGATGCAAAGTGGAGCTGGGGGTTCCACACGAGCAGTTGCCCCCGACCAAGCAGCACAGCCCGCCATATCGCTTCACGAACCGGCCGCGGCGCAGCAATTGGGTCAGCTCCTCGTCAGTCAAGTGAAGACGGGACCGCAGACCTTGCAGGTCCAGGTTCACCCGGAAGGGATGGGAACGTTAGTGATTTCCGTCGTCCAACACCCGTCTGGGGTCGCGGTGAACGTCGAAGCGAACCAAATGCAAACCATGCAGTGGCTGTCGCATGTTGCGGGACAGCTGAGTGAAGCCGTGCACCATGCAGGCGTCGAGATCAGCTCGTTTCAGGTGTCGTTCGGTCAGGCGGATTTGTCGAACAGCCAATCGAGTGGGGAACGGTCTGGTCAGCGCAGGGAAAGGCAGCGCTTTGCATCGACAACGCCAGTGGCATCCGTGGATGCGTCCGGGGGAGAAGCAGAAGTGCGATGGCAGCAGTCCCATGTAGACGCCCCGTCGCAGCGCATTAGTATTCGAGTATAGGAGGTGTAGGCAATGTCAACCAGTTCGATCACACCGAATACAGCCTTGGGGAAAGATGCCTTTTTGCAGTTGATGGTGACTCAAATGAAATACCAGGATCCGTTGCAGCCGCAAAGCAACTCGCAGTTTTTGGCTCAGCTGGCGCAGTTCTCTGCGTTGGAGCAGATGACGAACATCGCCCAAACCGACAGCAGTGTGTTGCAAGCGGTGAATTCTCTGCAACAAGTCACGCAACTCGGTCTCTTGCACCAACTCATTGGGACCACGGTTCAGGTATCCGACAGCAAGGGCAATGCAGTCACGGGTCAGGTATCGGCTATTAAACTGGTTAACGGGAACCCGCAATTGGTGGTCAATGGGCAAGCCTATCCTTACACAGCTTTGCAGCAAATGGAGTGAACCGGAATGGATGAACAGTTGCTCCAGCGGATTGCGACACCGGCCTATACGGCAGTGCCAAAGACGCAAAAAGGGAGCGCGCAGCCGGCGGGAACTCCTTTTAGCAAGGTGTTGGAGCAGGCCCAGACACAGGACGGCCAACAGAAATTGCGCTTGAGTGCTCATGCCCAGACTCGCTTGCGCCAACGCAACGTGGCGCTGTCGCCTCAAGACATGACCCGGTTGAGCCAGGCGGTTGACACGGCCAGTAAAAAAGGGGCGAAAGACGCCTACGTCATGTATGGAAACACCGGTTTTGTCATCAACGTGCCCAACCGCACGGTCATCACGGCGATGACGAACGAGGAACAAACCGTAGTGACGAATATCGACAGCGTCGTGGTGGTACCAAAGCTGGACCAGTACGGGGGCTTTGCGGCGGGGACTGACTGAACCGCCCACAGGTACACCACGAATAAAGCAAATCTCGAAAACAAGGAGTGAATTGCATTGCTGCGTTCGATGAACTCTGCCATATCGGGTATGCAGGCTTTTCAAACTATGCTCGACGTCGTCGGCAACAATATAGCCAATGTGAACACGGTGGGTTTTAAGTCCAGCAGTACGAATTTCAGCGACATTCTCAGTCAAACAATCGCGGGCGGCAATGGTCCTACAACGGGGGGCATTGGGGGTACCAATCCCCAACAAGTTGGTCTGGGAGTCAAAGTTGCCGCGATTCAAACGCAGTTTACACAGGGTGCAGATCAGACTACGGGAAATCCGACCGATTTGGCGATTAACGGTTCTGGTCTTTTCATTGTGTCGCCTGGGAACACGACTCCATCCTACACTTCGTCGACGAGCACATGGGGAACGGCTCCATCCAGTCAACCCACTCCTTTGTACTACACCAGGGCTGGAGATTTTACGGTGGATTCCAACAACAATTTGGTGCTTCCGAACGGAATGACGGTTGTGGGAACTCCCGTGGGGAGTTCTCCGTCTCCCAGTTTGCAGTCTGTGAACCTCGATTACTTTATGCATTTGTACAACACAGCAAACGGTACGTCGCTGACTCTAAGTTCCTCCCCGGATGTGCAAATCGGTTCCGATGGGAGCATCAGTGTCACGGCATCGGATGGAAACCGGTACACGATTGGACACCTGATGCTGGCCAATTTTGCAAATCCTGCAGGCCTGGCCAAGGCCGGCGATTCCATGTACAGTGCGGCCAGCAATTCAGGGGCGCCGGTGTACAATCAGCCACAATCCAACAACGCGGGATCGCTGATGGCCGGTGCTCTGGAAATGTCTAATGTGGACTTGACGCAGGAGATGTCGAACATGATTGTCGCGGAAAATGGATTTGCTGCGAATTCCCACATCATTGGGACCGACAACACCATTTTGAACGACGTGATGAACATGAAGAACAGTTAATTGTGAAAAATTCGTTTGCTGACCGGCCTGTGGTTTACGGGCCGGTTGGCAGGAGGGAACCTCGTGATTTTGGTTAGTCGTCTTAACGGTACCGATTTGTGGCTAAATCCGCTGCTCATCGAAGCGATTGAACACACGCCGGATACGGTCGTTACCTTGACAAACGGACACAAATACGTGCTGCGGGAGTCGCCGGAAGTCATCACGACGCGAATTCGCGAGTTCTACCAACGCATTGGTTTGGTGGGCAAGGCGAATGCGGGGGAGGCGGCGCCATGAAAAAGTCTGTCGTGATTATGGCCAGTGTGCTCGGGTCTATAGCGGTCCTGCTGGCGGCTGGGGTTGGCGTGGACTGGTATTTTAAATCGGCGCATACCCCAAAGCGCCCTGCTCCCTTGACTGCAGCACAAGCCAAGGCCTTGCAAGTGAACTTGCCGCAAACAGTCACAAATTTGAAGGGCAGCGGTCTGATTCAGTTTGCCGTAACCTTGCAAGCGGCAAATGCCGCTACCAAGAACGAACTGACCGATTTACAGGCCGATGTCCAAGATTCCATCAATCAGACCATGCGTCAATTTACACCGGATGAATTGAGAACCACCCAGGGGTATGAAACCCTCAAGAACGCGATCAAAACGAACGTTAACGACATTTTGCCGCAAGGTTCGGTTTCTCAAGTGTACTTATCGCAAGTAGTGGTGCAGTAGGAGGCGTGAAACGTGTCGGATGTCTTGTCGCAAGCCGAGATTGACTCTCTGCTTTCCGCGCTGACGAGTGGCGAAGTGAAGGCGGAAGACATTCTTGTTCCCACACCTGTGGCTAAGGTGCGGACCTACGACTTTCGTCGAGCGATGCGGTTTTCAAAAGACCACATTCGAATTCTATCGCGCATCCACGAGCACTTTGCGCGCTTGTTGACGACTCATCTGTCGGGGCAGTTGCGCAATGTCGTGCAAATTCAGGTTGAAAGCGTAGACCAGGTTCCCTATGAAGAATTTATTCGATCGATACCGGCTTTGACGGTCGTACAGCTCATGGAGTTTTCCCCCCTGCAGGGAAAAGTTGCCGTGGAAATCAACCCACAGGTGGTTTTTGCCATCATCGACCGGGTCATGGGCGGAATCATTAAAGGCCCATACCGGGAACGCGAATTGACCGAAATCGAAACGGCGCTGCTCGGCAGGGTCCTGTCCCACATGCCGCGTTTTTTCGCAGAGGCTTGGCGCAATGTGGGAGAACTGCGACCGCAGTTGCTGTCCATTGAGAGCAACCCGCAGTTTTTGCAGCTAACCACACCGAACGAAACCGTTCTGGTGATTACACTAAGTGCCCATGTGGGAAACACGTCCGGACTCATCAATGTGTGTATACCTCATGTCACGATTGAACCGTTGATCCCAAAATTGAGTTCCCAGTACTTCATGGGCGTCGATACCGTCACTCCCACTCGGAAGCGCGACTCCGAGCGCATGACGTCGCATATCGGTCAAGCCCAAGTGGACGTATGGGTTCGATTGGGGGAGGCAGAGACCAGCGTGGCGGAGATTCTCGAGTTGCAGCTCGGCGATATCATCCAGCTGTCCGCGCCCATCGATCAACCTGTGGGCGTGTATGTAGACAACGTCCTGACATATACGGGCAACGTCGGCGTCCATGGCCGGCACTACGCCGTGAAAATTCTAGACGAATGGAAAGGAGTGGTGGAACATGAACGGGGACTCCAAACTGACGCAAGCGGAGATTGATGCACTGTTGGGGGGAACTGCGAGCCATGCAGCCGCCCCCGGAGGAGACGGAGTCGATCCCGTACTGACAGACCTGGAGAAAGACGCCCTCGGTGAAATTGGCAATATCTCTTTCGGTTCGGCTGCAACTTCGCTGTCGACTCTATTGCAGCAACGGGTAGAAATTACCACTCCAACGGTGACTTTGCTTCGGCGGGAAGAGGTTCACAATCAGTTTCCACGGCCCTATGTCCTGGTATCCGTGCAATTTACGGAGGGTCTCTCCGGTGTCAATGCGCTTGCGATCGAGCTGCAAGATGCGAAAACCATTGCGGATTTGATGATGGGGGGAAGTGGGGAAGGCGTAGCTGGAGAACTCAACGAGTTGCACTTGAGTGCGGTCGGTGAAGCGATGAACCAGATGATGGGCAGTGCGGCCACATCCATGTCGTCGATGTTCTCCCGGACCATTAACATCTCTCCGCCGGACGTGAAGGTGGTCGATTTTGCCGCTGGCCATCCGGGAGAGTTTGGCTCCGCCCAGTGGCTGGTGAACGTGTCGTTCCGGTTGAAGATTGGGCGATTGGTCGACTCAAAAATCATGCAGTTGATCGCGTTTGATTTTGCCAAGGAGATGGTGCGCGTTCTTAGTCAGAGCGCCGATGGGGGGAGCGATTTAGGGCAGTACAACGCCGGAGAACACGGCTCTGCCCGTACTGTCGCTGCGGAAATGGCCACTTCCTCCGCACCGTACGCAAACTCGCAACCTGCGGTGCCGTCAACGGCCCAGGTGAGTACAGCGTCGGGGCCAGAGCTTTTGCGCGCTGAGCCCGGGTACGGAGAGCCGGTCGAGATGAGACCGGCTCCGGCCATGGCGATGGCGCCTGCTTCGGTACAGCAGCAGGGCATGGCCGCTGTTGCGTCGACGGCAGTTGTACAGCGGCCTGAGTTTCCGGACTTTTCCTCGCCGCCAAGGGAAACCGCGAAGGAACCCAGAAACTTGTCACTGCTGATGGACGTTCCATTGACTGTGACGGTAGAACTGGGACGTACCAAGAAGCCGATTCGGGACATTCTCGAACTGGCCGCAGGAGCTGTCTTGGAACTCGACAAGCTCGCAGGTGAGCCGGTCGACATTTTTGTAAACAACAAACGGATTGCCATTGGGGAGGTGGTCGTGATCGACGAAAACTTCGGTGTGCGGGTGACAGACATTGTCAGCCCCATTGAACGCGTCAAGAATTTGCAATAATGCCGGGAACGACAACGCCATTTGCGGGTCGTGATTGGGTCGTGTGTCGTGGTTGAGTCGTGTGGGTTGTGATTCAGTCGTTTGGATAGAAAGGTGGATTTATCGTGGGGAACCGCATTTTAGTTGTGGACGACGCAGCCTTTATGAGAATGATGATCAAAGATATTTTGGTAAAAAACGGATACGAAGTCGTTGGCGAAGCTGGAGACGGGGCTCAAGCTGTGGAAAAATACCAGGAACTGAAACCGGATTTGGTCACTTTAGACATCACGATGCCGGACGTCGACGGGATCGAGGCTTTGCGCAAGATCCGGTCTGTGGACCCGGGAGCCAAAGTCATCATGTGTTCAGCCATGGGACAGCAAGCTATGGTGATTGACGCTATACAGGCGGGTGCAAAAGACTTTATTGTTAAACCCTTTCAAGCAGAGCGGGTCCTTGAAGCGATTCGCAAGGCATTGGCATGAGTTTGTAAAGGCGGGTTTGGGTAGATATGCAGTTACACAAATTGGTGAGATGGTGGACATGCCGCAAATTTGCGAGGATTTGGCTTGGAGTTGCCGGCGCACTGTGGCTGTTCGCAGGTGTTTGGCCAACGCAGGTACAAGCGGCAACCACCGCTTCACAACCGCTGGGGAACCCCATCTACGCGGTCATGAAGCTGTTTCTGTCGCTGATCGTCATTGTGGTGTTGGCGATTGTGTTCATCCGTTTTTTGGCTCGCAAAACGCAGGTTCGGCAAACTGGAAGCATTCGCGTGTTGGCGGCCCAACAGATCGCTCCGAACCGCTTTGTCCAAGTGGTCGACGTCGCCGGAAAGCGGTACTTGCTGGGTGTGGGTACCGATGTACAACTGCTGGCTGACGTCACGCAGGAGTTTTCGGCCGACTTTGCTGACGACAAGCCGCAAGCTGCCTCTCGGGACTTTGCTGGTCAGTTGTCCGAAGCGCTCTTCGCAGCAAGACAGAAGTATCGGCTGGAAAAGGGGAAAAGGGGTCCGGAAAGTGATAAAGAAGGGTCGGATTAAACAGAAAACCCGGCGTCTAAAATCGTTGAAAGTTTGGTTGTTTGTGTTTTGCGGTAGCCTTTTTACGGCTTTTTGGGGTTCGTTAGCTCCGGCCTCTGTCGTCTTTGCAGCGACGCAGCCGGGGGTTTTGGTTCCAGGCTTAAACCTGAGTGTGGGGACAAGCAGTTCGCCGCAAGCCGCAGGCGGAACGCTGCAGATTATCCTATTGTTGACCGTTTTCTCCATTGCGCCGGCCATCCTGGTTTTGATGACCAGTTTCACGCGCATCGTCGTTGTGCTCAGTTTTGTCCGCAACGCTTTGTCCTTGCAGCAGGCCCCTCCGAATCAGGTGCTGATTGGCTTGGCTTTATTTCTGACGTTGTTCGTCATGCAGCCGACGCTTCAGGCCGCCAACAAGGACGCGTTACAGCCCTATTTGCATGGCCAGATCAGTCAAAGTGTGGCCCTGACGCGGGCGGAGGCGCCGTTTAAAGTCTTTATGGCCAAGCAAACCCGAAATCAAGACCTTGAACTTTTTTTGCAGTACCGGCATTTGCAAAAACCGAAATCCGTCACAGATATTCCGATGACGGCATTGGTTCCGGCGTACGCCATTAGCGAACTCAAAACGGCTTTTCAAATCGGCTTCATGATCTACATCCCTTTTCTCATCATCGACATTGTCGTGGCGACGACGCTGATGTCCATGGGCATGATGATGCTGCCGCCGGTTATGATCTCACTGCCGTTTAAAATTTTGTTGTTTGTCATGGTCGACGGGTGGTACCTGGTGGTCAAGTCGCTGCTTGCAGGGTATTCGTAATTCTGCCCGGCATTCGAAAGAACGAAATAGGAGGTCTTCGCCAGGTGAACGCAAATTTCATTATGGGCCTTGGAGCCCAAGTCATGTGGGTCATTGTCAAAATCAGCGCGCCGATGTTGGGATTAGGATTAGCAGCCGGACTTATCATCAGTATTTTTCAGGCGACTACGCAGATTCAGGAACAGACGTTGGCATTTATTCCGAAGGTCGCTGCGGTGATCGCAGCGCTGATGATCTTCGGTCCTTGGATGTTGATTACAATTCTCGATTTTACGCAAAAGATTTTGGGCAACTTGATGTCGTTTGTCCAGTAAGCCGTCATGCTGGTATTCGCGCTGAACCACTATTCGAGTTACTTATTGATACTACTGCGGGTTGTGGCCTTTATCGCCGTTTCTCCAATCCTTTCGGTTCGCGCTTGGCCGCAAGTGGCCAAGCTCGGGTTGGCCGCATTTGTCGCACTGCTCGTGACACCGCAGGTATCGCAGGCTCTGCCTTCCCCTTTTTCCGACCCGGGGGATTACATGTTGTTGGCCTTACAGGAAACAACTGTTGGGATTTTGCTGGGACTGGTCGCCTCAATGATGTTTTCGGTCATTGACATTGCCGGGCAGTTGTTTGATTTGCAGATTGGGTTTGCGATGGCAAACCTCTTGGACCCGGCATCCGGTCAAACGCAAAGTTTGACGAGTTCGTTTTTGTCGGTGCTGTTTACCCTTTACTTTCTGGGGATGAACGGATTGGATGGTTTGGTGATGGCGGTATTAAACAGTTTCAAGTTGATCCCAGTCGGGCAGTTTCACATGCCGTCAAACTTCGAACAGGTACTGCTTCACATTTTGTTTCTGGTCATGACCATGGCGCTGCAGTTGGCAGCACCGCTTGTGACGGCCTTGCTTTTGACCAACATCACCTTTGCTCTATTATCTCGGGCTGTGCCGCAGATGAACGTGTTTGTCGTGGGGCTGCCAGTTCAGTTGTTTGTGGGGTTGACGTTGCTTGCCATTCTCATGCCAGCGATTACGTACTTTTTCGGCACGTTGTTCACAAATTTGTTTATGCAAATGAATTCACTGATGCAATTGGTAGGGGTATAGTCCTGTGTTGGAGTTCAATTTACAGCGGTTCGCCGGAGAAAAAACGGAGAGGGCAACGCCGAAGCGACGCCAAGAAGCCAGACGCAAGGGTCAAATGGCAAAAAGCCCAGAACTGACGTCTGCCATCACTCTCATAGCTGTACTGGTAGCGCTCAAAGCCTTCGGACCGACCATCTGGACCCACTGGTACAACATGATGGCAGGGGACTTAGGAGGCATCGACGTTCAGCATTCGATCACGCAAGAGCAAGTGTTTCACTTGTTTTACCGCGACGTGGGCGTCATTGTCAGCTTGCTTGCCCCGGTGCTGGCGGTTGGAGTCATCACGGGTCTGTTGATGAATTTTATTCAGGTCCGCTTCGTATTCCTCCCCAACCTGTTAATTCCGGATTTTAGCCGGATTTCCCCCGTTGCGGGATTTCAGAGGCTGTTTTCTGTGAGGTCCCTGGTTGAGACGCTGAAGTCCATGGCGAAGTTGTCCGTCATCGGGATCCTCATCTATTCGACCTTCTTGAGTGTGCTTCCGGACTTGCAAAGCCTGCTTAACGCGGACTTGTCCATGGTTCCGGGGTATGTGGGCCATGTCGTTTTCCAATTGGCGATAAAAATTGCCGTGTTAATGCTGGTCCTGGCAATTTTGGACTTTATGTTTCAGCGTTTTCAGTTTGAAAAGGGTTTGAAGATGTCTAAAGACGAGGTCAAGGACGAGCACAAGCAACAGGAAGGCGACCCGAAGGTCAAAGGGAAAATTCGTCAAAAGGGGCGCTCTTTGGTGATGCAGCGGATGATGAAGGACGTCCCGAAAGCGGACGTGGTCGTCACCAACCCGACGCACTTTGCGATTGCTTTGAAGTACGACTCTGCAACCATGCAAGCTCCCACCGTTTTGGCCAAGGGTCAAGACGAAACAGCACGCCGGATTCGCGAACTCGCTGAGGAAGCAAACGTTCCGCTGGTCGAGAACAAACCGCTTGCACAGACGCTGTTTCGGACCGTCGAAGTAGGGGATGCGGTGCCCGGGGAACTGTACAAAGCGGTGGCCGAGGTGCTGGCCTACGTGTACCGCCTAAGACAAAGGACGACAAGGGGGTGAGGGGATGAAAAAAGCTGACCTAGGGGTGATGGTTGCCGTCATCGGGATCGTCGTGATGATGGTCATTCCGGTAAGCAAGACGCTGCTCGACGTTTTGCTCATCGTCAATTTGTTTATTTCGATGACTGTTTTGTTGGTGTCCATGAACACCCAAGAGCCGCTCGAGTTCTCCGTGTTCCCCTCACTGCTGATGATTACGACCATCTACAGACTGGCGTTGAACGTTTCGTCGACCCGGTTGATTTTGACGCAGCACGATGCCGGAGACGTGATTCGAACTTTCGGCAACTTCGTCATTGGCAACAACATCGTCGTGGGCTTCATTGTCTATCTGATTTTGGCCATCATCCAATTTATCGTGATTACCCGCGGCGCGGAACGCGTCGCTGAGGTCGCGGCGCGGTTCACGCTCGACGCGATGCCTGGAAAACAAATTTCGATTGACGCCGACTTGAACTCGGGATTGATTACAGAGCAAGAAGCCCGTGCGCGCCGGCAGCAAATTGAACGCGAGGCCGATTTTTACGGTGCGATGGACGGCGCTTCCAAGTTTGTCAAGGGAGACGCCATCGCGTCGATGTTGATTGTCGGCATCAACACGGTTGGTGGATTTATCATTGGCATGGCCATGAACGGGATGAGTTGGCAAACATCCGCTCAAACGTACACGCTGCTGTCCGTGGGCGACGGCCTGGTGAGTCAAATCCCGGCCTTGCTGCTATCGACCGCCACGGGCTTGATGGTCACGCGCGCAGCCTCGGAATCCAACTTAGGGACTGACGTGGTTTCGCAGGTTTTTGCTTTCCCTCGCACGCTCTACATCGTCGCCGTGGCACTGTTCATGTTGGGCCTGTTTACGCCCATTGGCATCCTGCGTACGCTGCCTGTGGCCGCTACGGCTGCAATCGTGGCTTGGCGGGTGCAGGAGAAAGCCAAACGGATGCAGCGCAAGGAAGAAGAGACGAAGGTTCGCAGCCGCAAGGAAGATACGAAAAAACCGGAAAGCGTGCTTTCCCTCATTTCCGTGGAACCCATTGAGTTTGAGTTTGGCTATGCCTTAATCCCGATTGTCGACAGCAAGCAAGGTGGAGACCTACTGGATCGCGTCGTCATGATCCGGCGCCAGTTAGCGCTGGAACTGGGCATGGTGATTCCAGTCATTCGCCTGCGCGACAACATTCAACTGAAGCCCTCGGAATACACCATCAAGATTCGAGGCGTCGAAATCGCGGGCGGGGAACTCATGATGGGTCACTGGCTGGCGATGAGCCCCGGCCTTGACGACGCGTCGGTCATCGGAATCCCCACCAAAGAACCCGCCTTTGGATTGCCCGCGTTGTGGGTCAACGCGGAGATGAAGATGCGAGCGGAAGCGGCCGGCTATACGGTTGTCGATCCGTCTTCCGCAGTCGCCACACACTTGACGGAAGTGTTGAAACGCCATTCGCACGAATTGCTTGGCCGCCAGGAAACCAAGGCACTCCTCGATCACGTGAAGACGACAGCCCCGGCCGTTGTAGACGAGGTCGTACCTGGAGTCCTCAACGTTGGGCAGGTCCAGCGGGTGTTGGCCAACTTGCTGCAGGAACGCATCTCCATCCGCGACATGGTTACGATCCTCGAGACATTGGCCGATTTTGGGCGTCAAACTCAAGACACAGACGTCCTCACTGAATCCGTCCGGAGGGCACTTGCCCGTCAAATTTGCCATCAGTTCCGCATCCCTGGTCAACCGCTGACCGTCATTACACTGGCGCCCACGGTGGAAGAACGCTTGCAGTCCAGTTTGGTTCAGCACGAAGGCGGAGTGTTGATTGGCGCGGAGCCTCAACTTGCGCAGCAAATTCACCGGAGGTTGCAGGAGGAATCCGCGAAGTTGTCGGCGATGGGTAAATCCACGGTGCTCCTGGCGCACCCGCAGCTAAGGCTGCCGATTCGGCGCTGGCTCGAACGCCTGATGCCGGACTTAGTCGTGCTTTCATATAACGAGTTGGATCCAGGCGTCGAAATCGAAAGTGGAGGGGTGGTGAATCTCTAGTGATGATTAAACGTTATGTCGTCAAAGACATGCCGGAAGCGATTGTCATGATCCGCAAAGACCTTGGCAAGGACGCCGTCATCTTAAGCACCAAGCCTGTCAACGTGCGCAAATGGATGGGATTGTGGCGGATGAAACGCATTGAAGTCGTTGCGGCTGCTGGAGAGGATATTCCGTTAAGCACATTTCACGGCTCGCGTTCGAACGACCGAACTGCCAAACCCAGCGGGCAAAGCCCGACACCCGTTGAGTCGGACCGTCGCGAGCAGCAAGTCGGTCCGGGCGAATCTTCTCCGGAACTCGGAGCCAGCAACGAGGCAGCGACGGCCGACACGGTCGGTCTTCACCCTGAATCCAGGTACGTCGAGCCAAGGCCCTCTGAGCAAAGGGCGGATTGGGACTCGATGCAGCGCGACGTCTTGGAGTTAAAGCAGATGATGCAAACCATCTTGGCAAAGTCTCCCCCTGGGCACATTCTTGAGCCACAGACGCCTTGGGTAAAAAACCTGATGGATCAGGGGGTATCTGAAGAGCGCGCGCGTCAGTGGCTGGAATCGGTCCACCCGCCGGTTCAAACGGGTGCAGAACTGCGAGCACAGCCAAGTTTTGAGGGGTCTGGCCGCTCCAGTAACCCCGGCAGCCCCGAGGAAGACAACGGGCTGCGCAGTTCATTGCATGCCCGGCTCGTCGAAGAACTTGGTGAACTGGCACTGCCCAGCCCTCTTTCTGCGAATACCCGTTTTGCCCTGTTTGTGGGACCTACAGGCGTCGGAAAAACCACGACCATAGCTAAACTCGCAGCGCTTCACGTTTTGGGCGGACGCCGCAAGGTTGGGCTTTTGACGACCGACACGTACCGGATTGCGGCAGTGGAACAACTCAGAACCTATGCCAATATCCTGGGGATTCCCGTAGAAGTCGTCGACTCACCGCAGAGTTTTCCCGATGCAGTCGACAAGCTCGGGCACTGCGACTTGGTTTTCATCGACACAGCAGGGCGGAATTTTGTGGTGGATGAGCACCTTCAGGAAATGGAACGGCTTATGGAACACTTGACCGTGGATGAGGTGTTTCTGGTGTTGTCGGTGACGGCAAAAAGCCAGGACCTGCACCGGGTAGTTGCACAGTTTTCGAAGCTGCGGGTGGATAAACTGCTGTTTACGAAACTTGATGAGACCGCAACATATGGCAGCATTGTCGAGTTGGTCTTAGATATGCAAAAGCCCGTGTCGTACTTTACGACGGGTCAAAATGTGCCCAACGACATTGAGGTCGCTTCGCTGGACAAGGTGTTTGACCGGCTTCTTGCAAAGGAGGGGTCCCGTTGAGTGACCAAGCGGAGACTCTCCGAAGTTTAATGCACGAGCACCGGTCCGCTATCGAGCAGGTTCCGGCGGCTGTAGGCCAGGCCCACCGCCCTCGCCGCGTCGTGGCTGTGGCCAGTGGGAAGGGCGGGGTGGGCAAATCGAATTTTTGCATTAATTTTGGTTTGGCGCTGCAGCAAGTGGGGACACAGCCTGTCGTCTTGGACGCGGACATGGGTTTTGCGGACGTCGAGCTGTTGCTCGGGGTGCAGCCGAGGAACACGATTTTTGACGTATTGTCCGGAAAAGACGTCTTCGACGTCATTGAAGTGAGTTCGGGCGGCCTGCACTTTTTATCCTCCGGCAATGGTTTGAATGTGGCTCCCCTCACGCCAGAAGACGTGGGCCGGCTCTCGGCACATATGGACAGGCTGTTTGAGCGGTACGATGTGGTGCTCATCGACGCCGGTGCCGGCGATGGAGGGCAACTGGGATACCTCCTGGCCGAAGTGGACGACCTTTTGCTGGTCACGACACCGGAGCCTACGGCCATTGCCGACGCGTATGCATTGGTCAAGATGTTGTCGGTCCGAGGACAATTGCCTCCAGTGAAAATTGTGGTGAACAAGGTCCCAAACTTTGGTGAAGGTCGTCAAGCAGCGGACAAACTCAAACTGGCTGCACAGCGGTTTCTTGGTGTGGAATTGTCCGTCTTGGGGTACGTCGTGGAAGACGCCGCCGTCGCGCGTGCTGTGATGCGCCAACAAGCCTTGGTACAGGCATTTCCGACGAGTCCCGCCGCCCGTTGCATGAGACAAATCGTTCAAAACTACACCCGTTCCGCCCAACCGCCTAGTCGTCAGGGGGGTACGCGGGTTTGGGAACGGTGGCTGCAAAGGCTGCGAAGGAGGTGAGGGTCATTCCGGAACCGAAGAGTCACCTATTGGCGCAGGGCCCGGTTACCACCTTGATCTTATTGGGGACCTCGACCGGAGGACCGGCCGCATTGACGACGGTGTTTGAGGCCCTTCCCTTACTGCCGGGTACGGCGTGTTGTATCGTTCAGCACATGCCCACGGGCTTTACGGCAAACTTGGCCAAACGACTGGACCAAGTTTCGGCTTGGAATTGTTGCGAGGCTTCCGATGGCATGCTGCTTCAAAGCGGGGCAGCTTATGTCGCTCCGGGGGGACAGCAAATGCAAGTCACTGTGCACCATTCGCAGCCCAAATTGGCTGTGGCGAGTACCGGTCCGGTCAATGGCCACGAGCCGTCGGTCGACGTATTGTTTTTATCGGCTGCGCAGCATTGGCGTTCCAACCTGATTGGGGTCTTAATGACTGGGATGGGGAAGGACGGGGCACAAGGGCTGTTATCAATCCGCAGTCGGGGCGGCTACACGTTGGCACAGGATGAGGATTCCTGTGTCGTCTATGGAATGCCCAAAGCGGCAGCGCAGCTGGGGGCGGCTGCGGAAATCGTCCGTTTGTCGTCCATTTCAAAGGCTGTGGTTCAAGCGTGGCAGCATCAAACCCAGCTCCGGCCAGGCTAGTTGCTGCAGGGTAAAGGCGTGTTTGAGCAAGCCACGAGGGTGAGGAGGAAGATTGTGGGAGAGTTAAAGGTGCTGGTTTTTTCATTGGGAACCGAGCACTATGCGGTGCCCGTTCGTCAAATCCAGTCCATAGAACGGTTGCTGCCGGTGTCCCGGGTACCCAACACGCTGCCCTTTGTCAAGGGAGTGGCTAGTTTGCGCGATCAAGTCGTCCCAATCATTGACCTTCGCGAACGGTTTAAGGTTGATTCCGCACTGGATGTTGGACAGGGGCGCACATTACTGGCTCATGTTCAGAACGCGACCGTCGGGTTTACCGTAGACTCGGTAGCGGACGTCAAGACTCTGGAAGAATCGCAAGTCAGCGCACCGCCTGCCTTGCTGGGGGGAATTTCAGCTCGTTACCTGCACGGCATGGCTCGCGTCGAAGACCGAGTACTGGTGATTTTGAACTTGGAGCAAATTTTATCCGACGCCGAACAACAGCAGCTCCGCGAAGTTGAAACGAGCGTGAAGGGATGAACCACAACGAGCTGAGCGATAGACAAGCGGACGTTTTGAAGGAACTCGGGAACATCGGGGCGGGCCACGCAGCTACAGCGCTCTCGACTTTGCTGCGAGACAACGTGCGGATGTCCGTAAGTTCGGCCCGGATGTGTCCGTTTGACGAGATCGCGGATTTAGCCGGTGGCGCAGAAAGCATCATAGCGGGCGTGTTTATTCGGATGTCGGGAGACATCGAAGGCAACATCATGTTCTTGTTGTCCTTGAACAGCGCAAAACAACTCATACGCAGACTTTTAAACCAACAGGCCGAGGCAGATGACTTCACAGAACTAGAGCTGTCCGCCATTGCGGAGGTCGGCAATATCATGGGCGGCTCCTACTTGAACGCTGTCAGCCAGTTGACGCGTTTAAGGCTGTGGCAGTCGGTACCCGCCGTCGCAGTCGATATGGCGGGCGCCATTTTGGACATTGGCCTGCTGGCCGCCGGAGAAGTATCGGATTCGGCAATTTTGATTGACACGGCAATTCGTCAAGGAACACTGGACGTCTCCGGACACTTTTTCTTACTTCCAGACCCAGGTTCTACAGACATCCTGTTGAAGGCGTTGGGCAGCAGCGATGATTGAGGACTGGGGGTCGGTTGAGTTTGTGCGCATCGGTATTGCGGAGGGTGCCGTGGTTCGCGCCCCGGTGCGGCTGAAAACGACCGGCCTCGGTTCGTGCGTTGGCGTAGTCGTGTACGACGGGGCAGCTGGCTTATTAGGAATGGCGCACATCATGCTCCCCACGGCTCCTGCGCGCGGCGAACACAGCCACACCAAGTACGCGAATCTAGCGGTGCCTTGGCTCATTCGGCGGCTCCTGGCTGAAGGCGGGCAAAAGGCAAGGTTTCGAGCCAAGATCGCGGGCGGGGCGCAAATGTTCGCAAGTTCTGGGGGTTCGGAAGTGCTTCGCGTCGGCCCTCGCAATGTCGAGGCCGTACGGGAAGCTTTAATGGCAGCCTCCGTCCCGCTTGTTGCTCAGGACGTGGGCGGAAACGTGGGCAGAACCATTGAGTTTGACTTGCTGGCGGAAACACTGTGGATCCGCACTGCACACAAAGGGGTCTACCAGATTTAGTTCAAAATCCAAGGAGGGGCGGCACCGTGATCGAAACAGCTGTCATCTACGTTGTTCTGGCCGCCGCTGCGTTGCTGTTGTATGGCTATACGCGGCGACAAGGCAACGGCGGCGCAAGTTCAGGTTTTTTGCAGTGGCTGCGCCAGGGCACGAAACGGGTTGCGCCCAGGGTCAAGGGTGGTGTGTTGTCTGATGCTTCCGCGCGCATTCGCGGCGGCACAGATGTGAACCCACAGGAAGTAACTGCCGTGCTCAGCGACATCTATCGCGAATTTGTGGAAGAGTCCAGGCGGCTGGAAGACGAGTTTCGGGCCGCTCTGGACGAGACGGGAAAGTCCTTGGAGCAGCGGTTGAAGGAGACGGAGGAAAAACTCGCTGCTTTGCAGTCTATCCTGACGGCCCTTGAAGTTGGGCCTGTGTCCCCTTTGCCGGTTGCAACTGGACGCAGTCACGTCAAAGAGCATTCCACAGAGCAGCCCGAGGAGAAGGTTGACTCTGCGGTACAAGATGTCGATGCTGCTTCCCGCATAGAAAAGGCTGCTCCTGTAACGAGTTCAGCAAACTTGACGTCCCCGGACATGCATCCTGCCGATGGGATATTCGACGAACGGTATTTCCAAATTCTCGACCAGTTGGTCAGTGGAAGGTCGGCCAAGGAAATTGCAGCCCAATTGAAGGTCAACCTTGCCGACGTGGAGCGAGTGAAACACTTAATGGCGTTTGGACAATCGCACTTTCAGTAATCGCAGAGGAACCGTACTTACCCTGTTCTGCAGCCACACCCGGACTCCCGCGACGACGGCCGTGATCCGGCGCCTGTTTTTCACGTTGCTGTGACACGTGAGCTGTGGTATATTAGAATGCAGTGTGAATGCCCGCAAACGCGGAGAACACACGTTTGCTGATGCCTGCACGGGTGCTCTGGCATTGCGGCGGAGTCGTGAGGCAGTGGAGGCAGACGGCGGATTAAACCACTAGGAGGTTATTAGGCATGGCAATTATTTCAATGAAGCAACTGCTGGAGGCTGGTGTGCACTTCGGACATCAGACCCGGCGCTGGAACCCGAAGATGGCACGCTACATCTTTACGGAACGCAATGGAATCTACATCATTGACTTGCAAAAGACAGTCCGCAAGGTGGAAGAGGCGTACAACTTCGTTCGCGAACTGGCTGCTTCCGGCAAGACGATTTTGCTCGTCGGTACGAAAAAGCAAGCTCAGGAAGCGGTGAAAGAAGAAGCTGCCCGCTGCGGTATGTACTATGTCAACCAACGTTGGCTGGGCGGAACCTTGACGAACTTCCCGACCATTCAAAAGAGGATTGGCCGGTTGCTCCAATTGGAGAAAATGGAGGAAGAAGGGACGTTTGACCTTCTGCCCAAGAAGGAAGTCATCCTTCTGAAAAAGGAAATGGAACGCCTTGAGAAATTCCTGGGCGGCATCAAGGGTATGCCGGGACTGCCTGGCGCGATGTTCATTATTGACCCGCGCAAAGAGCGGATTGCGGTTGCCGAAGCCAGAAAACTTGGGATTCCCATTGTCGCGATCGTCGACACCAACTGCGATCCGGACGAAATTGACTACGTGATCCCGGGCAATGACGACGCCATCCGCGCAGTAAAGCTTCTGACGGCGAAAATGGCCGATGCTGTACTCGAGGGTTCGCAAGGCGGCGAAGAAACAACGGCTTAAGATGGGGACACGAAGGTGACGGGAGCTTTTGTGCCTCGTCACCCTTTTTGTGTCAGCGACTAGTTGCGAGGAGGAAGTTATAAGAATGGAAATTTCAGCAGCCATGGTGAAAGAATTGCGCGAGAAAACCGGTGCCGGTTTGATGGATTGCAAACGCGCGCTGACCGATGCGCAAGGAGATATCGAAAAGGCCATCGAAGTGTTGCGGGAAAAAGGCCTCGCTTCTGCGGCGAAAAAAGCGGGACGCGTTGCTGCAGAAGGCGTTGTCGAAGCGTACATACACGCTGGAGGGCGTATCGGCGTTCTGGTTGAAGTCAACAGCGAAACTGACTTTGTTGCGAAAAACGATCAGTTCCGCGAATTGGTCCACGACATTGCCATGCACATCGCCGCAGCAAGTCCTCGTTATGTCCGCCGTGAAGAGGTGCCGCAAGCAGAAGTCGAAAAGGAAAAAGAAATTTTGCGGGCTCAGACGTTAAATGAAGGAAAACCTGAAAAGATTGTGGACAAAATCGTAGAAGGGCGCATCGACAAGTTCTTCAAGGACATTTGCTTGTTGGAGCAACCGTTTGTCAAAGACC
This sequence comes from Alicyclobacillus tolerans, assembly GCF_021739485.1. Taxonomy (GTDB): domain Bacteria; phylum Bacillota; class Bacilli; order Alicyclobacillales; family Alicyclobacillaceae; genus Alicyclobacillus_K; species Alicyclobacillus_K tolerans_A. Next base: position 50,985 of record NZ_JAJFNK010000008.1, read on the forward strand.
CAGACAAGACGATAGAACAGATGTTGAAAGAAAAAATTTCTCAGATCGGTGAAAATCTCAGCATCCGGCGGTTTGCCCGCTTCGTGGTTGGAGAAGGCATCGAAAAGGAAGAAAAGAGCTTTGTGGACGAGGTTATGGCACAGGTTCGCCAGTAGAGAATCGAGACAGGGAACACTCAGGTGTTCCCTTTCTGCAACACTGCGCGATTCATGTGAAATTTGAAACGGAGGACAATGGGATGCCGACACCCAAGTACAAACGCGTGGTTTTGAAATTGAGCGGTGAGGCACTGGCAGGAGATCAAGGGTTCGGCATCAGCGCCCACACGATTCAGGACATTGCCATGCAAGTTCGCGAGATCGTGGAATATGGTGTACAAGTGGCGGTCGTCGTCGGGGGAGGAAACATCTGGAGAGGTATTTCCGGGAGTTCTCAGGGGATGGATCGCACCACCGCGGATTACATGGGTATGCTGGCCACGGTGTTGAATGCCTTGGCGCTGCAAGACGCCTTGGAAAAAATCGACGTGGATACGCGCGTGCAAACCTCTGTAGAAATGCGTCAGGTGGCCGAGCCCTATATTCGCAGACGGGCCATACGGCACTTAGAAAAGGGCCGGGTTGTCATCTTCGCCGGCGGTACCGGGAACCCGTACTTCTCTACAGATACCACGGCGGCATTGCGGGCGGCTGAGGTTGAGGCGGAAGTTATTCTCATGGCCAAAAATGGCGTGGATGGAGTCTACAGTGCTGACCCGTCCAAGGATCCCACTGCTGTTAAGTACGATGAGCTAGAGTTCTTGGACGTACTCAGCCGCGGTCTGGCTGTCATGGATTCTACGGCGACGTCCTTGTGCATGGATAACGATATTCCTTTGCTGGTATTTGCCATCGGCGATTCAGGGAACATCCTGCGTGCCGTCATGGGAGAGCCGATAGGAACCATTGTGAGGAGGCAAACACGTGCTTGAAGATGTGGTAACGTCAACTCAAGAGCGAATGGAAAAGGCAATCGGTGCATTAAAACGCGATTTAACCACAGTGCGTGCTGGTCGCGCGACACCCTCCATGCTGGATAAAATAACGGTCGAATACTACGGTTCGCAGATGCCGATTAACCAGGTCGCATCGGTGACTTCTCCGGAACCTCGTCAACTCGTGATCGCCCCTTGGGAGAAAAACATGTTAGGAGAAATCGAAAAAGCCATTCAAAAATCGGACCTCGGACTGAACCCGTCCAACGACGGCTCAGTCATTCGACTGATCATTCCTCAGTTGACGGAGCAGCGCAGACAGGAACTGGTCAAGGTTGTGCGCAAAATGGCCGAAGAAGCGCGGGTGGCCATTCGCAATGTTCGCCGGGACGGCAACGATGACCTCAAAAAGGCCGAAAAAGCCGGAGACGCCTCGGAGGACGAGGTGCGGCGTCTTACGGAGAAAATTCAAGGGCTGACCGATCGCTTTGTGGGTGAGGTCGACAAACTCGCTCAAGCGAAAGAAAAGGACCTGACAGAAGTCTAAAGGGCCGAGTGCCCAGAAACCTTTGGTCTTTGGGGTATCTTCTTTTCGGACGAGAGGGTGAGGGAGCTGAAAAGACTCTGGACGTGGAGAACGAAGGCCGACAGCCAGACGGCCAATGTTGAACTGAAAGGCGACCTCCCTGCCCACATTGCCATCATCATGGACGGCAACGGACGTTGGGCGAATCGTCGAGGACTGCCCCGTATCGCAGGACACCGTGCCGGGATGACGACCGTCCGCGAGGTCATTCGGGCTTGTGACGACTTGGGTATTCAAATTCTGACGTTGTACGCGTTTTCGACGGAAAATTGGAAACGGCCCGAATTTGAAGTGGAGTACCTCATGCGTTTGCCAGAAGAGTTCTTTCGATCTGAAATGGACGAGTTGGCTTTGCGGGGAGTCCGCGTGCGCTTCATCGGGGACACGACCAAACTCCCAGAATACACCCAGGAGACTGTGCGGCGTTCTTTGGAACGCACGAGAGACAACCAAGGCATGATTGTCAATTTCGCTCTCAATTACGGAGGGCGTGCGGATGTTGTCCAGGCTGTTCAGAAATACGCGGAAGAAGTAGCAGCCGGGCGGTCAAGTTGGGCACAGTTCGACGAACCGGCTCTCTCGGCGCATTTGTCGACGGGAAGCACTCACGACCCGGACCTTGTCATACGGACGAGCGGAGAAATGAGACTGAGCAATTTTCTGATCTGGCAGGCGGCTTATGCGGAGCTGTGGTTCACAGACGTGTTGTGGCCAGATTTTCGACGGGAAACATTGATAGAAGCGATTCAAGACTACGGGCGGCGCAAACGGCGTTTTGGCGGTTTGAAGTAGGTGGGCGTATGTTGAAGCAGCGGTTTGTGACTGCAGTTTTGGGAGTCTTTGTCGTCATTGGCGCCATGTTTGCAGGGCAACTTCCATGGCGGTTGCTCATAGGGATAAGCACTTTGGCGGCTGTTGCAGAATTCTCGGCCATGCTGGGGTTTGGATTGAAAAGCCTCCTCGCGTGGTGGGGATTCGCGGTGGTTTTCTGGGTGGAAATGGACGAGGGGTGGCACTCGCCGCTTTTTTTTCAGGTGGCAGTCGGTGTTACACTGTTGTTGCCTGTACTTCTGCGCAACCGCGTGACCCTCATGCAGTCAGGTGCTGTGCTGGTTGGAGCCTTGTATATTGGGTACGGAGGAGTGGGTTTAATCGCGCTTCGGAATTTGCCCAACGGGCGAGCATGGCTGTTGTTGTTCTTAGTGTCCATTTGGTTTACAGATACGTTCGCCTATTTTATCGGCCGCAAGGTGCAGGGTCCCAAACTGTGGCCATCCATCAGTCCAAAGAAGACGATTAGCGGGTCACTCGGCGGAATGGCCGGAGGTGCTCTGGGAGCCCTAATCGTAGGCCTCGCCTTTCTGGGGCCGGGTGCTAGTTTTGGATACGTTGTACTGGGGTTGACCATTTCTGTGCTGGGTCAGGTGGGAGACTTGGTGGAGTCGGCCTACAAACGGTCCGCCGGCGTCAAGGACTCTGGTCATCTGTTGCCTGGCCACGGGGGCATGCTCGACAGAGTCGACAGCCTGTTGTTTGCAGCTCCGTTCACTTTCTATATTGTGGCGGCTGGTCTATCTGGTTGGCTTCGCTGAGAACACTGTGAGGTGAAAGCTGTGGGACGTTCAATAACCATTCTCGGTTCTACCGGAGTCATTGGCAAGCTCACCTTGCAAGTACTCCAAGAGCTTGGCGAAGCATTTTCCGTCGAGTCCCTTGCAGCCGGGCGCAATGCTCGTGAGTTGGCGGAGCAAATCATTCGGTTCCGTCCAGGGTACGTCTCGGTTCAGGATGAACACACCCGGGAAGAACTGCTTGGTTATTTGCGGGGAACAGGACCCATCCCCGACATCGGCATTGGTGACGAGGGGCTCGTCAACGCGGGCCGCATCCCTTCGGACGTCGTCGTCAGCGCCGTTGTCGGTGCCCGCGGCTTGCTTCCGACATGGGCAGCTCTGGAAAGAGGGGCTACCATTGCCTTGGCCAACAAGGAAACCCTGGTCGCCGCCGGAGACTTGGTCATGCCCAAGGCGCGTGACTGCCGTGCGCAGATTGTTCCCGTCGACAGCGAGCACTCTGCGCTGCATCAAAGTCTGCGGGCTGGCCAGCCGGAAGCCGTTCAACGTTACGTCTTGACGGCTTCCGGAGGACCCTTTCGAACTTGGACACAGCAACAGTTAGAACAAGTGACCGTGCAGGATGCCTTGAAACACCCGAACTGGGTCATGGGACAAAAGATTACGGTTGATTCGGCGAGCTTGATGAACAAGGGGTTGGAGGTGATTGAGGCACATCATTTGTTCGCAGCCCCGTATGATAAAATTGACGTCGTCGTACACCCGCAAAGCATTGTGCATTCCTTGGTAGAGTTTCAAGATGGGTCTATGGTTGCTCAGATGGCGACGCCAGACATGCGCTTGCCTATCCAGTACGCATTGACATATCCCAAGCGCAGTGCCGCGCCATGGCCCAGGTTGGACCTCATTGCCGCGGGTGAACTGTCGTTTGAAAGTCCTGATGTGCAGAAGTTTCCGAGTTTGCGGCTGGCTTACGAAGCAGGCCGCGCTGGCGGGTTTGCTCCCTGCGTGCTCAACGCAGCCAACGAAGTCGCTGTGGAAGGATTTCTGAATGGGCGAATTTCTTTCCTGGGAATGGCGAAACTGGTGGAGAGTGTACTGGAGAAACACCCGGCGGGTGTTCCTCGTTCGGTCGACGAAATCCTAGCGATGGATGCCTGGTCCAGGGAAGCCTCGCGGGCAATCCTCGAGAAAGGCGGGTGGCGGGCTTGACCGTAGCGTTTTTGGTGGGTGCCTTAAAGTCCGTGATCGCGGTCGTTGCCGTGTTCGTCGTGAGTATAGTCCTGCATGAATTCGGTCACTTCATTGTTGCGAAGCGCTTTGGAGTGGCTGTTCCTGCATTTGCCGTGGGGTTCGGACCTAAGCTGTTCAAGCGGACGTGGCGGGGGACTGAGTATTCCGTCCGGTTGTTCCCAATTGGAGGTTTGGTGCAGCTCGCCGGGGAGATGCCCCAAGACGCGCTGTTTCGCAAGGGAGAACAGATTGCCGTCAAATTGAACTCCGAGGGGTGGGTCACCGTCGTTGGCGATCCGGTCGACGTTCGCGACGGTATCGTCGGCACGCTGCGCGACTTAGATCTTCGGGACCGTCTGCAAATGACCATTGAACAGGACGGCGAATCCACCACTTACAAATTGGTACCGCATACGAAGCTGATGATGAACGCCCGCAGTTCCATGCCGTTAGTCGAAAAACACGAGCAAATGATGGGCAAACCCATTTGGCAGCGTGCAGCCATTATTTTGGCTGGACCGGTGATGAACTTTCTTTTGGCCGGAGTTTTGTTTTCGCTGTTGTATGCGCACACTGGCATCCCGCTCAACGCGCCCACTTTAGGGAAGATCATTCCGGGGTCTGCAGCGGCGAGTGCAGGCCTGATGCAGGGAGACCGGGTTGTTTCCGTCAATGGTCACACCGTCTCGAATTGGATGGATCTGGTTACCCAGATTCAAAACGATAAAGGCAATCCACCTAAGCCTTTGACCCTGAAAATTGACCGGAGCGGCCGCTCGGAGCAAGTGGTGGTTACGCCGCGCCTCAATCAGGGAGTTCCTATGCTGGGGGTGGACCAGCCGGTCAGTCACGACAAGCTGCGTGCCGTGGGCGGAGGATTCGCCTCCGTGTACTATGGAAGCGTCAATGCGCTGCACCTGTACGGGCAGGTCATCCAACACCCGCATAAGCAGATGGGGAATTTGTCGGGGCCCGTCGGCATCGCAGACGTCATCGGCCAGCAGGCGCAGTTAGGAATTTGGCACGTCATCATGATTACCGGATTGCTGAGCCTGAACCTAGGGCTGTTTAACTTGTTGCCCATCCCGGCCCTTGACGGGGGCAGACTGCTGTTTATGCTGTTCGAACTCGTCCGCGGGAAGGCAGTGGATCCGCGTAAGGAAGGGTTCGTGCACTTTGTTGGATTCGCGCTGTTGATGCTCTTTGCGGTGGTTGTGACCTACCGCGACGTCACGCGTTTGTTTTAAGTGATTGCACAAACAAATCTCGTCACCTATTTTGTAGTTGCTCGCGGAGGGACAGTATGCGACAAAGTCGACTATTTCTAAACACACTACGGGAAAACCCGGCTGACGCAGATGTGGTTAGCCATCAACTCATGATCCGTGCCGGGTATATGCGGCAATTGACGGCCGGAGTCTATTCTTTACTGCCTCTCGGTTACCGAGTGTTAAGTAAAATTGAGAACATTGTTCGTCGTGAAATGGATGCCGCAGGGGCTCAGGAGGTCCTGCTTCCGGCTGTTCAGCCCGAGGAACTCTGGCTCCAGTCCGGACGCAGGGCAGATTACGGGAATTTGATGTTTTCTTTGAAAGACCGTCATGACCGGCCAATGGTTCTCGGACCTACGCACGAAGAAGTCATTACCTCTTTGATTCAAAATGAAATCCGTTCCTACCGTCAGCTTCCTGTGACGCTGTATCAGATCCAAACAAAGTTTCGCGACGAGGCGCGTCCGAGAGCGGGGCTTTTACGGGGACGGGAGTTTCGAATGAAAGATGCGTATTCGTTTGACTCCTCGCCGGAAGGTTTAGACGAAAGTTACCATGCGATGTACGACGCCTACTGCAGGATTTTCGAACGCATGGGAGTCGACTACCGTGCCGTAGACGCAGACCCCGGAGCGATTGGAGGCAAGGGGGGCTCACACGAATTCATGGTGCTCTCCGATGCTGGCGAAGACACCATAGCGGCCTGCACCGCGTGCACGTACGCGGCAAACGTGGAAAAAGCGTCGGCTCAGCCCTTGCCTGTTGCGGACACTTCCGCTACGCCTGCAAAAGAGACGGTTCCTACGCCGAATACCAAGACCATCGATGACCTCGTCGACGTTTTGGATGTCCGGCCGGAACAGATTTTCAAGGTCGTTGTCTACATGGCGGATGGGCAGCCCGTGGCGGCATGCGTGCGCGGTGACCACGAGGTCAACGAGGTCAAATTGAAAAACTTTTTGGACGTCCGGCAACTGGAATTGGCGACTGCGGACCAAGTGTTGAAAGCGACCGGACACCCGGTGGGATTTGTTGGGCCTGACACGGGACTTCCCATCGTATTTGACCCCGGGGTTCTTTCTGTCGCGGATGGCGTAGCTGCATCTAAGGATACCGGTTTTCACGATATTCACGTGGCGCCGCACCGGGATTTCAAAGTCACAAAAACCGCAGACATTCGCGTGGTTGCCAACGGTGATTTGTGCCCGGAGTGCGGACAACCCCTCGCATTCCACCGCGGCATCGAAGTGGGTCACGTATTTAAGCTGGGCACAAAGTACTCGACGCCATTCCATGCCGCCTACCTTGACGAAAACGGGAAAGAACAGACCATTCTGATGGGGTGTTACGGACTCGGCACTACGCGTGTGCTTCCGGCCGTGATCGAACAATGCCACGACGACGCCGGAATTGTCTGGCCGATTGCGGTGGCTCCGTATCAGGTGCACATCGTGCCGGTCAGCGTACGGGACGAGATGCAGATGAAAGCGGCTGAATCGCTGTACCACCGGTTTTACGCGGCGGGTGTGGAAGTTCTGTTGGACGATCGCGATGAGCGGCCCGGCGTCAAGTTTGCGGATGCCGACCTCATTGGCATTCCTGTTCGAGTGACAGTCGGAAAGAGGATCTCCGACGGTGACGTGGAATTGAAGCTGCGGAAAACAGGCGACGTCGAGGTCTTGTCGGTCGAGAAGGCGTTTGAAGCCGTGCTTGGCATCGTAAAGTGACGCTGCCCGCTTGCAAATCGAAGTTTCAAGCACAGTGACAGAGAGACGGGACGTGAGTGGATGAAAATGTTTTATCTGGGACCGGAGGGGACCTTTTCACAGGAGCCGGCACAACAGTTTTCGTCAATGCTGGGATACCCTGACGCAGAACTGGTGGCGAAAGGGACTATTATCCAAGTGATAGAGGAGGTCCATCAAGCTGTATTGGATGGACAACCGGATGTTTTCGGCTGTGTGCCCTTAGAGAACAGCATTCAGGGGTCAGTCACAATGACATGGGACATGCTTGGCAAGGTCGTCAGTGGGACCACTGCAACGGATCCTGCTTCGGCGAGCGATTCCTTGGCTGGTCCCCAGATCCTTGCCTCTTTGACCTTGCCAATTGAGCACTACCTTCTCATGCTCGAAGGCACGCGGCTGGAAGAAGTAGAAGAAGTGATTTCCCATCCCCAGGCACTCGCGCAGTGCCAGAATTCGCTGTCTGTCCTCGTCCCGAATGCCCGGTTTACGCCGGTTGCAAGTACAGCGGATGCGGCCCGGACAGTGGCGTCCGAAGGGAAGACGACCGTTGTCGCTGTGGGTACGCGCCAGGCGGGAATTCGCTATGGCCTGGAGTGGAGGAAGCAGCCGGTCCAGGACCGCAACGACAATAAAACCCGGTTTGGCCTGATTGGAAAACAGATTCCTCAGGGCCGTCTAGCCGCTAAAGTTCAAACCCAAACCCTGTCCCTGTTGCTCAGCGGGGTGGCAAATGCTCCAGGGGGGCTGTACCAGACCTTGCAGCCGTTTCACGATTTCCAAATTAATTTGAGCCGTATTGAATCCCGCCCTGCAGGCACCCGGCTCGGGCAGTACGTATTTTACATCGATGCCGAGTGGCCGGCCAGCGATGTGAACGGGCAAGCAGGGGCGTTGGACAAGGTGTTTGAAGCTTTGCACGCGCAGCAAATCGGTATTTTCCAGCTCGGGTTGTTTCCAGAACTTCAGGTGACGACGCAAACGGTTTGACGCATCGCATAGTGTGCATTTCGTTCAAAATGGGCTCAACATCGCGCCGCGGCCTTGCATAGCGCACATTCACTGGGGGATGTCTATTCCCCCCTGGCCGGATACGAAAAGGGACTGACTCTCAAGTTCAGCTTGAGACAGTCCCTTTGTTGTACCCGCAATCTGCGGTCCTAAATTTTGGGTTCGTTTGTGCACTTGCACTTTCCTTCGCCGACGACTGGACTCCTTTACGCTTCCTTCAAGGGATAAGTCTGAACCTTGAAGGCTTTGAAGGCTGACTAGTATGAAGTATGAAGTATGAAGTATGAAAGGCCGACCTGGTCTCAAGCGCGGTCTTCGAAGCTGGCGGCTGCCTCGATTTGGGCCAGCCCGGAGTCAGACCCCGCCGAGTGGCTTGGAGGCAGGACCACGTGGCAACTTCGGCAGCGGGGTTCGTACGCCTCTTCAGCGCCTGGAAAGACAATCGGATCGTCCCAGTGAGCTGGGTGCCCGTTGATGAGCCGCTGCGGCAAAACTGCGGGAGCGCCGCATTTCGCACAGATGGAAGTCAGACTGATTCGTTCATCTGCCATCGCCAACACTTCACCCATGGGGCCAAACGGCAGTCCGCGAAAGTCCTTATCCAGCCCCGCCGCCAGGATGTGGAATCCTTTACTGAGCAACTGCTGCAGTACGTCGACGATGACGTACATACCCCGTTCTCTCTCCAGAAAAAATTGGACCTCGTCGCAGGCGACAATCTGGACGTGGTCCAAGAGAATCCGTTCCAATAGTTCACTGGCGCTAAAAACGGGAGTTGCAGGCATTCGCATGCCTCCGTGGCTCGCAATTTCCGTGGCGGAGAAGCGGTCGTCCAACGCGTGTTTGTACACCCCAATGTCGCGCTTTTGGTACGGCGTATCGCTGGTTTGCGAGGCTTTGGCGCGAATGGACTCGACCCGCTCCAGGGCTCGGATGCGTGCGATAAACTCTTCCGTTTTTCCAGACATCATGTTTCCGGTGATCACCAACAGATGCCCGAAGCCTGACTGCCCCGTTGGGCTCATTTCTGACATTCCCTTCTGTGGTGTTGCGCAAACCGGCCCAATGCGAGCGGCCGGTTTTGTTAGCTGTTGGCTTATAGCTGTTGGCTTATAGCTGTTGGCTTATGCTGTTGGCTTATAGCTGTTGGCTTCTTAACTGCCCGGTTCTTAGCTGTCGACTTCTACAGGTTGCCGGGTCCGTTTTGCCGACTTCTCCCGTTCGCTTTTGTTCAGCACCTTTTTGCGCAGGCGGACGGAAGTCGGAGTAATCTCGCAGAGTTCGTCGTCCTCAATGTAGGTGATGGCCTGTTCTAGGCTTAAGATCCGCGGCGACTTTAACCGCACGGTTTCGTCTTTCGTCGCGGATCGGACGTTGGACATGTGTTTGGCTTTGACGACATTGACCGTAAGGTCGTTTTCGCGCGTGTGCTCCCCGACGATCATTCCTTCATACACAACGGCGCCAGGGACCACAAACATGGTACCGCGGTCTTCGAGGTTCTGAAGACTGTATGCAGTAGCACTTCCACCCTCGTTGGCAATCAACACACCCTGGCGGCGCGTGGTGACGTCACCGCGGAACTCCCCGTACTCCAGAAAACTGTGTGTCATGATGCCGTAACCGCGTGTCAAGGTCAGAAATTCGGTGCGAAACCCAATCAGCCCGCGGGCTGGCACAGCAAATTCCAAACGCGAGGACTCACCGGACGGCGCGGCTTCGAGTTTGCGCAGTTCGCCTTTTCGCAATCCCACGGCTTCAATGACCGAACCGACGCAGTCGTTGGGCACATCCGCCACGAGGAACTCAATGGGCTCGAGCAGTTGACCACCGTTGCGTTTAAAAATAACCCTTGGCTTTGAGACCTGTAGTTCGTATCCCTCTCTGCGCATCGTCTCAATCAGAATCGACAAGTGCAATTCGCCGCGGCTGGACACCAAAAACGAATCTGCGTCCTCGGTGTCTTCGACGCGCAAACTCACGTCCGATTCCAGTTCGGCGTACAGGCGCTCGCGCAGTTTACGGGAGGTCACAAACTTGCCTTCCCGTCCTGCCAGGGGGCTGTTGTTGACCATGAACGTCATTTGCAAGGTCGGCTCGTCAATGCTCAAAGACGGCAGCGGTTCCGGGTGTTCCGCGTCGCAGACCGTTTCCCCCACCGTGATGTCGCCCAGTCCTGCGAGAGCGACGATGTCGCCGGCTTGTGCGGAGTCGACTTCTACGCGTTTTAAGCCTTCAAAGGCGTACAGCTTCACAATGCGCGACTTTTGGATGGAGCCGTCGCGTTTGACGATGGCCGTGTTTTCACCGACTTGGATCCGTCCGCGTGCAACCCGTCCGATTCCAATGCGGCCGAGGAACTCGTTGTAGTCCAGCATCGTGACTTGCCACTGTAAAGGGGCTTGTGTGTCCGTCTCGGGTGCCGGGATGTGTTCCAAGATGGCCTCAAACAGAGGCTGCATGGTGGTGCCAGGCTGTTGCGGGTCGAGCGTCGCGATGCCTTGAATGGCGGAAGTGTACACGACTGGGAAGTCACACTGTTCCTCGCTGGCGCCCAATTCGATAAACAAGTCGAGAACTTCGTCGACCACTTCGGCGGGACGGGAGTTCTCACGGTCGATCTTGTTCACTACGACAATGGGCGACAAACCTTGGGCAAGCGCTTTTTGCAAAACAAATTTGGTCTGCGGCATCACGCCTTCGAACGCGTCGACGACTAGCAGTACGCCGTCGACCATTTTGACAATCCGCTCGACTTCGCCGCTGAAGTCAGCGTGACCCGGGGTATCGACGATGTTGATTTTTACACCTTGGTATGGGATCGCGGTGTTTTTCGCGAGAATGGTAATGCCGCGCTCGCGCTCGATGTCTCCGGAATCCATCGCTCGTTCTTCAATGTGCTCGTTGCTGCGGAACAGTCCGGACTGCCTCAACAGCTGATCGACCAGACTGGTCTTCCCGTGGTCGACGTGTGCCACGATGGCCACATTTCTAAGTTGACGGATGTTTTGGTCCATGTCTCTCCCTCTATCTGTACCCTTGAAGCGGGTTTTGCACCTGAATCCAACGGGTTTTTGGCGCAAGCCAAAACCTCGCCAGACACAACCGCCGGTCCGCGCAGGGTTGATTTTTTGCTCTTTTTTCGCTTCATTAATAGTATGGCATGTGCACGTCGAAGTTCTACACGCGTTAATCAACATAACATGAGGCACGGAAATACGCAACGAATGGCGCGCGGAAATACGCATCAAAGCCGTCGCACAACCAAGGAATTTAGGAACGAATCACGAAGGAATGCGTCTTCTTGCAGGGGTACGGCATTGATGATATACTAAAAATGTTAGGCTTCGTATAGGTTGTGAGCGAAGAGTGGGGAAACCCACTCTTTGGTTTTATGAATGAGCGGACTGTTGTTGCGGGCCGGCCGCCGGGTAAGTCACAGTACTTGGTTGGGAGGAAGTTTTGTGCCAAAAGAGCGAGTGACAGACATCGTGGAAAAACTGGCATTGCCTATCGTCGAAGCCGAGGGGCTGGAACTGGTGGATGTCGAATACAAGAAGGAGGGAGCGAATTGGTTCCTTCGCGTGTTCATCGACAAACCCGATGGGGTGGATATTGATGACTGCAGCCGGGTAAGTGAACAGTTGTCGGAGCGGTTGGACGAAGTGGACCCGATTCCTGCTGCTTACTTCTTGGAGGTGTCCTCGCCGGGCGCAGAACGCCCTTTAAAGAGACCTGAAGATTTTCTTCGGGCAGTCGGGCACAGCGTTCATGTCACCCTGTATGAACCCATTGACGGACAAAAAACTTTTGAAGGTATACTTACGGCCTACGAAGACGACTCCCTGACATTGGAGTACGACCGCAAAGGAGTCGAACGGAGCGTTCAGATTCCATCGGAAAAGGTGGCTTCAGCCAGGCTGGCCGTGGAATTTTGAGGTTTTGCTGAAGCGAAAGGGGGAGAAACCGTTCAATGAATGTAGATTTTATTGACGCGCTGGAACAATTGGAGCGAGAAAAGGGCATTGACAAAGATACCTTGATTGAAGCTATTGAGGCCGCGCTGATCTCTGGGTATAAGCGTAATTTTAATTCCGCAGCCAACGTTCGAGTGCAGATACGCCGGGATACTGGGGAGGTTACGGTATTCGCCAGAAAGACGGTTGTGGAAGAACCTTCAGATACCCGGTTGGAGATATCCTTGGATGCTGCTTTGGACATGAATCCGACGTACCGGGTCGGCGACGTCGTGGAAATTGAGGTGACTCCGCGCGACTTTGGACGCATCGCGGCTCAGACGGCGAAACAGGTCGTGACACAGCGCATTCGTGAAGCTGAACGTTCCATAATTTATAGCAAATTTGTGGATCGCGCGGAAGACATTGTGACAGGTGTCGTGCAGCGGCAAGATGCGCGGATGACCTATATCGATCTCGGTCAAACCGAAGCGGTGTTGCCGCTGGCTGAACAGATGCCCACGGATAAGTTTAAGCCCGGAGACCGCATCAAGGCGTTCATCACTCGAGTGGAGCGAACCACGAAGGGCCCGCAAGTGGTGCTTTCGCGAACTCATCCTGGGCTTTTAAAACGACTGTTTGAACTTGAGGTTCCGGAAATCTTTGACGGTGTCGTGGAAATCAAGTCGGTGGCCCGCGAAGCGGGGTACCGGTCCAAGATTGCCGTCTATTCGCGCAACCTCGAAGTCGACCCAATTGGGGCGTGCGTTGGTGCTCGAGGCATGCGCGTGCAGGCCGTCGTCAACGAACTGGGCGGCGAAAAGATTGACATTGTGAAATTCAGCGACGACCCCGCAGAATTTGTAGCCAATGCGCTGTCTCCTGCGAAAGTCGTTGAGGTGCGCATCCTCGAGGATGAAAAAATTGCCCGCGCCATTGTTCCGGATTACCAGTTGTCCCTGGCTATCGGCAAGGAGGGGCAAAACGCCCGGCTTGCGGCCAAGTTGACGAGCTGGAAAATCGACATCAAGAGCGAGACGCAAGCGGCAGAGCTCGGCATGTTTGGCCACATCACTAAAGAGGTGGAGGAAGAAGAGGAAGGGTTCGGGAGCTTATCCGCAGATTGGTTGAACGAACCTTAAGTCGTTTCCGAAACGAGGGCCGTTGCGAAACGCAAGCATAAGCCGTTTTGGTTGAAAGGGGGTCATTGGGATGCAAAGTCAACGCAAGGTTCCACTGCGCAAGTGCGTGGGTTGTCAGGAGATGTTTCCAAAGAGGTCTTTGATCCGCGTTGTCCTGACGCCTGAAGGCGAGATTGTACTCGACCCGACAAGCAAGCGCAATGGCCGCGGCGCCTATTTGTGTCAAAATGTGTCGTGTTTGAAGGCTGCGCAAAAGCGCAAGTCGTTGGAGCGGTCTTTGAAAACATCCATCCCCGAAGCGTTGTATGACCAACTGGCTATGTCTTTACAGGAGGAGGTTGCACGTGGACAACACGCCCATACAGGCAACGAATTCTGACAAGACTCATGCTCCTTTGGCAAAGCGAAAATTGCTGGGCTTAATCGGCTTGGCAGTGGGTGCGCGCAAAGCGGTGCTCGGGAGCGACGCCGTCTTTGCAGCCATTTCGAGCCAATCGGCCAAGGCCGTGTTTCTGGCCACAGACGCGGGCGGAAACACTCAAAAGAAAATTCGCGACAAGTGCGCGTTTTATCATATAAGCCTTATCGAACGGTTTGAGCGGGGAGAGCTCGGCAAAGCGTGCGGACGTGAACACATGGTTGCGGTGGCTGTGACCGACCCCGGGTTTGCAGCGAAAATGGCAGAGTACGCAGGGGAATACGGCGGGGGTGATGCTTTTGACGAAACTTCGAGTGTATGAGTACGCTAAACAACTGAACATGTCGAGTAAGGAAATCATTACGATTTTGAATCGGCTGGATGTCCCTGTTGCAAATCATATGAGCGTTATGGATGACCAGATGGTCACAAAGGTGGAACAGTTTTTCTCGGATGTGAAAAAGCGGGCTGCGCAGCGCCGTGCCACGGAAGTGGAACGCGAGTTGAAGGAAAAACAGCGCCAGAGGGAACGCGCCGCCCGGCAACTGGAAATGCAGCGCAACACCGAGGCCCGGCAAGGGGAACAGCGCCCGGAGCGAACCGGCGCTGCTGCTGGGCATGACAATCGGCAGGGAACACGCACTGAAAGCAGCACAAATGTGAGAACGGAGTATGGGAGAATGGGGACAAGGCCGCAACAAGAGGTGGCAACAACCGGTGCGCAACCTGCGCAATCAACCCGGGGGCAAGTGCAGCAATCCGGGGAACAACCGTCAGACAACGCGATGCGCGCTCAGACGCGCACGGCGGCACTGAGGAATGACTCCCAGACCGAAGAACGCGTGTTTCCAGGGCCAAACAACAACCAAGGTCAGGATAACAACGCGTCCCGCGGGGGTGACCGGGGAGGCGCGCCGAACCGACCGCGTTCGGACCGTCCTCATGGCGGGTATTCCAACAACGGCGACCGACCGCGCAGCAACGACCGACCGCAAGGAGCGGATCGGCCGCGCGGCGACCGCCCTTATGGGAGCGGACAACAGGGTACGGGCGATCGGCGGAGCAGCAATTCCGGTTCCGACAACCGCGGGGGTGGTCAGCGCTTTGGGCAAGACCGTCCTTCGGGAGGCGGAGGCAATCGGCCAGGCGGGGACCGCAATGACCGTCGAGGTTCCTACGGCGGCGGTGGACGTCCGGGAGGCGGAGGTCAACAATCCGGAGGCTACAGTTCCGACCGCAGGGGGCCTGCCGGCGGCGGCGGACGTCCAGGCGGCGGCTTCGGCGGTCGCAGCGATTCCCGCGGTCCAAGACCGGGTGGAGCAGGAGCTGGCAGTGGACGCCCCGGCGGGAACCGAGGGGGTCAAACGGGCGGTTCTGTCTTGGCCATTCAAAGCAAACCGTCGGCTGCAAACGCGCCGCGCAAGGATAAGGATAAAACCCGCGGCAACGATTTTAACCGCGATCGCAAGGAACGCTTTAACGAAGACAAACTGAGGCCGGGCTCACGCCGTCGGCCGGGTGGAGGCAACCGCACCGAAGTGAAGCGGCCGGAGTATCCCACCAAGGTGACGGTAGAAGGGCCGATGACGGTCGGTGACTTTGCCAAGGCCCTGCGCCGTGAAGCATCGGAGATCATCAAAAAGTTGTTGTTCCTCGGCATCATGGCGACCATTAACCAGGACATTGAGACCGAGGCCATGGAACTGATTGCGGGCGAATACGGAGTCGAACTGACCATTTTGGAACCCGTAGACGAAGAAGCCGTGGATATGCTCATTGAGGAGGAAGACCCCTCTTTGCAGATGTCCCGACCGCCTGTCGTGACGATTATGGGTCACGTCGATCACGGCAAGACGACGCTGCTTGACGCCATTCGCTCCAGTAAGGTGACAGCGACCGAAGCGGGAGGCATTACTCAGCACATCGGCGCCTACCAAGTAGAGGCGGGCGGCCGCCTTATCACGTTCCTGGATACCCCTGGTCACGAAGCGTTCACGACGATGCGTGCCCGGGGTGCTCAAGTCACGGACGTGACCATTTTGGTGGTGGCTGCTGACGACGGCGTAATGCCGCAAACCATTGAAGCCATTAACCACGCCAAGGCGGCGAATGTGCCGATTATCGTGGCCGTCAATAAGATCGACAAGCCAGACGCCAATCCGGACCGGGTGAAGCAGGAACTGACGCAGTATGGCCTGGTCTCTGAGGAGTGGGGCGGAGATACGGTGTTTGTTGAGGTATCCGCTTTGCGTCAGCAAAACCTGGAATCACTGCTGGAGATGGTACTTCTCGTCGCCGACATGCAGGAAGTCAAGGCCAACCCGGAAGGGCGGCCGCGCGGCACGGTCATTGAGGCGAAACTGGACAAAGGCAGAGGCCCTGTGGCGACGGTGTTGGTACAAAACGGCACCTTAAAAGTGGGCGACATTGTTGTGGCGGGGACGACTTTTGGCCGCGTCCGTGCCATGGTCAACGACCTGGGCAAGCGGTTGAAGTCGGCCGGTCCGTCCACTCCGGTGGAGATTCAGGGCTTGGGCGACGTGCCGAGCGCTGGAGACCTGTTCGTCGTTTACGACGACGAACGGCCTGCGCGCAACCTGGTGCAAAAGCGCCTGAACCGCGAACGGGCAGAGCAGATGCAGCAGACCTCGAGAGTCACGCTGGACGATTTGTACCGCCAGATCAAGGAAGGCAATGTCAAAGAGCTCAACGTCATTGTCAAGGCGGACGTCCAAGGTTCAGTCGAAGCTCTGGTTCAATCCATCGAAAAGATCGAAGTGGAAGGCGTGCGTGTGAAGGTCATCCACAAGGGCGCCGGCGCGATTACGGAGTCTGACGTCGCTTTGGCAAGCGCCTCGAACGCCATCATCATCGGCTTCAGTGTGCGGCCAGATGTCAATGCCAAGCGCGCAGCGGAAGCGGAAAAGGTCGACATTCGGCTGTATCGCGTGATCTACAACGTGATCGAAGAACTCCAATCGGCCATGAAGGGCATGTTGGATCCGGAATACAAGGAAGTGACGCTCGGCCATGCCGAAGTCCGGGACGTGTTCCACATTTCGAAGATTGGAACTGTCGCAGGCTGCTATGTAACCGAGGGCAAAATCACCCGCGATGCGGAAGCGAGGGTGATTCGGGATGGAGTTGTCATCTACGAAGGCAGTCTGGAGTCGCTCAAGCGTTTTAAAGACGACGTGCGAGAGGTTGCAACCGGGTTCGAATGCGGCGTGACGCTGGAACGCTTCCAGGATCTGAAGGTGGGCGACGTCATCGAAGCCTTTAAAATGGAAGCCGTTAAGCCAAACTAACTCGGAATTCACCACTTGAGTGCAAGGGAGGCGGTCAACTGTGTCACGAATCCGCGCTCAACGCGTCGCTGAACAAATGAAAAAAGAGATTGCGGAATTGATCCGCACGGAGTTGAAAGACCCAGGATTGGGCTTTATCACAGTCACTCGCGTCGAGTTGACGAGCGACCTGCAACATGCCAAGGTGTACGCCAGCGTTCTTGGCGATCGCGATGCCAAGGTCCACACGATGGATGCCCTAACCCGGGCGGCAGGATTTTTGCGCGGGGAGGTCAGCCGTCGACTCCGGATGCGAATGACGCCGGACATGGTGTTTAAGTTGGACGAATCTGGGGAATACAGCGCTCACATCGAAACGGTGCTGCGCAAAATCAAAAGTTCGGGCGACGGCTTGTCTTCAGTGCAAGAGGATGTGGACGAATCCGCCGGACGGGGAGAATAACCAGATTTCGACCGGATGTTCTAGACCAGTTTTTTCACCAGGGGGGCAAAAGCCTTGAAAACGTGGGAACCCGCACCGCGCGAGCCGGAAAGTCTGACGCTGGTCAGCGACCGCTTGAAAGACGGGGATGACTGGCTCATTGTGACGCACGAAAGGCCGGACGGCGATGCCATCGGCAGTTCTCTGGCCGTGGCTCACATCCTGGCATCGCTCGGCAAGAAGTGGACTTTTTTGATTGCCGAGCCGCTGCCCGTGCGCTTTGGCTATTTGCCCATGGTGGATCGGGCCCAACTGATAAGCCGTTGCGACGCGCGTCAATACCGCCACGTGGTGGCGGTAGACTGCGCGGATATGCAGCGGTTTCAAGAGGTCGCGGCATTCATCGCAGGGGATGCCGAGATTGTAAACATCGACCACCATCGCACGAATCCCCGGTATGGAGTTGCCGCTATGGTCGACGACCTGGCCGCGGCGACATGCGAATTGGTGTACCACGTGGCCAAAGCCCTGTCCGTGGTGTTCTCGCCGGAACTTGCGACCTGTTTATACACGGGCATCCTCACGGATACGGGCGGATTCGCCCAGCCTAACACGACTCGCGAAGTGCACCAGATCGCCGCAGAGTTGTTGGGCTCCGGAGTTCAGCCTTACGATGTGGCGGAGCCTGCGCTGGAGTCGCGCACGTGGGAACAAATGCACCTTTTGCAGATGGCCTTGGCAAACTTGACCGTTTCTTCGGATGGGCGGTATGCCGCTTTGTACGTGACCCGCGGCATGATTGAAGGGGCAGGGGCGACAGACGACGACGTGGAAGGTCTGGTGGGATTTGCGCGCAGCATCGATACAGTCGAGGTCGGGCTGTTGTTCCGGGAACTCGCGGATTCCCGAATCAAGGTGTCTTTGCGGTCTAAGCGGCGCGTAGATGTTTCCAAAATTGCCCAACAATTCGGCGGCGGCGGGCACACTCGTGCGGCTGGATGCACCGTGAACGGACCGCTGGGCGAAGCGATGGACGCGGTCTCGGAGCAAGTCGAAATCGCTCTGTCGGAGGCGTAATTTGTGGCATTGCACGGAGTTTTAGTATTGGACAAACCTGCAGGGATGACCTCGCACGACGTAGTCAACCGGGTTCGCCGCAAACTCGGCGTCCGCAAGGTCGGGCACGCGGGGACACTCGATCCCGATGCAACCGGAGTGCTGGTGCTGTGCGTCGGAGATGCGACGAGACTGTTGGAATTTGCCGGAGCGGACGACAAAGAATACATCGGACAAGCTGTCTTTGGTCGTCAAACCGATACCGACGATGCCAGTGGGCGGACCCTTTTGCAACAGGACGCGAGTTTGTTGCGCGAGTCCGAGGTCGTTCAGGCGGCAGACGCTTTCCTCGGTGTCATCGAGCAGCGTCCGCCGGTCTATTCGGCGGTGCACGTTCAAGGTAAAAGGGCGCATGAACTGGCTCGAGCCGGCCAATCCGTCGAACTTCCTGTCCGTACAATACATATTTATAGTTTTGAAGTTCTCTCCTTTCAACCAGGTCCGGAAGCTGTGAGTGAGTTTCGAACGGCGTGTTCAAAAGGAACCTATATCCGCTCGTTGTGCAGGGATTGGGGAGACATGTGCGGTGTTCCTGCACACATGGGTCGGCTGCGCCGCGTGCGTTCGGGTCATTTTGGCTTGGATGAAGCCGTAACACTGGAACAGTTTGAAAACACCTTGTCTCCGGAAACCATGCTGCAATCGCCTGCAGCCGCATTGCGCGGCATGCCAAAGGTTCAGGTTACGCAGGCACAGGCGCTGCGCTTGGCGCAGGGACAAAGCATTGAGCGGGAAGTGGATGAGCCAGGAATTGCAGCCCCGCTGGCTGCAGTGTTTGATGCAAAGCGGGAGTTGATTGCAGTGGTCGAAGTACAAGCAGGTCCCAAGCCCATTTTGAAGCCAAAAAAAGTTTTTTGGAAAAGGGAGCCGTAACGTATGGAAATCATTCGGTTGACAGGACGCCCGCCGAAAAACGCGAGTCCGCTGGTTTTGGCCATGGGAAAGTTTGACGGCGTACATATTGGGCATCAATCCATTTTGCGGGTGGCCAAGGCGAAACCTGAATCCGCCGGATTGGCGGTAATGAGCTTCTGGCCGCATCCAGCGTGGGTGCTCCGTGGCAATGTGCAGTACGAGCGCGCCTTGACTCCATTCGCGGAGAAAGTGAAACTGCTGCAGTCGTTTGGAGTCGATACGCTGTACGACGTTCGTTTTTCTCGCGACTTTGCATCGACGTCGGCGGAACAATTCGTATTTGAACACCTTGGGCAGCTCAATTTAAAAAGCATTGTCGTCGGAGAGGACTATCACTTTGGTCAAGGCGGCAAGGCCGGAGTGAGTGAGCTGAAAGCGTATTGCCAAGCCTTAGGCGTACCGGTTACCGTGGTCAGCCACGTAGAGGAGAACGGCGTTAAAGTCAGCAGCTCGCAAGTCCGCAAGCACCTTGCCAACGGTCGCGTCGAAGCGGCAGAAGCCCTCTTGGGCCGTCCTTACACGGTGACCGCTGCGATTGAACACGGTGCGGCCCGGGGCAGAACACTCGGTTTTCCAACGGCCAACCTGGAGGACACGGGAGAATACGTGATGCCAAAGGCCGGGGTTTATGCCATCTCGGCTTCGATTGCTGAGGAAGGGTCGGAAGCAGTGGAAAACTGGTTTGGCGTGCTCAATGCCGGGACCCGCCCGACCGTGGACGGCGAGAGTTTCAAACTGGAGGCGCACTTGTTTGGATTTTCCGGGGATTTGTATGGGAAAATACTGCGGGTTTCCTTTTTGCGGCGCGTTCGGGACGAAGTGAAGTTTGCCGGACTTGACGAGTTAAAGGCACAGATTCACAAAGACGTCGCGACCGTCAAAGAGATGCTTGGAATGTAGTCCAGTGGATGAATGCACGCAAGGCGTTTGAGGTCCGTTGAACGAGGCAGGATGCTTGGAATGTAGGGAACAGGATGCTTGGAATGTCGGGAATTTGTTGATGCACCCGGTTTATGCTATAATTTCTTCATCTCGCATACAGGAAGCCATACGAAACGTACTCGCGGGAAGAACTGCACCGTGGATTCGCGTCCCTCCAACGCCTTCTCCGGTTCAGGGATAGGCTTCGCAATCAAAGGAGGATTTACCTTCGTGTTAACGAATGAGCGCAAGAAAGAAATTTTGGAAAAGTTTCAAGTGCACCCAACCGATACCGGGTCTCCTGAAGTTCAAATCGCGATTCTGACGGAACGCATTACGTACCTAACGGAGCACTTCCGGGTTCACAAAAAGGATCACCATTCACGCCGCGGTTTGTACAAGATGATTGGTCATCGCCGCAACCTGCTGAACTACCTTCGAAACAAAGACGTTAATCGCTACCGTGAATTGATTCAGGCATTGGGACTGCGTAAGTAAAGAACCAGCGGGCTTCGGCCCGCTTGTTTTACATACTGCGCCAGTGTGCGCTTGGGGCTGTAAAGCAGCGCAAACGGCAAGACTACAAAGCAGAGGTTCCCTTTTCAGGCGAGCAAGCAGTTGCGCCGCAGGGACAGTTTTGACGGGTACGCAGCTATGCCAAAAAGGAGGATATGGGACAAGCATGGTAAAACGTCACGAGTTTATGCTGGGAGGCCGGCCCATGATTTTGGAGACCGGCAAACTGGCGAAACAAGCTACGGCCGCCGTGTTGGTAACGTACGGCGAAACAGTGGTGCTGAGTACAGTCACAGCATCGAACGAACCAAAGGACCTGGACTTTTTTCCGTTGACTGTAAACTATGAAGAACGGTATTACGCGGTCGGTAAAATTCCTGGCGGGTTCATCAAGCGCGAGGGACGCCCGAGTGAGAAGGCGATTCTGGCGTCGAGGCTGATTGACCGCCCAATTCGTCCGCTATTTCCAGAAGGTTTTCGAAACGATGTGCAGGTTGTGGACATTGTGATGTCTGTCGATCAAGACTGCGCACCCGAAATGGCTGCCATGATTGGCACTTCGGCGGCCCTGACTGTCTCAGACATCCCCTTTGACGGGCCGATTGCTGGAGTGATTGTCGGCCGCGTGGATGGCCAGTTCGTGATTAATCCGACTGTAGCGCAAGCTGCGCGAAGCGATATTCACTTGACGGTAGCCGGTACGAAGCACGCCATCGTGATGGTTGAAGCGGGGGCCGATCAGGTTCCAGAAGACCAAATGCTCGAAGGCATTCTGTTTGGTCATGAAGCCATCAAACAGATTGTGGCAGAGATTGAAACGTTTGCAGCGCAAGCTGGCGTTCCAAAGCGAGAGGTCGCGCTTCACGCAGTGGACGCACCGCTCAATGAGGCCATTCGCGAGTACGCGACTGAGAAAGTCAAACAGGCGGTCCGCAACCCGGACAAGTTGGCGCGCGAGGCGTCACTGAACGCTGTGACGGAGGAAGTCAAAGCGGCATTTGCCGAACAGTTCCCCGAACAGGAGAAGGCCATCGACGAGGTGCTGCACGACATTTTGAAAGAGGAAGTTCGGCGAGCCATTTTGCAGGAAGGGATCCGTCCGGACGGCCGCAAACTCGACGAAATCCGGCCGATTTCCTGCGAAGTCAGCCTGCTGCCTCGGGCCCATGGGTCCGGTCTGTTTACGCGCGGACAAACCCAGGCATTGTCGATCTGCACGCTGGGAGCCCTTGGCGACGAGCAGATTCTCGACGGTCTTGGTCTTGAAGAATCGAACCGGTATATGCACCACTACAACTTCCCACCGTTCAGCACAGGCGAAGCCAGACCGCTTCGGGCGCCGAGCCGTCGCGACATCGGGCATGGAGCCCTTGGCGAGCGGGCATTGGATCCGGTCATTCCCGCGCCTGAAGAATTCCCGTACGCCATTCGCGTCGTTTCCGAGGTGTTGGAATCCAACGGATCGACGTCGCAGGCGAGCATTTGCGGCAGTACCATGGCTTTAATGGACGCTGGGGTACCTATCAAAGCCCCGGTGGCGGGCATTGCGATGGGTTTGGTGAAGGAAAACGACGACATCGCGGTGTTGTCAGACATTCAAGGCATGGAAGACCACCTTGGCGATATGGATTTTAAGGTGGCTGGAACCGCCAACGGCGTTACGGCCCTGCAAATGGATATCAAAATTGGCGGGATCACCAAGGACGTCTTGGAGCGCGCGTTAAACCAGGCACACGTCGGCCGCATGTTCATTCTCGAAAAAATGCTCGGGGCCATTGCCCAGCCGCGTACCGACCTGTCCAGATATGCACCCCGGGTCATTACGGTTCAAATCAATCCGGATAAGATCCGCGACGTCATTGGGCCGGGCGGAAGAGTGATCAACAAGATCATCGAGGAGACAGGCGTGAAAATCGACATTGAACAGGACGGGCGGGTGTTCATTTCAGGAACCGACAGTTCAAGTGCTGACAAAGCGCGCCAGTTGGTTTTAAACATCGTTCAAGAAGTGGAAGTCGGAAAGGTCTACAAGGGGAAGGTCATGCGTGTCGAGAAGTACGGAGCCTTCGTCGAGGTGTTGCCGGGGAAAGAAGGTTTGGTGCACATTTCTCAACTCGACTTGAACCGCGTCAACAAGGTAGAGGACATCTGCAACGTCGGCGACGAGATCCAAGTGAAGGTGACCGAAATTGACAATCAGGGCCGGATTAACCTCTCGCGCAAGGAAGTATTGAAGGCACAGCAGCCGAGTACCGGCGGTCCCAGTGCGTCGAGTGGACCGGTTGCCCAGGCTACGGGCCAGAAATAAGCCCGCAGCCATAAACCTTTTTAGAAGGCGTTTTGTTGCAAATCGGACGGATCGTTGGTTTGGCCCCGGGCCAGACCTCCCTATCCGGACAGTGTTTATCCAGGCTCTGTCGATGTTGGTTCATTCTGACACGGTTCACGGTGTGGTGGGCCAAAGTACAGGCCGTTGAGCATTGCGATACTCTGGAATCCTTCCTGTCTCAGGAGGGATTTTTTAGTTTTTGGGCACCCTTTAGAAGTGCTTGTTAAAAGTGCTCTTTTGGAAAACGTACACTGTAGGCTTTTCGTGCCATTCGCATGCGACAAGCTGTACTGGCACTCATACATTCGTTTAATGGAAGGGTGAACCGGGTGTTGAATTCTGTTTTCCCCGTGTTTTTGCTGCTTCAGTCTTTGTCTTCCCCTTTTCTCGGGGTTGGAACTCCGCTTTCAGCGCCTGGTAATCGCACGGTCACGGAAAAAGCGGTCGTAGAACGGAGTTCTTTGGAGTCGCTGGACAAGACTTTGAGCCGCGATGCGGTGGATGCTCGCGTGGATCGGGTGTGGCATGCTGTTCCTGGGCTCGCAGGCTGGCGTCTCGATGTGCCGGCAAGTGAGGCCAGGACAAGGACTGCCAACGACGGCAAGGTACACCTGGTTTGGCAGGCCGTCTTACCTCAGACGAGGCTTGCAGCTTTGCCGCCTGAGCCCGTGTACAGAGGTCCCAAGGAAGAAAAATCGGTGAGTTTGATGTTCAATGTGTCATGGGGAGAAGAGTATATTCCTAGTTTGCTGGATACGCTGAAACAACAAAACGTCAAAGCGACGTTTTTTCTGGACGGGGCGTGGGTAAAAAAACACCCAGATTTGACTGCCGAGATTGCCAAGCAAGGGCATGCTATTGGCAGTCACGGCTTTGGCCACCCGGACTTCAAGAAATTGAGTCCGGCTCAAATGCAGCGGCAGATTCTACGGGCGAACAGCGCGATCGAACACGTGCTCGGTCGAAACCCCTGCATGCTGGCGCCGCCGGCGGGGTCTTATAACCAATATGCGGTGGAGGCTGCGCGCCGCCATGGCATGTACACGATTTTGTGGACCCGGGATACAGTGGATTGGCGGCGCCCGCCTGCGTCCGCAATCGTTTCAAGGGGTTCTCACCACATCGAGCCCGGAACATTTCTCCTGATGCACCCAACGGCACCGACCGCTCAGGCTCTGCCGCAAATCATTCAGTCGCTTGCGAACCAAGGGTTTGTCTTTAAGACGGTCGAACAGGTCGTCGACGAGGTCTCTGCAGCCACTCCGCCTTCCACCTTGAGTATGAAGCCATGAGTTTGCTATAGTTAGTTCGTCTATAGCTTGAGGAGTGGACGGAAAATGGAGCGTTTCCGCCCGGGCACTGTGCACAGGCATGGTGCGGGAAAGGGACCTCCAAGGAGGATGTTTGCGTGACATATCGCGTTCAATTGTCAAATGGAGTGCGGATCATCGGAGAAGAAATTTCCTCGGTGCGTTCGGTTAGCATTGGGATTTGGGTTGCAACTGGATCCCGTCATGAGACGGTTCGGAATAATGGAATCAGCCACTTTATCGAACACATGTTGTTCAAGGGGACAGACAGCTTGTCGGCCCGGGAACTGGCACAGGTGTTTGACAGTTTGGGCGGACAGGTCAATGCGTTTACTTCAAAAGAATACACCTGCTATTATGCCAAGGTCCTGGATGAACACTTCGGAACAGCGCTGGGAACCCTCGGCGACATGTTGTTCCATTCCCAGTTTGCTCCAGAGGAGATTGAAAAGGAAAAGAAAGTGGTCATCGAAGAAATTCGCATGTATGAAGACACGCCGGATGAATTGGTGATGGACATCTTGTCCGAAGGAATCTACAGCAACCATCCGCTGGGCTATACCGTTTTGGGAAAAGAAGAAAACCTTAGGTCGTTTACTCGCGCGGATATTGAGCAGTACCTTCAACAGCGGTACACACCGGGTAACATCGTCATCGCCGTAGCCGGAAACATTCCTCAGGAAAAAGCCGTAGCGCAAATTGAAAAGCTGTTTGGGCATTCTTTTCCTGCCGCAGCAGCCCAAGAAGAACGGCGCTTGAAAGCACCCGATTTCTCGCGGGTGGTGAGCCTGCGTGAAAAGGACATTGAGCAAGTCCACATTTGTCTCGCCAGTCCCGGATATCCCGTTGGCGACAAACGGTTGTACGCCATGATTCTTCTCAACAACGCCCTTGGCAACGCGCCGAGCTCGCGTTTGTTCCAGGAAATCCGAGAGGAACGCGGGTTGGCCTATTCGGTCTTTTCCTTTCATTCGGCGTATCAGGACTGTGGGATGTTTGGCGTTTACGCGGGGACTTCTCCGGAATACGCCGAAGACGTCATGAAATTGACTTACGACATTTGCGACGACGTCGCGGGCCATGGCTTGACCGACGACGAGTTGGAAAAGGGAAAGGAACAAGTCAAGGGGTCCTTGGTACTCAGTCTGGAAAGTACCAGCAGCCGGATGAGCCGCCTCGGAAAGAACGAGTTGTTGTTGCAGCGGGACGTCACATTGGATGAGACGTTAGCTGAGATCAACGCCGTTACTGCACAAGACGTTTCCCGGGTTGCGGCAGAAATTCTCGGGCAACAATTTGCGGTGGCCGCTGTAGGCCCGATATCCGGTCTCACGCTGCAACGGCGTTGACAGTCGGGGTGGATACGGCGGCAGATTTGAACAATCTGCAAAGAGGAGACCCAGGGCAGCCAACGAGGGGGAAACGGTGTGAAAGAAGCCATACACGTGTTGAAATACAAAGTGGTGTCACCGCACTTTAAACCGGAATACCTCCCGCGTTACGCCACAGAGGGGGCGGCAGGCATGGACTTGTGTGCCTGCACCACAGCTCCCGTGACAATCTGCCCTGGACAACGCGTTCGAATCCCCACAGGGGTTGCGGTTCAGTTACCTGGGAAGGCGTTTGTGGGTTTAGTGTACGCTCGGAGTGGACTAGCTTGGCGTCATGGCATCGCGTTGCCCAATGGCGTGGGCGTCATTGACAGCGACTACACCGGTGAGATTCAGGTGCTTTTAACCAACCTTTCCGACGAACCCGCCACCATCGAGCCCGGAGACCGCATCGCGCAGTTTGTCCTTGCACCCATCTATTTAGCCCACCTAAGTTTGGTCGACGAGTTTGAATCTACTGCGCGAGGAACTGGCGGGTTTGGTTCCACGGGCGTTTCCCCCGTATAGTTTCTTGCGCCCTCATGCGCGCGCCGGTTTCCACCGAGCTAGACTTTTGCACCCCCTTGTTTTGACTGACATAGGATACAGCACAGTCTTCGTCAGAAAGGGGTAATCCTCGCATGCTAACGGGCCGAAGGCTCGTATTTATCGGTGGTGACGCTCGTCAGTTGGAAATCATTGCAAAGGCGACTGAACTGGATGCGAGTGCGACGCTCATAGGGTTTGATCGCAATACGCGTACCTTTACCGACACCGTCATGGGGAAGTTGACTACCGAAGTCCTGGCACAGGCCGATGCGGTGGTCCTTCCTGTTGCCGGCATGGATGACGACGGGAAGGTGGACAGCAAATTTTGCGATGAACCCATTGTCCTGACGGAAGAACACTTCGCCTCGATGAAGCCGAACACCCTCGTTTTTACCGGTATCGCCCGGACCGAATTAGTCCGGCGTTGCGACCAATACAACTTGAGGCTCACACGCCTGATGGAGCTGGACGAGATCGCGATCTTGAACTCGATTCCAACGGCAGAGGGAGCCATCGCCTTGGCGATGCAGCACACCGAGATCACGATTCACGGTTCGAAAGCTGTGGTGCTTGGTTTCGGACGATGCGGCCATACCTTGGCGCGAACGCTGGCGGCACTTGGATCTAAAGTCTCTGTGGGGGCAAGACATTCAGCCCACCTTGCACGCATCCGGGAAATGTCCATTGAGCCGTTTCCCATGGAAAATTTGTCCGATCACGTCGCGAGAGCAGACATCATTTTCAATACCATTCCCGCGCCTGTACTTCCGGCTTCCGTGCTTGCGAAAGTCCGGCGTGACGCGGTCATTATCGACATTGCGTCAAAGCCGGGAGGGACCGATTTCCGATATGCCGAGCGCCACGGGTTAAAGGCTATCCTGGCACCAAGCCTTCCAGGTCTCGTCGCGCCCAAGACGGCGGGACAGATTATAGCCAATACGCTGTGCCGGATTTTGGCCGAAGAAACTGGAACGTAACGGGAGGGAATCCATATGGATTTGACGGGAAAGACGATTGGTTTTGCCGTGACAGGGTCTCACTGTACGTACGCTGAAGCGTATCCTCAAAAAGTGGCAGTAAACTACACATTCCAGTGCAGTTGCAAAGGTTCTTCGGGATTGGGATAAACTGCAATTTTGGAGACCGCGGCCCGAATCAACAAAGCGCGTTCTTCATTCGTCAGCGCACTCCACACCTCAGATACAAAGTGAATCTGTGGCAGGGACGGGTTTCGCGGGAGAGCCAGCACACGTTGACGAGCTTCTTCCAGGTGAAGCAGTGCCGCAGACTGTTGCCGTTCCAGGGATTCAATCCTAAATCTTAACTGGTTTTTATCGACGGCCCCGGTTTCGAAGGCATCATACCACTTCTCAAGTTTCTTTTCGATAGATTGCAGCTGTTCTTCAAGTGTTGTGGTCGCGTCGTCGCAAGAGTACTGCGTTTGTGCCCCCATTTCCGATTCTATCCAGGAAGGGCTGATGGCAAGTCGCTTTACGCGCGCTATGACAGCTTGTTCCAAAGCTTCTTGAGGATAGTACTTGCTGTTGCAAGACTTGGTCTTGTGGTGTTTTCGGCTGCAAAGGTAGTAATTGCGCTGCCTTGGGGGATCGGACCGGCGGTCCGTTGCACGAATGTGTTTCATGGGCGACCCGCACACTCCGCACACCAGCAGCCTGCTCAGAAGGTACCTGCCGGTTGCGCTTCGTCCCGAGCGCCTGTGCTCGATCTCAACTTGAACCTGCCGCCAGGTTTCCGGGTCGACAATCGCCTCGTGCAGCCCATTGACGAGTTGGCTGCCTTGTCTCAACATGCCTGCGTACACCGGGTTTTCCAGCATATACATCAACGACTTGTGGTTTCTAAACTGCCGGTCGCTGCTCCTCTCGGCCATCCACTTTGCAAGCGAGAGGGCGGATTGACCCCCGAGAAATCGTTGAAACATTTGCCTCACCAGCTCGGCTTGCACGGGGTTTGGGATGAGTTGTTGTTCTCCAGCAGACCACTGGTACCCATAAGGTTCAGGACCTCCGTACCAAAGGCCGTTGCGTGTTCGCTGGTGCTTGCCAAAACGCGATCGTTCGACAATGGTATCCCGTTCCAACTGTGCGAATACGGCCAACATTCCCAACATCGCTTTGCCAAATGGGGTAGAGGTATCAAACGGCTCGGTGACGCTGCGAAAGGCGACACGGTGCTTTTCAAAGACGTCCTCGAGCAAATACAGAACGTCTTTTTGTCTGCGGCTGAGTCGATCCAGTTTGTACACGAGGACCGTGTGAACGCACCCTGCTTTAATTTGTTGCAGCAAGCGGGCTAATCCGGGGCGTTTCAAACTTGTTCCCGTCCAACCGTCGTCGACGAACAATTCGTAGTCCGGCCATCCTTGCGAAGCGCAAAAAGCCTCCATGCGTTCAGTTTGGTGAAGAATCGAAAAGCCCTGAGCCTGTTCGTCCGTCGACACACGGCAATACAAAGCTACAGCCATTCCTTCGCCCCCTTGCCAAGTCTGTTGAAGACAGTTCTCCGAGGGTATGTGCTCAGCTTTGCTTGGGTTCTTCTGTTAAAGTGTTCGCTTAGACTTTTTGCTCAAGGGTTTTTCTTCACATGAGGTTTTGGGTGTGATGCACGGGATTCTAGAGATTCCACAGACACCACAACGCGGTGCGGGATTTGAGAAGTGGGTTGCCGCGGCGATGGCTCGACAGGTTCGAGCCGGCGCAGGGCGGCGCGTACCAGAATCTGCGCGATCGTTTTTTGGGCTGCGGGCTGCAACTGTTCAATCCGGGTAACGTCTAATCGGTTTGCCTCCATCGAAACCGCCTCCTAGCAGTATTTATGCAAAGGAGGCTTGGACGTTTGCTTCTAGATGAAAACTTTGGCACGCCGCGCAAGCGCCGCCTGCCTATGGAACGTACAACAGGAACTTCCCGGGGTAGTAGAAATTCAGGATTCGCAGGTACGTCCACCCCTGGGTTGCAAGGTACTGAGAACCCCATTGCGACATCATCTGAGACCCCCCGAAAAACCAATTTGCACTTAAAGGAAAACCCGCGCGGTAATCGAGCTGATTGATGTCACCGTTCGGGGTGGTGAATGCGTAAGGCCACATTTCACGAATCACAGCATTCGTGGCAGGGGTTCCAGTCATGTACTTAAACTCCTGGAAATTCGTCGTGTTGTCGACATCGAATGTGAATCCGTCAATCGTGACCGGGTGCAAAGTGTGGTACCAGGCAAACATTTTAATTGCGACGGCCCCAGCTTTCAACGATTCTACGGGCCAGCCGGGCATCCACTCATTGGGTAAAACGTCAGAACAGTATTCTTGAAAGCCCACGGTTTGAACCCATAAAATACTCCCGCGCGGATTGTTATAGGCGCGGATCGCAACGCGAACCACGGTTGGTTCCTTGGTTGTATAAATGGTCTGGGCTTGAACGCGTGCCACCGGAGCCGTCCACCAAACGGTTAGGGCAATGAGGCTTGCCAGAAGTGTTGCGCGTTTCACCTCTGATGCCCCCCTTTTTCTGCTGGGCCCCAAGGTGAGTACTGCAATTCACCTGGGATGGGAGCTTGTCGGGTTAAACCCTGTTGAGTTCCATAGTGATTGAGCAGTTCTGCTACCACATGCCGATGCAGGTTGCCGAGCATGATGGTGGGTTCGTTTCGCTGACCCTTAGTAATCGGGTTTAGGATGACGGGTTGAACCTCGTGGCTGGACACCGGAACTTCAAACAACACCTGCTCGTTGTAGCCCTGTGCAACCACGAGGGCGGTCACTGTACCCATAGGTTTAACACTGGCAAAGCGCGGGTCTTGCGGGACGTTCATTCGAACCATCCACGTCCCGGAAGTGTCCGTTTTACCGGACGCAATGACGCGTCCTTGTGGATCGACGACTAAAACATGCGCCCCATCTACGCGGTGTGATGCGCGGTCGGCAACGCGAAATTCAACGTTACCTTCAACCGCTTTCGACGCCTTCGAAACGCGATGCGACGACGAGGCAAGAGCCGTGGCGGTGCATGGACTCATAAAAACAACACAGGCTGCGAATGACGCGAGCACTTTGTAAGCGAACCGCTTGTGTAAAGGAGCGGACGGTCTATGATGCTTAAATGGCAACGAGATCACCTCTTTTTCGCGTAGTATGGCAACCGGACTGTCCGCCGATTCATGACTCGGAGAGATCGCTCGAAAGAGGCTGCTTCTACCGGCGACCGTGCGCATAACAAAACGCCCGGTCATGCACACTAAGAGAATAACTGAACGGTTTCGAAACTGTGCCAGAGCATTTCTTGCCGGTGGGTTCACAAAAGGTTTCACAAAGGAGGTCGTCGCGACGTGGCTAGACGTTCGAATCAGACGCGTCCTTCTCAGGAAGTGAACGCGTCGACTAACGTTGAAATGAACGTGGCGGACAGCGCGAATGCACAGGCCCAACGCGCCATCCAAGAGAGCATGCAGGGAAACATTCGTGAACAAATTGACGAGCAGGTCAACCGTATGACGGGGGAAGGTGGAGTAGCCACCGAGGTGGTGCATCGGGCCTCGCAGGGCAGGTCCGGGCCAACAGAGATTGCGGATGGAGCCGTCGTAGACGCAAACGTGGAAGGCGATTCGACGGTCGACAGTGCTACGAACGATTAACTGCGTTCGGGTGAGGAGTACCACAAAGACAAAGGTAACGTACACCCAGGAGATAGCTGCGGCGATGAGCACCTCCAGCAGGCGTGGCGATTGAAGCGCGCCTGTTTTTTCATAAAGTTGAATCCTCAAAGAAAAGGGCGGCCCCGTTGTGGCAGGCCATGCCTGAGTGGGCACTCTGTACCGTGGATAACGACGATCGCACTCCCAGGTCAAACGCCGAAGTGTTTCCGCAAATTGAACGGTTGGTGAAGTTGGGGGTACAGGTCGTGCCGATCTTCTCCAACACGGTTTTGGAAGTCAGCACCCGGTTTGGCGAGGCCGGGGAGTGGGCGGAAAAGATTGAAAAAACAACGGGCCGGAAAGCGATTGCGTCGATTCCAGAAGCGGAACCTCTCGGACCGTCGAAGCAACTCGACTGTTTAGTCATCGCTCCATGCACGGGGAGCTCTCTGAGCCGGTTAGCGAATGCCGCCACAGATTCGCCGGTTCTCATGGCGGCAAAAAGCACCATGCGCAACGACCGTCCGGTGATTCTAGCGATTTCTACGAACGACGGTCTCGGGTTAAACCTGTACAATATCGCCAAATTAATCAATATGAAAAATATTTTCTTCGTCCCGTTTGGGCAAGACGCTCCCCATGTTAAAATGAACTCATTGGTCGCGCTGATGGACTTGATCCCGGAGACCTGTGAAGCGGCACTAGAAAAGCGTCAACTGCAGCCGGTTTTACTAGAACGGTGGCGAAATGAACGCCCGTAACCCAGGTCCCCGGGGTCTATTATCATAAATCCACCAAATCCACCGGGAGAGGGAGAAGAGAAATGGAGAGAAAAGACAGATACACCGTGGCCGTGCTCGGGGCAACCGGAGCTGTCGGCAGGTCTATGATTGAAACATTAGAGCGGCGCAACTTCCCTGTGGGCGAGCTGCGCCTTTTGGCATCCAAGCGCTCGGCTGGCCAGACTTTGTCGTTTCGGGGCCAAGACGTTGTGGTTCAAGAGGCCAGTGAAGAGGCTTTTGCAGGTGTGGACATTGCGCTGTTTAGTGCGGGAGCGACGGCGAGTTTCGAGTTTGCCCCGCTTGCTGTTCGTCAGGGTGCTGTGGTGGTTGACAACAGCAGTGCCTACCGGATGCATCAAGACGTCCCATTAGTCGTACCCGAAGTGAACCCGCATGCCGCTTTCGCGCACAACGGCATCATTGCCAACCCGAACTGCTCTACGATTCAGTTGGTTGTCGCTCTCAAGCCTCTTTTGAAATTTGGGTTGGAGCATATCACTGTATCCACTTATCAAGCGGTTAGCGGCATGGGGCAAAAGGCGATTGATGCGCTCGAGCGCGAGTTGGAAAACCGTGCAGAGAACCCTGAATCGACCACGATTTTCCCGTTGGCTTCTCAAGATGTGCACTATCCGATGGCGTTCAACGTCTTGCCTCAGTGCGACGTCTTCGTGGAGGACGGATACACGAAAGAAGAAATGAAGCTGGTCAATGAGTCGCGCAAGATTCTTGAGTTGCCGGAGTTGACCGTGAGCCCAACTGCTGTGCGCGTACCGGTAGCGTACGGGCATGCAGAATCCGTAGCAGCGAGGTTTAACAAGAGCGTGACGGTCGACGCGGTCCGTCAGGAATTACTCCATGCCGACGGCGTGAAGTTAGTTGACGACCCAGACCGGGCATTGTACCCCCACCCGCGGATGGCTCAAGGCACCGGAGATACGTTTGTCGGGCGTGTTCGCAAGGACTTGGCGAACGACAACACCATTTTAATGTTTGTCGTAGCGGACAACATTTTGAAAGGCGCTGCTTACAACGCAGTACAAATTGCAGAACTGCTCATCGCAGGAAACAAGGCCTGATTAAACGGGTTGGCGCAATAAAAATCCGGGACAAAACAGCTTTGGGGGGCCTTAGACGATGAGAATTTTGGTGCAAAAGTTCGGCGGTACGTCGGTGGCCACTCACCAGGCACGGCTTTCCGCAGTGGAGCACGTGGAAGACGCACTTGCCAAAGAGTATTCGGTTGTCGTCGTGGTATCCGCCATGGGGCGCCGGGGCGAGCCGTACGCGACCGATACTTTGCTCGGGGTTGTAGACGATTCAGGCAGTGTGGCGAAACGGGATCTGGATATTTTGATGTCGTGCGGTGAAGCCATCTCCGCGGTCGTATTCGCGAGCCTGCTTCGTAGCCGGGGGCATGAAGTTACAGTGTTGAACGGAATGCAAGCGGGCATACGAACCACCGCTCAGTATGGAGAAGCGCGAATTCTGGAAATCAACCCCGCCCGGCTCCTGGATGAGTTAAATGCGGGGAAAGTGGTTGTGGTCATGGGCTTTCAAGGCGGAACCCAGGACGGTGACATTACGACGCTGGGACGTGGCGGCAGCGACACGACCGCAACCGCGCTGGGAGTAGCTCTGAACGCCGAGTATGTAGACATCTTTACGGATGTCGAGGGCATCATGACAGCAGACCCGAGGATTGTTTCGGATGCACGCCGCCTTCATCACGTCACATACACGGAGATTTGCAACCTGGCCTATCAAGGCGCGAAGGTGATTCATCCGCGTGCTGTGGAAATTGCGATGCAGAAAAACATCCCGATCCGGGTACGGTCAACAACGTCCAAAGGCGAAGGGACCTTGGTGACTCACGCTGTGACGGCAATGGAAGTCAATGCTTTGCACGACCAATTCGTCACTGGCGTCACTCAAACGCCGAATGTCACACAGATCAATTTGGAACTCGGGGCCGCCAGCCATCAAAACGTTTTTTCGGCGATGGCGGAACACGAGATCAGCGTCGATTTTATATCCATTGCTCCGGATCGCGTTGCCTACACGGTGCCAAACAAGGACGCTGGGCGCGCGGTTGAGATTCTGGAACAAATGGGACATTCGCCGCGCCTGGTCTCGGATTGCGCCAAGGTGGCAGCAGTCGGGGCTGGCATTGCAGGAGTCCCAGGTATCATGGCCAAAATTGTAGACGCCTTGAGTCAGGAAGGGATTCAGATTTTGCAATCTGCAGACTCCCACACGACCATTTGGTGTCTAGTCCGGCAACACGACATGGAAGGCGCTGTGCGGGCTTTGCATCGGGTGTTTAATCTCGCCAATTAAGCGCACTGGGCAAAACCACAGCCGCCGTCTGTCCGTTTTCCGGGGAAAACGGTTGAAGAACTTGGTTGAGACGGGGTGTAGGTATGGACTTTGGCAGGTTGGTTACCGCAATGGCAACACCGTTTGACAGGGACGGAAATCTGGACGAGCCGGGACTCAAGGTGTTGATTGACCATTTGATTGCCACGGGGACGACGGCAATTGTGGCGAATGGCACTACGGGTGAATCTCCCACGCTGTCGCACCGGGAAAAGCTCCGGCTGTTCGAAAAAACCCTGGAATGCGTCGATGGACGGATCCCGGTCATCGCGGGCACTGGGAACAACAATACTTTGGATTCCATCGAACTGTCGAAAGAAGCCGAACAACTGGGCGTTCACGGACTGCTTTTGGTGTCTCCGTATTACAATCGCCCGACACAAGAGGGACTTTACCGGCACTTTCGCAAGATTTCGGAGTCCGTGACACTTCCGGTGATGATTTATAACATTCCTGGCCGGACAGGTGTCAATATTGACGTGGAGACCATGCTTCGGTTGGCCGAAGTGCCGAACATTGTGGCTGCGAAAGAATCCAGTGGGAATTTTTCGCAAGTGGCTTTGATCGCAGCAAACAAGCCGGATGATTTTCTGCTGTACAGCGGCGACGACAAATTCACCTTGCCGGTCCTTGCCTACGGTGGATATGGGGTTGTGAGTGTCGCTGCCCATTTGGTCGGACAGGAAATGACGCAGATGATCGAGGCCTTTTTGAACGGAGAAGTGAAGCAAGCGGCCGTATGGTCGGCAAGGTTGCTGCCAGTATTCGAAGCCTTGTTTCGAGTGGCTAGTCCGGCGCCTCTCAAAGCAGGTCTCAAGCTATTGGGACTGCCAGGCGGGGATGTGCGTTTGCCTCTAGTCGAAGCCCCCGAAGTGGTGGTTGAGGAAATGGCCCGGGAGTTAAGGCGTTTGAAAAAAATCGGCTGATTTTTGCGTCGTTGTGCGAGACAAGACCGGAGTCCGCTTTCTCGATGGGTGGAACAACCCATGCGGGAGGCGGACTTTTTGCGTTGTCCAAATCCGTGATGAAAGTCAGTTGTTTCTGGTTCTAGCCGCGAGTATAATGAACTCAAGTGACTGGTGCGGCTTTGAAGGTTCAAAGAACGAACATCATCACTCAATCGCGTGGGTGTGTGACTCTGTTCCGTTGTGTCGAAGTGGAGACGGCCAACAACAGTGAGCTAATTAAACACGCGGTCGTAAGGAGAAGAACAGCTCTTGAACATGTAAAAAATGTAAAAAAAGAAACATTTTAGGGCGTTTCTAGCCCTTTTTTGGAGGTGCAAACTTGGCAAAAGGAAGACAAAGATTAGCCGTCATCCCACTCGGAGGAGTGGGTGAAATCGGCAAAAATATGACGGCGTACTGGTATGGGAACGACATCATTGTAGTCGATGCGGGCTTGAAGTTTCCTGAAGAAGAAATGCTCGGGATTGATGCAGTCATTCCAGATATTTCTTTCTTGGTCGAAAATCGGGACAAAGTGAAAGGGATTTTTTTAACCCACGGACACGAAGACCACATCGGCGGTCTGCCATACGTGCTGAAAAGCCTAAACGTACCGGTGTACGGTACTCGACTCACCTTGGGACTGGTTGAAAACAAATTGCGAGAACACGCGTTGTTAGAAACGACCAAACTCATTCGAATGGACGGCAGCACGGTTGTTAACGCAGGGGCATTTCAAGTTTCGTTCTTCTACAATAACCACAGCATTCCTGATTCCGGGGGATTCGCCATTGACACGCCGGAAGGACTCGTGGTTCATACAGGCGACTTCAAGTTCGACCAAACGCCTGTGGACGGACGCAAAGCAGACTTCCACAAACTTGCGGCGTATGGTGAACGCGGCGTATTGGCTCTGGTGGCAGACAGCACGAACGCGGAGCGCCCGGGCTACACCCCGTCAGAGCGGGTAGTTGGAAAGGCCATTGACGACATTGTGACCTCTACGCAAGGACGCATTATTTTGGCGACGTTTGCCTCAAATATTCATCGAATTCAACAGGCTGTGGAAGCCGCTGAGAAATACGGCCGGAAAGTTGCGGTCGTCGGTCGCAGCATGATCAACAACATCCAAATTGCGCTCAATTTGGGGTATTTACAGATGTCGCCGTCGACTCTCATCGACATCGACGACGTGGGCAAATTTCCGCCGGAGAAACTGCTTATCCTCTCCACAGGTAGTCAGGGCGAGCCGATGTCCGCGTTAACGCGCATGGCTCGGTCCGCTCACCGGAAAATTGAGATTTTGCCTGGGGACACGGTCGTATTGGCCAGTTCTCCAATTCCAGGAAACGAACGGTACGTGGCTCGCACCATTGACCAACTGTTCAGGGTCGGGGCCAACGTCATTTACCAGGGTGTACATGCTTCGGGGCACGGAAGCCAAGAGGAATTGAAATTGATGCTTAACTTGGTCCGTCCGAAGTACTTTCTTCCTATGCACGGTGAGTTCCGGATGCAAAGGCGGCACGCGGCTTTGGCGACAGCGACCGGGGTGGACCCCGATAACATTTTTATCCTGGACCTCGGTGACGTGCTCGAATTTGAAAACGGCATCGCCCGTCCGGCTGCTAAGGTGACGGCAGGCATGGTCATGATCGACGGACTCGGGGTCGGAGATGTGGGCAATATCGTTCTCCGGGACCGGAAACTGTTGTCTCAGGACGGCATTCTCGTCGTGGTAGTGACCCTTTCCAAGACATCTGGAGCCATCATGTCTGGACCAGACATTATCTCCCGCGGCTTTGTCTATGTCCGCGAATCGGAAGCGTTGCTCGAAGAGGCCACGAAACTCGTGGAAGTGACGTTGACCAGGATGGTGTCGGATAACATCAACGAATGGTCCTCCTTAAAAACTGCAGTCCGGGATGCACTCGGGCGGTTTTTATACGAACAGACTCGCCGTCGTCCCATGATTTTACCCATCATCATGGAAGCGTGAATTGCGAACGTCTGAATGGTTGGAAGGCTGAATTTTGAAGGCCTGATGGCGGTTGCAAATGTGACAAGACGGAAAGATAGAACAAACAAAGGCACCGTGCTGCGGCAGGGTGCCTTTGTTTGTGCGCATATTGTTGCATGTTGTTTACCACCCTATCCCATACTATGGCTTGGACCAGTACGGTGAGAGGAGTGGATGTGCATGAACATAAACGATTCCAAAAGTGTGTCCCTAGGCGGAAAGACGTCGGATGCCGGGGGACGGGCCAATACCTTGGAACCAATCCACGAGGAATCACAGGTCTCAGATGTTGTGAACAGCATCGAGGCATTGGGGCAGACCGACCCTGCGAAGAACGACTCAAACATTTATTGTTTGACGATCATCGGACAAATTGAGGGCCATATGGTATTGCCTCCACAAAACAAGACCACCAAGTACGAGCACCTCATTCCGCAGTTGGTAGCGGCAGAACAAAACGAAAAAATTGAGGGACTGCTCGTGATCTTGAACACCGTAGGGGGCGATGTGGAAGCTGGACTTGCCATTGCGGAGATGGTGTCGAGCTTAAGCAAACCCTCGGTTTCGCTGGTTCTTGGCGGAGGACATTCCATTGGAGTTCCCATCGCCTGCAGCGCGAACTATACGTTTATCGCGGAAACGGCGTCGATGACCATCCATCCGATTCGCCTGACTGGACTCGTGATTAGCGCTCCACAGTCTTTTGAATACATGGAGAAGATGCAAGAACGCGTGATCCGGTTTGTCATTTCGCACTCTCGCGTAACAGAAGAGGTGTTTCGCCGCCTGATGCTCAACACAGGAGAAATGGCCAGAGATATCGGGACTACGGTCGTGGGACGAGATGCGGTGAAATACGGGCTTGTGGATGAAGTGGGCGGGCTTGGTATGGCAATGGCCAAGCTCAACCAATTGATTGCGGAACGGCGCAATGCGGTGAGCCAAATTCCATTGGGGGGGATGCAGTAATGCTGATGTGGACGATTGCGCAACTGGACCGCGTGCTCGAAGGCAGCGATCAGTACCCCTCGCAGTGGAGGGAAGTCGAATTGGGCGGCGTGACGATGGTGGTGTCCCCGGGTGAAAACGGAATGGGGCGGGTCGAACGGCTCATCAGCCCGAATCCCCAAGACTACCTTCGCCCCGAGTGGCAGCCGGGAGCGATGGTTTCATTGCCGCAAACGGGCGCGTCCAAACCCTGAACCGAGAGACCAGGAACGAGTACGTAAATACCTACGGGTTGCCCCGCGTCACATTGCGCATCCGGCGCTGGGCAGCCCTTTTTTTTGTTTTTGGAAGGCGTGGGGTAAAAGCAACGCGCGCTGTGAAATCCCTTTGAGAATTGACATTGGCGCCATAACATGGCAGGAATGCGACTTGCTCATCTCGAACACTCAGGAGAACGGCTGAACCAGGTCTCCTTTTTGGGGTCGCCGGAGTATTTTTGGGAGGCAGAAGATGAGTAAGAAGGAAAATAGACAACAAATCCTCCGTTATGAGATGACGGGGATTATGATGCTGGCACTCAGCGCCTTGGCGCTTGGCAAGCTGGGTTTGGTTGGGCGCTACTTAGACGTGGCCTTTATTTATCTGGCGGGGTCCTGGAGTTTCTTGGTGCCTGTGTTTATTGCCTATGCCGCGACGTACATCATGATCCGCCGGACAAACTTTCCTTGGACAAGCCGCCACATGGGATTACTGGTCCTGTTTGTGACGTGGCTGACTGGAATGGAGTTTGATTTCTTTCAACGCATCGTGCCTTTGTACCCGCCTCAGTCCGTCAACTTGTTTCAAGCGACGCTCAATGCCATTTCGGACATGAGCGACATCGTACTGCAACGCAGCGACCTCGCTCCTGGGACAAGTGTGGCTGCCGGGGGAGGCTTAATCGGATATTTTTTCTTTTCCATCTCTCACTACTTGTTTTCAACGCTGGGAACGTTGATGGCACTGGCTATCGGCGTACTGGTTGGCGGCGCTTTGGTCACAGAACGGTCTTTGGTGGCTGGCATCCAACGAGGCGGCCGGTGGATGGAGCGGCGGTTGGAAGGCTTGTGGAACGGGAGCAAGCAGTATATCGAACTGCTGTTTGGTCCAGACAAAGATGCGAACAACGCGAGTGAAGCGTCGAGGGACGCCGCTCCCCCCTCAAAACGCAGGAGACCTGCGTTGATTGTCGACGGAGAAGTGATTAGTTCCGACCATCCGGAAGGACAGCCGCAGAACGCGACCGATTCTCCCATTGTCCACGACTTTGCGGCAAAATGGCAGCCGAAGCACGCGCCACAGGCACCGTCTTTTGAG
Source organism: Alicyclobacillus tolerans (assembly GCF_021739485.1). Classification (GTDB taxonomy): domain Bacteria; phylum Bacillota; class Bacilli; order Alicyclobacillales; family Alicyclobacillaceae; genus Alicyclobacillus_K; species Alicyclobacillus_K tolerans_A. Next base: position 90,731 of record NZ_JAJFNK010000008.1, read on the forward strand.
CAGGCTGGCAACCAGATTGTCGCGCGTTTCTCAGACCCGCTGCCTGCGGTCAAGGAACCGCCCGAACCGAAACACAAAGATGAGCCGTACGACGTCGGACCGCCGATTCACGATGAGAACTACCAGCTTCCGCCGCTGAGTCTGTTTTCGCGTCCGGCCCCGTCGAAGGCTGGATTTGACAGCAAAGGCATCCAAGAAAACGCCCGTAAACTTGAACTGACGCTGGAGAGTTTTGGCGTGCAGGCAAAAGTCCTGGAGATCAGCCGGGGTCCCACTGTCACCCGTTACGAAGTCCAGCCGGCAGTCGGTGTCAAGGTCTCGAAGATTGTGAATTTGGCGGACGACATCGCGTTAGCTCTGGCGGCGCGCGACATTCGCATTGAAGCCCCAGTGCCAGGTAAACCTGTCGTGGGCATTGAGGTGCCAAACAGCGAGGTGGCTATTGTGACGCTGCGCGAAGTGCTTGAGTCGCCGTCGTTTGAACACGACGAGAGCAAACTGGCCATTGGACTGGGACGAGACATTTCGGGTGCACCGATTGTAGGCAACTTGCAGAAGATGCCTCACTTGCTCGTCGCTGGAGCCACGGGCTCTGGTAAGAGCGTTTGCGTCAACGGGATCATCGCTTCACTGCTCGTCAAAGCCAAGCCGCATGAAGTGAAGATTTTGATGATCGACCCCAAAATGGTGGAACTCACTCAGTACAACGGGATACCTCATCTGTTAGCCCCTGTGGTGACGGACCCGCGCAAGGCGGCTCTCGCGCTGAAAAAAGTGGTGCAAGAGATGGAACACCGGTATAAGGCGATGGCAGACCGGGGGGCCCGGGATATCGAGCGCTACAATCAACTTTTGCGAAGCGAAGGGCTTGACGCGTTGCCGTACATCGTCGTGATTGTCGACGAGTTAGCCGATCTCATGATGGTGGCTCCTGGAGAGGTGGAGGACGCGATTTGCCGGATTGCGCAAATGGCAAGAGCCGCTGGCATTCACCTGATTGTCGCCACTCAGCGCCCGTCCGTCGACGTCATTACGGGCCTCATCAAAGCCAACATTCCAAGCCGGATCGCGTTTGCCGTTTCGTCGATGGCGGATTCGCGCACGATTTTGGATTCGGGGGGCGCGGAAAAACTGCTTGGCAGAGGGGACATGCTTTACCTCCCGGTGGGTGCAAATAAGCCAGTGCGCATCCAAGGGGTGTATGTCTCCGAACCTGAGATCGAAAACCTGGTCGATTATGTCAAAAGCCAGCAAAATGCGGTCTACACAGTGGACTTGAATCACGTTGAAGAACAGGTGGAAGAGAAGGCTGCAGACGACTTGGACGACTTGTTTACCGATGCCGTGGACTTGGTCGTGGAAGCGGGGCAAGCGTCCGTGTCGATGCTGCAGCGGAGGTTTCGAATTGGCTACTCGCGAGCGGCCCGCATTGTAGACCAGATGGAACTGAAAGGACTGGTGGGACCTTTTGAGGGGAGTAAACCGAGAGAGGTTCTCATCAATCCGGAGCAGTGGAGATTGACGAAGGAGTCGCTTCGTACGAGACAGTCGGGAGAGTGATAATTTGCCTGCCCTTGTACATATGTATGGGTTATAGGACAAGGGCGAGGTGAACGCAATGATCAATCGTTTGCACATGACGGGCCGCTTTGCTGCGGTGGTTGTGATTGCTCTCTTAATGGGGGCCTACGGGTTAGCGGCGTCCGGACTCAACCCGTCTGCATCGCAAGTTCCGGCAGCGGGCAAAGAGACGGTTGGAACCCTGGGAACTGCTGCAGGCGGGACAACGCAAGGGACGTCAGTCGGCGATGTGTCCAATCAAGTCGTGGCGGACATTGCCAAACAACTTGGGGTTGTTGGGGGCTTAAACGACCTCGTTGTACTTCCTGTTTCAGGTGGACAAAGCTACATGGTGTCCGCTACGGTTGACTTGGCAGACCATTCGCTGTCGACGGCGCAGTGGAATGCGATGGTGAAAAAGGACGTGCCAGTGTTTTTCGCGGGGGCTTTTAAAGCTGGGAGTTCCATTGAGGATGCCCAGGTCTATTTCATGGTAAACGGTCAAATCGTGGCCGGGGCGGGACTTGGCAAGAGTGCCTATCAAGCACTGAGTTCCGAAGTTTCTACGGGGCAGTCCGGGTTTGACGCGATGCTTTCTTCGGCACCGATGGTGACAACACAAGGGGCGAGCCAACGGTGGTTCCAAGTTTCATCGAATCCGTCTTAAGACTCTGCTTGGCCCTGGGGTTACCGTCAACCCAGGCGTAACGCCGCTGTTTCGAGTGTAAAGGGTGAACCCTTGAGACTTGCCGCAAGTGGACACCCAATACCCAATATCTTCCGTACACCCCTCTAGCGTCGTCGGGGCATGCCAATCATGTAAGCCTGTGTAAAACCGATGTTGCGTTTGCGAACTTCGCGCATCAAGACGCGGACAATGGGTTCATGCCCGGTTCGCATCAGGGTTTCGATAATGGTTTGCGTGGTGAAGGGCTCTTGAATGCAATCCGCCACATCGGGATTCTGATCCAACGTGCTGAGCCACCGGTCATCGTAAAAATCCCCGCGGCGGTTCCTGTACGCTGTTTCGTAAATGTCCTTCACCGTCAATGGGATGTTTAGGACCCCTAGATAAAAGTTCAGTTGATATAAGGCTTTAGCAACGGACAAGTGTTCTCCTCCGGAATAAGGCATTTCCCCTCACCTCTTAAATTTATTATCTTTGCTTCACGCGTGAAAGGCAAGAGAAGAAAGTTTCCGGTTTAAGAAATGGTACAATAAATAAAGACACAGGCCGGTGGGAATAGAACTGGCCGGAACCGGTGCAAAATTCAGGGATAGGGGATAAATTGATTGCGCTTTTTGTCAATAATACATAAAATAGCTGTTTTCGGCGTCGTTGGGGCTGTGATCCCGCTGGCAGGCTGCGGCTCCCCCGACTTTACGCAGATGAAACCTACCGTATGGAAACCCACAGCAAAGGTGTTCTTAGTCGGAAGTCCACCAGGATGGCAAGCTTCGAAAGCCCTGAGCCTGGCCACGGATAACGGCGTTGCTGCACAGGTTGTCCAGGTGCCGCTTGGCAGCTTCGCTTCGGATTTGAAAAGTGCAATGGCCCAGCAGAACAGTGGGTTAGTTCTGGCTGTGGTCAATGGCCCGGTGCCTCAGTCGGCACTCTCTGTGATGCAAGGCGATCCAAAAACGAATTTCGACGTGGTCTCTTTTGCAAATTCAATCGGTGCAACAACCAACGCGGCAAACAACGTCAAGTGGATTCTGCCGGACACCTTGTTAACGAGTTACGCACTGGGATGGCTTGCCGGGCAATTTGCCGTGCAACAGCCCTTGTATCCCGTAGGCTGGTTGTCTTCCGGGCCCTCGGCAATGAGCAAAAGCGAGATGCAGGCGGCCTTGGCTGGGATTTATGCCGGGAGCACGGGCGGGACTCCTGGGAACAGCGGGTTGACCGCGAACTCAACCAACTCCGTCAATTCCTCCGGCGGATCCACTGGGATCCCCGGATTCTCAGGCACCCCGGGCACGCCGTTCCTTGGTGCACCCCTTTCGATTGTGCCGGTGGACTTAAGCACTACACCCTTGCCGCCCATCCCAAAGGTTATGGTCGTAACACGGCCCTTGACTTCGTCGGAGGCCAGCTTACTCAAGGCAAACGGCACGGAAATCGTCTCCCTGGTCGCACAGCCCGGTGGAGTCGCGGCTGCCGCCCAACCTCAACTGCCAGGGCCTGCGGCCGTGGCCGACGAGTTTAAGAAGTGGTCCGCGCATCAATGGTCGGCAACGCCGAGCATTTCGTCCAGTGTGCCTTTTGTACAGGTGGACAAGCCAGTAGTGCCGGTTTTGACACAACAGGCCTTGGCAAACTTGCAAACCTCCATTGCTTCTCATCGCGCGTACGCTGCCGGCGCTTGGTCGCAGCTGCCGCCTTCGCTGCAACAGCTCTGGGGGCCGCTGTCGTAAAAGCCCGTTTCGCAATACCCGGTAAAACGCCGATGAGGAAAGCCGCATGGGAAAGGAGTCGAAGGGTTCATGTCGAATGAGAACCTAGGGGCAGATACGCCCGCTGCAGAGTTTTATTTTCAGTACCGCATCAAAAAAGACAGACCGGGTCTGCTCGGTGACATTGCTTCCTTGCTTGGAATGCTGGGGTTTAACATTATGCAACTCGGCAGTGTATCCGAAACTGGCCGGGGGTTTTTGTTGCGCACCGACCATCCAGAAAGCGTCCACGTGCTGCGGAACATTGTCGAGACGCTCGAAGACATAGAGTTGGCAGGACTTCGCACCCCGTCTTTGCGGGACCGCCTCGCGCTGCGGCACGGACGATTCATCGAACGAAGCGATACCGAGACTCGTACATACCGTTTTGTTCGCGATGAGTTAGGTGTTATGGTTGACTTCTTGGGAGAATTGCTGAAAAGGCCGAAACGGCAAGTCATCGGAGTTCGCGGTCAACCGCGTGTCGGGAAAACTGAAGCGATTGTGGCAGCGAGCGTGTACGCCAATAAACGGTGGACGTTCGTCTCGTCGACGCTGCTGAAGCAGACTTTGCTCAAAGAACTCCCGAGCGACGAATTGGTATCCGAGCAATTCGTCTACATCATCGATGGGGCGGTTTCGACACTGCGCGGAAACGAAGAGCACTTTCGCGTGGTCGACGAAGTATTGGCCTTGCCCGCTCCAGTAGTCATTGAACATCCGGACATTTTTGTGCACCACTCGCGTTTTGGTTGGCAAATCTTCGACATGTTGATTGAACTGCGCCGCGATCCCGACGAGCTCATTCAGTACGAACTATATGAACGCGAAGTCACGCACTGGCAGGGAGATTGACGAATTTGCGAATGGCGCGGCGTAAAGGCACGGTATTGAGGCACGGCGATGACCTGGAGGGAATGGAATGCACGAATTAGGCCGACAACTCCGTGAAAAGCGGCTGCAACTGGGGATCGACCTCGACACGGTTCAAGAAAAAACAAAAATCCGCAAGCGTTACTTAAAGGCCCTCGAGGAAGGCAATTGGGACGTGATTCCGGGTGAAGTGTATGCCCGCGGTTTTGTCCGCAGTTACGCCGAGTTTTTGGGCCTCGACGGGCAAGAACTGTTGCGTTTGTTTGCTCCCATTCAAGACGTGAAGACCGGCGAATCCGCAAACGACGAAACTCCTGCTGCACAGGACGCCCCTGTGCCGAGTTTGGGCAAGGGCCCAACTCGAGAGAACGCGGGCTTCCCTGACGCCTCCAAGCCCTTGCTCAGGCCGGAGAAAAGCGCCGCTGCTCCCGTCGATACCCGCGATTTTACGGACACCCAAGATGCTCGTGATGCTCGGGTGAAGCCTGTGCCTCAATCTGCGCCTGTGAGGCGGGAACGGAGGCCGCGGGTACAGGGGGGGCGCAGCTTGAACGGGCTGGGGCAAATTGGGGTCGTAGCCGGCGTACTCGTCATCCTGGCAGCCGGATGGTATATGCTGAGCCACTCAGGGGGACAACAGTCGTCCGCGAACAGCCCGGGACAAAACAACTTTGCGGCGGTTGGAGGGTCCAATACGACGACTCCTGCAGCCCCGAAAGGGACAACCAACGTTCCGGCGAACGCTGCGACGAACGGTGTGAACGCCAATGTGACCAACCAAACTGCTGGGGGAGCGCAAAGCAACAACGCGACAACCAATTCTCTATCCACCCAGAATCCACCTACGCAAATTTCGGCACAACCGTTTAATGGGCGGTCGCAAAACTACTCCGTCACGACGACTGGACCCATGACGGTGCAGTTGGCGGCGACAAACGCCCAGTGTTGGGTCAGCGTCACAGCCGACGGTGCAGTTGTCGACGGGAGCGACATGATTAATCCCGGACAAAGCAAGTCGTGGCAAGCGACAAAATCAATGACCATCAATGTTGGACGCGTGGAATCTGTGCAGATTTCAGTCAATGGGCAGCCGGTGGTCTTGCCAAACGTCAACGGAGCCATTTACGTGACATTTACGAAGTCTCCGTGACGTAAGGCTAAGGCCCGTTTGGCCATCGGAGATGTTGGTTCGGACAAGTTTTGAGGAGGGAGAACACATGGCAAAGGATGCTTCTTTCGACGTGGTGTCGGAGGTGTCTGTTCAAGAAGTGGACAATGCCGTCAACCAGGCGCGCAAGGAAATTGAGACCCGGTTTGACTTTAAAGGAAGCAAAAGTGAAATTAGTTTTGACGGCACCGGAGCCATCACGATTGTTTCGGATGACGAATACAAGTTGAATTCCGTTTTTGACGTTCTGCAGTCCAAGCTGGTCAAGCGCGGGGTGTCTCTGAAGTCCTTGAAACAAGGGAAACTAGAACCCGCAAGTGGAGGGCTGGTCCGGCAAGTTGTGACTTTGCAGCAGGGCATCGAACAGGATGTCGCCAAGCAAATCACGAAGCTGGTGAAAGAGTCAAAAATAAAGGTTCAGGCGACCATCCAGGGAGACAGTTTGCGTATTTCTGGGAAAAACAAGGATGATCTGCAGCAAGTTATTCAGTTGTTGCGCGATGCGGACCTGCCCATCCCGCTGCAATTCGTAAACTATCGTTAATTTGTCAACAATCGTCAAGCACCTTGCTTTGACACTGCTCTTTGCGCTGCGCTATACTGATTGCAGTCATTGTTGCCGTGAAAACTACGATTCCGGCTCAGCTCGGAACTGAGATACGTGCGAGTTTGAACCTGATTGGGGCGTGTGTTCATTGAATCTGGCTAACCGAATCACGATAGCCAGAATCTTTTTAGTTCCAGTAGTGATTTTTTTACTGCTGATCCGCTACAATTTTTGGTCTGTAACCATCAATCACCGCACCACAACCGGCAGTGAAATCATTGCTGCATTTGTGTTTATTGTGGTGGCCAGTACGGATGCACTGGACGGATACATCGCGCGTAAACGGCAACTCATTACGAATTTTGGGAAGTTTTTGGACCCGTTAGCGGATAAGCTGTTGATCTCGGCGGTTTTGATTAGTCTTGTGGAGATGCACAGGTTGTCGGCATGGGTGGCCATTTTGATTATCAGCCGAGAGTTCGCGGTGACAGGTTTGAGGTTGGTGGCGGCAGCGGAAGGAACGGTTTTGGCTGCAAGCAAGCTCGGGAAACTCAAAACGGTCACGCAAATCGTTGCGATTGTGGCCCTTATCATCAATAACTTTCCATTTTCGTTTGTTGGCTTCGATTTTGACACGATCATGGTCTACGTCATGGTGTTGATTACCCTCGCATCCGGCATCGACTACTTTATTAAGAATAAGAGCGTAATCGATGTTACAAGTTAGGTAGTCAAATGTCACGGAATCCTGTAAAGGTATGGGAGTTGGACAAGTGAGTCAAGTTTGCAAAGCCGAACACATCGCCGTGGGTTCGGAAATTTTACTGGGGCAAATTCTGAACGGACACGCACGGGCGATTTCATTGGAGTTTGCGGCGCATGGCTTAAACCTCTATTATCACAGTGCGGTTGGAGACAACATGGAGCGGATTTTGCAATCGCTTGAAATTGCCCGCTCTCGCTCGAACGTTGTCGTTGTGACCGGTGGACTAGGCCCCACGAAAGACGATTTGACCAAAGAAGCATTGGCGGCTTTCTTGAACCGGCCCCTCGAGCTATCCGAGGACTCGCTGCGCGCGCTTGAAGCCTATTTTGTGGCGCGCAAGCGGCGTATGCCCGAAGAAAATCGCAAACAGGCGCTGTGCATCAGCGGCGGCGAGGTCCTGCCAAATCCCAATGGAACCGCACCCGGTCAGTACGTCGAAGCCGACGGAGTCCACTACTTTCTGTTGCCGGGCCCCCCGTTGGAAATGGTGCCGATGCTGAAAAACGAGGTGCTGCCTCGCCTGCGGACTGTGTTTTCCAACCAAACCCGGATCGTATCGCGCGTTCTGCACTTTTGCGGAATTGGCGAGTCCGATGTAGATGAACAAATCGGAGAGCTGACTGCCGCGAAGAACCCGACAGTGGCGCCGCTGGCTTCCGAAGGCGAGATGTTGCTGCGCATTACGGCCGCTGGCAATTCGGACACTGAGGCACAGCAGTACATTACACCTGTGGAGCAGATGCTGAGGGAGAAATTTGCGTCGTTTATTTACGGCGTGGACGATGAGACCTTGCCAAGCGTCGTCTTAAAGGTGCTGTCCGGGGCCGGGCAAACGCTGGCTGTGGCGGAAAGCTGCACGGGTGGACTGATCGCTTCGATGTTAACTGCAATCCCCGGGTCTTCTGCTTATTTCGCAGGCGGCGTCGTGGCCTATCAGAACGAAGTGAAGGAGAAACAACTCGGCGTCCATTCAGAGACTTTGACGGCGTTTGGCGCCGTCTCCGAACAAACCGCACGCGAAATGGCGGAAGGTGTCCGGAGTCGACTGAACTCGACGTACGGTTTATCCGTGACGGGTATTGCGGGTCCTTCTGGCGGGACGCCCGAAAAACCAGTAGGTCTCGTCTACGGTGCGGTTGCGGGACCTGACGGAACGCAGGTTTTTCGGATGCAGTTCCGGGGCAGCCGGGAACAAGTTCGGATTCGGACGGCGAAGCAAATGCTGTGGCGCCTCTGGCGTATGGTGGTTGTAAAGGCGTAAAAGCGTGAAGGCTTTGTGCTTGGCTGCTGTATTGAACGTCAACGCAGCGGTGACTGTGTGAACGGTGGATGCAGTTTTAGAGCGCAAGCCCACTGGTTTTCGCCCCTTTGTACATGCCACTTTTGTTTTCGTATTTTTGACATACCTATTTTTTCAACGCATTGGAACGGTGCCCATTCGTTTCAGCGTATTTGAACGTGCATGAGCGTATTTGAACGTGAATGTTAGAAAGGTGATATTATGACTTCTTTTGAGGATTTTTCCCTGAGCCGCCGCGTGCAGCAATCCATCGACGAGATGGGGTTTGAGGAGCCGTCTCCGATTCAAGCAGCTTGTATTCCCATTGTTCTATCCGGAAGCGATGCGATTGGCCAGGCTCAAACAGGGACCGGAAAAACGGCAGCGTTTGGCATCCCCATCGTCGAGCGGGCGACGCCCGACAAACACGTACAAGCCCTGGTGCTGACGCCAACCCGTGAGCTGGCCATTCAAGTGGCTGGCGAATTTCGCAAAATCGGCAAATACAAGCGCGTACGCACTTTGCCGATTTACGGCGGCCAGTCGATTGGCCACCAAATCCGGGCTTTGCAGCAGGGTGTTCAGGTCGTGATTGGAACCCCTGGACGCGTGCTGGACCACTTGCGGCGCGGCACGTTGAAGCTTTCCCATGTCAAAACCGTCGTCTTGGACGAAGCTGATGAAATGCTGGATATGGGCTTTATTGAGGACATTGAGTCCATTCTAAAAGAAACGCCGGATGAGCGGCAGACACTGCTGTTTTCGGCGACGTTTCCAAGTGAAGTAAAGCGGCTGTCTGGACGTTATATGAAGTCGCCGCAGCACGTGACCGTCAACCGCGGAGAAATGACCGTCCCGCTGATTGACCAAGTGTATTACAAAGTCCTGGAACGGAGTAAATTGGACAGTTTGTGCCGCGTGGTGGACAGTGAAGAGGTTCAACTCGGCATCATCTTCTGCCGAACCAAGCGCGGTGTCGACGAGTTGGTCGAAGCGCTGTTGGCGCGCGGCTATTTGGGCGACGGATTGCACGGCGATCTCAGCCAAGCTCAACGCGATCGCGTCATGAAGAAATTCCGCGATAACGACATCGAACTTCTCGTTGCTACCGACGTGGCAGCGCGGGGCATCGATGTGGAGAACGTCACTCACGTCATTAACTACGATATTCCGCAGGACCCTGAGTCTTACGTTCACCGCATCGGCCGAACGGGTCGAGCTGGGAAGAGGGGCCTGGCCATTACGTTGGTGACTCCGCGTGAGTTTAAACTCTTGAAACAAATTGAGCGGGAAACACATGCCAAGATGATGGTGCGCGAAGTTCCATCGCTCGAAGACGTTGCCGAACGGCAAGCGGAAGGCTGGCGAAACCGCATTGTGGAGGCCATCCAAAGCGGCGGTTTGGGGCATTACCGGGCTATCCTCGGGAACATCATCGACGACCACGACCCCATTGACGTTGCGTGTGCCGCACTGAAACTGGCGTCTGCAGGGGAACTTGAGAATCAGTCGGATGTGGATTACGACTTTGGAGATACTGGCGCCACGCCGGGAATGGTGCGTTTCTTTGTAAACGTCGGGCGTTCGGCGAGAATCAGCCCCGCAGATTTGGTTCGCACCATTTCCGAGGAAGCGGGTGTACCGGGTCAGTCGGTGGGTAAGATCGACATTTTTGACCGCTTCACGTTTGTGGAGATTGAACAGGAATCGGCTCCCTTTGTTTACGAGGCCCTCCGTCAGAGCCGCATCAACGGGGCCCGGGTCAACATGGAACCGGCTAAGCCGCGCACACGGACGCGGTAAATCGCAATTGGACGAAAAGGGTTAAGCATTGCGGCCGCTTGAGCAGCGGCCGTATTTTTTTTCGAAACCAGGCTTGTTTTAGCGTGTGTCTGCCGCAATTTTGTCATTCCTCGGAGGCGGGCAGGTTTCAATAGGTATGCGAACAAACGTTTGCATAAGTTAGCGAAACTGATACAATAGTAAGCAGGAAAGATGCGGTCTAACACGAAATCAAGAGAAATGAGCCGGAATTGACGAATCAACCACCGCGTGGTGGGTTTGGACAATCAGGTACACGCTGAGGATGGTGCACAATGAACGATAAGCGCGCGGCGCTGGATATGGCGTTAAAACAGATTGAGAAGCAGTTTGGCAAAGGCTCGATTATGCGTTTGGGTGAAGCGTCCGCTTCGATGAATGTAGAAACGGTTCCCACAGGGTCCCTGGCTCTAGACATTGCGCTTGGAGTTGGGGGATTGCCTCGAGGCCGCATTATTGAAATTTACGGACCTGAGTCGTCCGGAAAGACCACGGTGGCGTTGCACGCTGTCGCAGAAGTCCAAAAGCGCGGGGGGCAAGCGGCGTTTATCGACGCTGAACACGCCCTTGACCCATTGTATGCGGGCAAACTGGGCGTCAACATCGACGACTTGTTGATCTCGCAGCCTGACACGGGCGAGCAGGCTCTGGAAATTGCCGAAGCTTTGGTCCGAAGCGGGGCTGTGGACATCATCGTCGTCGACTCGGTTGCTGCTTTGGTCCCTAAAAATGAACTGGAAGGCGACATGGGCGATTCCCATGTGGGCTTGCAGGCGCGGCTGATGTCTCAGGCCCTGCGCAAACTGGCGGGTGCTATCAGCAAGTCCCGTACCCTTGCTGTTTTTATTAACCAGATCCGCGAGAAAGTCGGAGTGATGTTTGGCAATCCGGAGACGACCACTGGCGGTCGTGCCCTCAAGTTTTACGCCACGGTTCGCCTGGAAGTCCGGAGAGCGGAGGCCTTGAAGCAAGGCAACGACATCGTCGGCAGCCGAACGAAGATCAAGGTTGTGAAAAACAAAGTGGCACCGCCTTTCAAACAGGCCGAAGTGGATATCATGTTCGGCGAAGGGATTTCTAAAGAAGGAAGTATTATCGACATCGGGACGGAAATCGACGTGGTCCAAAAAAGCGGCGCCTGGTACTCCTTTGGAGATGAACGACTGGGCCAAGGGCGCGAAAATGCCAAACAGTTTCTGAAGGAGCATCCTGAAATTGCAGACGTGGTGGAAGCGCAGATTCGGAACTTCTACAACGTGGGCGGCGCTGTCGCAAGTGTAGCCGCAGCGGCGGATGCGGACGAAGAAGTGTTCGACTTTGACGAGTGATGAAATCGTCGCCCTCGAGCCGGTCCGGGGAAAGTCCAGCTTGGTTCGAGTCGTACTGCGGGACCTCGGTGTGATTGAGATTCCGCTCCCGGTGTGGGCCGACGGAGGTTACCGCATTGGCATGCAACTGAATGAGGAAGAAATCGAGGTTTTATCACTGCAAGCCGAGGTGGCAAAGGCATGGGAGCTTGCGCTGTCCTCCTTGGACCGCAAGCCCCGCACTGTGCGGGAAATGGACGGCTACCTCCGGAAAAAGGGCGTGACGGGTCAGGTTCGGGAGCAGGTTGTTCAAAACTTGCTGGACAGGAATCTTTTGAGTGACGAACAGTATGCGAAACTCTTTTCGACGGCGCGCGGGAAGCGGATGAGTCGCGCTGAACTGGCATGGAAGCTGCAACAGCGCGGAGTGGGCCGAGAGGTTTTTGAACCGGTTTTAAACACCGACGAGGCTTTGCAAGCCGAACGGTTGGCCGCGGAACAAACCGGCAAAAAGTGCTGGAGACGCTACAGGGGCGAAGAACCCTTGCAACGACGACAGAAGACGGCCGCATACATGCAGCGGCACGGCTTTTCGACGAGTGTCATCCGGCAGGTGTTGTCCGAGTTGGAGCGCCAATCGGAGGACTTGCTTCCTTGACATCGTTTCATAGAAAAAGATAAAATAAAAATGCGTATCGTTACGGCCTCTAGCTCGAAATGTTTTCGGAGTGCCTCTGAGCATCGCTTATTCGATGCCTGTGGCTTGAGCAAGGAGGCAGTTTTGTCATATGTCAATTGTGATATGGATATTGGCTGTTTTGGTAGCATTGCTGGCAGGACTCGGAATCGGGTACCTCGTACGCAGGTCGATTGCGGAATCGAAAATCGGAACTGCGGAGATGCGGGCGCTTCAGATTATTGAGTCTGCGCAGAGAGATATTGAAGCCAAACAGAAGGAAGCCCTGCTGGAAGCTAAAGAAGAAGCGCACCGCCTGCGTCAAGAGGCGGAGCGTGAAAATCGCGAACGCCGATTGGAATTGCAAAAGTTGGAGCGCCGCGTACTTCAAAAGGAAGAGAGTCTGGACCGCAAGTTGGAGGCTCTTGAACGAAGGGCGGACGGCCTTCGCGACAAGGAGAGTTATCTGGAAAACCTGCAAGCCGAAATTGAGACACTGCACCTGCAAGAAGTCAAAGAGTTGGAGCGTATCTCAGGACTTACGCAAGAGAGCGCGCGCGAATTGATTTTGTCAACCGTGGAAAAGGAAAGCAGGCACGATGCGGCCGTGCTTATGAAGGAAATCGAGCAGGAAGCCCGCTTGGAAGCGGAAAAGAAGGCTCGGGATATTGTGGCGATTGCCGTGCAGCGATGCGCTGCAGATCACGCGGCGGAAATCACCGTATCCGTGGTCTCCTTACCCAATGACGAAATGAAGGGCCGCATTATTGGCAGAGAGGGACGCAACATCCGTACGTTGGAAACCCTTACGGGCATTGACCTGATTATCGACGACACACCGGAAGCCGTCATTTTGTCGGGATTCGATCCTGTGCGTCGAGAAATCGCACGAGTTGCGTTAGAACGGCTGGTTGCCGACGGAAGAATTCATCCGGCTCGCATTGAGGAAATGGTGGAAAAGGCTCGCCGCGATATCGACGAGTTGATTCGTGAAGAAGGCGAACAAGCGGTATTTGAAACCGGCGTGCACGGGCTGCACCCGGATTTGGTGAAATTGTTAGGAAGATTGAAATTTCGCACGAGTTATGGTCAGAACGTGTTGAAGCATTCCGTCGAGGTGGCCCATTTGGCTGGACTCATGGCAGCTGAGTTGGGGATTGATGTCGCTTTGGCGAAGCGCGGCGGGTTGTTGCACGACATTGGAAAAGGAATCACTCACGAAGTAGAGGGTTCTCATGTGGAGATTGGCGTAGACTTGGCCAAACGCTACAAAGAACACCCTGTTGTGATTAACGCAATTGCAGCACATCACGGGGACGTTGAGTTTGCTTCTCCGGTCTCGGTGATTGTCGCTGCAGCCGATGCGATTTCGGCCGCACGACCAGGTGCACGACGAGAGACGTTAGACATTTACATGAAGCGGTTGGAGAAACTCGAGTCTATCGCTGAGTCGTTTGACGGCGTTGAAAAGTGTTACGCGATTCAAGCCGGTCGGGAGGTTCGGGTGATTGTGAAGCCGGACCTTGTGGACGATGCCGAATCGGTGCGCGTAGCTAAGGAAATTTCGAAGAAAATTGAACATGAATTAGACTATCCGGGTCAAATAAAAGTGACCGTGATTCGAGAAACTAGAGCCGTTGAATACGCAAAATAGAGTAGCCAATTGGCTACTTTATTTTTTATCCGGGCAAGGCGCCGCGAAGCGAAACCATTGGCGTGAACGGGTAAACGGCTTGACGGATGATATTCGGGAGGGTTAACCATTTGCGCATCTTATTTTTAGGGGATATTGTGGGCAGACCCGGCCTGGACTACGCGGAAACCGTATTAAAGGAAATCCTTTCCGAGGAACAACCGGACCTCGTCGTGGCGAATGCCGAAAACTCCGCTGGAGGACGTGGGTTGAACCGCCGATCTGCAGAGGCCCTGTACGATGCCGGCGTGGAAATTTTGACGCTTGGAAACCATTCATGGGATCAAAGAGAACTGATTTCGTTCATTGATGAAGATGAACGCATCGTGCGGCCCGCAAACTACCCGCCAGGCACGCCGGGAAGAGGATATACCGTGTGCCGCGTGCAGAACACTCCTGTCTTGATTATTAATGTAATGGGCCGGACCTTTTTGAGCCAGTTGGATTGTCCGTTTCGCACCGTGGAGGGCATTCTTAGGGAACATCCAGACATTCGGCACGTGTTGGTGGACATTCACGCAGAAACCACCTCGGAAAAACTTGCGATGGGTTGGCACTTTGCAGGCAGAGTGTCTGCAGTGCTGGGAACTCATACCCACGTTCCTACGGCGGATGAAAGGGTATTGCCCGGGGGAACGGCATACATCACCGATGTGGGCATGGTTGGCCCATACGACGGCATTTTGGGGATGGACCGCCATGCAGTGATCCGTCGCCAACTCACACAGATGCCGGTCAAGTTTGAGGTTGCCGAAGGTGCCCGTCAGTTTTGCGCGGTGGCGATGACGTGGGATGAGCAAGGCAAAGCCAGTGAAATCCGGCGAATTTATCGTACGGAGGTGTAGATTTTTTTCTTTCGGCATGACTTTTGCCTGCACAGCGGGGAACTTCGGGCGTGTACAGGAATAATTCGGCAAGTAGCGAATATCGATATAGTGTCCCAGTCCCGATGTTGTGTAGGAGGTATGAAGCGTGGATGTGTTAAAGGTTTCTGCAAAGTCGAATCCAAACTCTGTAGCCGGAGCGCTTGCTGGGGTGCTGCGTGAACGCGGCACCGCCGAAATTCAAGCCATCGGGGCCGGAGCCTTGAACCAGGCGGTCAAAGCGGTCGCCATAGCCAGAGGGTTCGTCGCGCCCAGCGGAGTAGACCTCATTTGTATCCCAGCATTTACAGACATCGTGATCGACGGTGAAGAGCGCACGGCAATCAAGTTAATTGTCGAGCCCCGGTAGAACGCTTTATTGACATTGGACGAATGACTGACATAGAACGGCTTTTTCGACATGACCTTCCGACATACTTTGGCACCTCGAAGGGGGAACTGAGCTCGTGAACACACCGGTTGCGGATGCTCACGTTGATGTACTCTGGCGGATGGAACGCGGAGATGGAGAGTTTTACGGCGACTCTCCACTTCAGGCAGCTTGGGAGAAACTTCGAACTGGAGGCGTCAAGAGTCAAGTATTTGCCCTGTTTACGAGCCCAATTGCACCTGGTAATCAGCAACTGTACAACGTTCTTGCGCAAATTGACCTCTTTTTTGCGAAAGTCGCATCTCCTAAGAGAGTGCGTTTCATTGGGGACCGGCAGGACTACCAGTTGGCAGTGCGAGGAGACGAAATTGCCGGTTTTCTCTCTTTGGAAGGGGCCGGCTGTTTACTGGGACAAACTTCAGTCCTTCGAATGTTGTTCAAACTAGGGGTTCGCGGTGTAGGGCTGACGTGGAACCGCGCCAACGAGCTTGCGGATGGGTGTCTGGAACCTAGGCAGGCTGGTTTGACCCAGGCTGGCCGCGACGTGGTCATGGAAATGCAGCGACTCGGCATGTGGATTGACATTGCTCACCTTGCGCAAGCCGGGGTTCGTGACATCTTTCACTTGACGGACGGCGTCGTGATGGCGTCTCATGCCAATGCGCGATCGGTACACTCCCACCCGAGAAACCTTCCGGACGACGTGATCCGGGAACTGATTCGTCGCGGGGGCTGGATGGGACTGACGTTTGAGGCTAGTTTTCTGTCCGATCGCGGCGCTTCAATCGACGATGCCTTCCGGCATTTGGACCACGTTCTCAATCTCGGAGGTGAAGACTTAGTGGGATTGGGTTCGGATTTCGACGGAACGTCGCATGCGGTGTCTGGACTCAGTGACGCGGCCGACTACAAAAACTTCGCGGAACAATTGGTGCATCGCTATGGTCGGCAACTGGCCGCGAAGGTCCTCTATCAAAACTTTGATCGGTTTGTGCAACGCGTTTTACCGGATCCCTGAATGTCACGGTTGCAGTCTGTTTTCCCCGGGCCTCAAGGACCCGCCGTTTCAGCCGATCCCTCGTTAGAAACGCTCATTTGTTTTAACCACTTGTTGTTTCAACTACTTATTTGTGCGTGTTCCCCCGGGTGTTTTGCACTCCCACGTCTTCTATACTCCTTTGAAACACTTCTGGATTCAAGCCGTCGAAAATAGGATGAGCCCGATTTTTGAGTGAGCAACTTCCGGGATAACCGCCCGGGACCTCCTCGCATAAGATGATGCGTGGGTATGAAGATAGGCGATTGGCAGGTGCGAATTATCCCGTCGCTGCGCGCCTTGCACCGATGAAAGTCGCCGCGCATACTGATGAATCATCCGGCAGGAATAGGCTATCACCGTGGCGCGCGGGATCGCCGGTATTCTGCAAAAAGGAGGTTGCGGCATGGTGCTCTCAAACAAAGACGTAACGTATCGCGAGATTGTTGCCAACGCGGTGTGCGGCCGCGGCAGCAAGTATTCGCAAACCACCTACACGATCCGGCCGGCAAACCGTCCAAGCACAATCGGCGGTTGCTGGGTCATGAACCACACGTACGATGCCGACGTGGTAGGGGATTATGTCGAGGTGCACGGGAGGTTTGACGTGAACGTTTGGTACTCCTTTAACGGGAATTCCGAAACGGGAGTCGCTAAAGACACGGTATCTTACGTCGAACAAATCGCTTTGCGTGACCTCGATCCAGGTTTGGCCCGGGATTCGATGCAGGTAGAAGTCCGTCAATTGCAAAGTCCCAATTGTCTCGATGCAACCATTACCGGCAACGGGTCGGAAATTCTCGTCCGGGTGGAGAAAGAACTGAGCGTCGAAGTGATTGGTCCAACCAAGCTCACTGTGATGACAGCTGAGCTCAGCGAGAAAAAAGACGACGAGTACCTAGAAGACGACGGTATGCTCGACGAGGTGGAAATCGAAGAGAGCTGATCGACTGGGCTGGCGCCCGCCAATCGCGGGCGCTCCAGCGGTTTAGGCTACAGGAAGACCAGGGGCGGTACGCCCCTTTTTGCTGTAGAGGAGTGAATCCATCATGGGAAATCCCGTGACCTTTCATCAGTCCTTCGGGAATGTTCACGCGGCATACCGCCCCAACCGCCGTGTACGGGGTGCAAACCCCAAAGTTGAGCGAAAACCCGGTACGCAGCCTGTGAACGAATTGCCACCGGGTTCTCCCTTGAAGGCGGGGAGCGAGGGACACGCCGTCACAAGACCCGTTTGTTTGGGATTGTATGCGAATTTGGAAGACTCTCCAACCCGGCCTTTTGGAGAACAGACGCTCTTGTTTGTCGATCTCGTCCGGCTGGGTCAGGACAAAGGAGTCGACGTCGTGGTTTTAACTCCTGGGTTTCGGCGCAGCGGAGAAGGATGGACTTACCGCGTGCGCGACAAGAGTTGGCAGGTCGCGCGCACCCGACTGCCTGACGTTGTGCTGCGGCGTTCAGGCACATTTCGGATGCGGTTTTTGCCGGACGTTCGCAATGACCTGCAGTGGCTGCGGGAACTCGGAAAGCTGCACAGCTTGCCGCGCATTTGCGGGAATAAGTGGGAGCTGTACAGAGTCCTTCGAGGTGAAGAGACACTGTCGGGAAAACTGCCGGTTACGACGCTGGCCGACTCGGCCGCAGACGTCTATCGAGAAGTGCTTGCACGGAAGGACGTTTACGTCAAGCCTTTGAACGGTGCGCAAGGTGTACAAATTTACAGGTTGTTTATCAACGGCAATCGAATGACTGCGACGTGGCAGGACCGCCCTTTCCCCGTGAATTTGGCACAACATGCGGTGTTTCAAACGGAAGTGCGCGAGCGTGCATTTGGTTCCTTCCAAGATTTTCAGAAATTTTGGTCCTCTACGAAACTCAAGCGCTGTTTGGTGCAAGACACTGTAAGCCTTTTGCGGACTGGGGATGAGCGTCCGTTTGACTTTCGATGGCTCGTTCAGCGTTGCGGCGATTGGCGAGTGATGGCCCGGGTCGCACGGATTGGCAATCCAAAGTCGGTGACGACGAATATTCATACCGGCGGGCAAGCCGTCGAAGCGCGCGCCGCCCTGGAAAAAATCGGTTGGAAAAATCCGGATGCGACGATTGCGCAAATAGACGAAGTGGCACTGGCCGTCGCAAAAAGGTTAGAAACCAGGTATGGGCCGTACGCGGAAGTAGGCATCGACTTGGCTCTGACGACGGGGGGCGGCATCACGGTCTTTGAAGCGAACCCTACACCGGGTAGGCGTATGTTGAGATCGCTGTCTGGGGACGTCCGGGAGATGTCACTTCAGTGCCTGGTTGAATATGCTATCAAGGCAGTCGGGATTGCCTCGAAGTTCACATAAGGCGAAGGGAGACGGTTCGCATGCAGGGTGACGGGGAATATCAGTTATCTACATTTCAAAGTTCCCAAGCACTCATCCGAGTCCACCCTTCGCTGGGGACACAGATGGCACTTCGACGTGGGCAGCGGTGCTGGTTTGTTTGCGGAGCCCAAATGGTTGAGGTCCCCGTGGTATTTGACGACACGGTTCCGAATGATTTTGTATTCTGCAGCACTTCACTGATTGAACGGGTGCAGGCCATGGATCTCGATGTACAATCGGCTCGTGTGACTCAGGACGTGATTGCGGTATCACCCAGAATTGGAATCCTGAGCAATCCAGTGTGGAACGAAAAACAGGGCAAATTGCGAAGGACCAAACAACTGCCGGCCCTCGAAAAGCTCGTTCAAGCTGGCGAACGTCAAGGGGCCTTGTGTTTTATCTTTCGTTTGCAGGATGTCGACTTTCAAACGCTTCGCGTCAAAGGATACCGTTTCCTCAATCAAAGGTGGGAACCCGTGGTTCTTCCCTTGCCGGATGCGGTCTATGACCAGGTCATTTCCAGAAAACTGGAGCGCAGTCCAGAATACGCAAAGAAGCGGACGAAGTTAACCAAGTTGTTCGGCAACCGCTTGTTTAACAGCGGCTTTTTCGACAAATGGCAGGTTTACCAGTGGTTAAGCACCGATGTGCGAACGAAAAAACACGTGCCCGCTACCATCCGGTACACCCGGCTGCGGGAAGCGGCGTCGTTTGTCCAAAGGTATCCGACTTCATTTTTAAAGCCCGTTCACGGGAGTTTGGGTCTGGGGATTGTGCGGCTGACTCGATTGCAGGACGGAACGTTCCTTTATGAAGTCAAACGTTCAAACCAAGGTCCTGCTCACGGTAAGGTCCAAAATGCCGAAGAAGCGGTTAAGGCCTTTAAGTCGCGGCTGATTGCCAGGCCTTATTTGCTGCAACAAGGCATTCCGCTGAAGACCCAAAAGGGGCGGCCGTTTGACATCCGGATTTTGCTGCAACGCGACAGCACGGGAGAGTGGAAAAGGACGAAAATGTTCGCCCGGATTGCTCGCCAAGGAGACTTTACGTCCAATTTAAGCAGTGGAGGTGAAGCGCTCGCTGTGGCAACGGTTTTGGGAGAAATCTATGCGTCTTCCGAACAGCGCAAACGGATTACGAGGGACATACGGCGAATCTCCCGGACTGCGGTGGAAGTTATGGAGCAGCAAGCGGGAACGCAGTTTGGGGAACTAGGACTTGACCTTGGCATCGACGAGATGGGGCACGTGTGGATCATTGAAGTGAATTCAAAGCCGTGGAAGTCGCCCACCACGGAAAAGGGTCGGCAGGATTTGGTCGATCTCGCATTTGCTCGGCCCATGCAGTACGCGATCCGTCTAGCACAACACAAGTAGACCGGCTTGAAAGGAGATGCAGCACGTTGGCGTACTATCTATTACATGGCGGGCAACCTTCGGCAAAGCGCTTGTTGAAGCGAGTACAGCAGTTGCGGCCTTATCCCTCAAGCAATTCGGTGGAATCCGGTGACGTCGTCATTCGCTGGGGCGTGGCAAACGAGAGTGACCCGGTAAATGGACGTGTTTTGAATCCCCAAGATGCCGTTGCACGGACGGTTTCCCGCGCGGAAATGGGCAGGCTTTTGCGCCGTGTGGGTATCCGTTTTTTGAGTAAGGAGCAAGCGCGGGACGAATCTGGCTTAAAAACGTCGAGGATTGTAAGACACTATCGAATCCCTTTATTTGATTTGAATCCCATCGCTTGTTTTCGATCCGACGGCAACCCGGTTTGGATCAACCAGCGCATACAGCGCGTCCAGGATTCATTCCGGGAGGTGTCATTTGACGACGACTTAGTGACAAAGCGCGCCATTCGACTGGCCGTGCGCGCTCTGCACGCCGTTGGACTCGATTTTGGAATGGTCAGCATCGGATTGGGGCAAAAAGGCGTGCTGCACGTGTTGGATGTCACGGCAAACCCAGTTCTGGATTCCCGCATGTTGGAATTGTACGCGACCGCCGTGCGGGACTTCATGGAACAGGAAGACAAGGTTGCCAGGTCAGGATTTGGCCCCGTAAAGCTGGGCACGGACATCGAATTTATGTTGAGATCGCAAAACGGCAAGATGGTCTTGGCAAGCAACTTCTTTTCACGCAAAGGTAAAGTGGGCTGTGACGACCGAAGCGTGCAGTTCGACGGCAAGCGTCTGCCGCTTGTAGAATTGCGCCCAGACCCAGATGCGAGTCCATTGGGCTTGTTGAACAACTTGCGCGAAGTGATGCTGCAGGCCGCATCGACCATTCGCCGTCCAGGGGTGCAGTGGCGCGCTGGAAGTATGCCGTTTCGACCCTACTGTACCGGAGCCCATTTGCACTTTTCCAACGTCCCGTACTCCAGCCATTTTGTCAAAGTCTTAGATAACTACGTCGGCATTGTTTTAATGATGGTCGAAGACCCCAAGACAGCTGTGTTGCGAAAGGCCCGGTACGGGTTTCTAGGCGACGTTCGGCAAAAGGATTACGGCGGTTTTGAATACCGGACACCTGCCAGCTTCATTGTCGATCCCGATGTCACTGCAGCCGCTTTGTGCATAGGTTACTTGGCAGCTGTTCATCACCGGGAGCTGTCCATGACCGATATCTACAACCCAGGATTGCAGACCGCGTTTTACAAAGGCGACACGGAAAAGCTTTTGCCCATCGCATTGAGAAATCTGAGCAATTTGCGCCAACTCCCGGAGTATGAGCGATTTCGCGACTACATTGAACCTCTGGTTCGGATGATTGAAGAAAGGCGCGTTTGGAACGAAAACATTGACGTGCGCACGGTTTGGGGAATTCCCTTGCGGCAGCCAGGAACGCGGAAAGTGAAATCCCGAGCTTCCAACTCGAGAACCGCAGGTTAGGTTGTGGCACAGCTTTTGGAAGGGGATGTTGCGATTGAGTGCCCCGTTGTCCGGAGAACTGGTATGGTATCGGCGTGGCGGTGAAACAGTATTGGCCGTGTCCGCACCTACAAAAGTGAAGAGAGATTTGCAAACAGACAGCGGTTCAAAACGGGTCAAGGTATCCAACAGCTGGATTTCCTGGATGCCCGAAGGAGTCGACGGGAAGGTTGTGTACCGGGCTCCAATTCGCCTGCAAGTTGTTGATGGAGAGGTGTCGGGGGGGCCTGTCTTTGCGATTTTGGCGGCCTCCGGGGGTACTCCATTCAGGGGCACCCGGACAGACTTCCGGGACTTGCTGGCGATGGGGAGAGAGTATAAAAAATTTTTATACGTCATACCAGACAGCCACGTCACCAATGACAGCCGGTGGATAGGATACGTGCGAATCGGTTACCAACGCTGGATGGCTTTGCCATGTCCTCGACCGCAGGCCGTGTATAACCGGATTCCGTTTCGAAACCTTGAACATACGCCTTCGGCGCGCCTGGCGAAACGCCGTTTGAGCGAGTTTGAGATTCCGATGTTCAACCCGGAATACTTTAATAAAGCCGTGATTTATAACGCCGTAAAATCGGAGAATCTCGCGCAGTACCTTCCGGAAACAACGGGACCCCTGACGGAGCCGACGCTGGCAAAGATGCTCCTCCGAAATCAGAAAGTCTATCTCAAGCCTGCGGGAGGGAGCATTGGGCACGGAATGATCTTGGTTGAACGGGTCCAAGGCGGCTATAAAGTGTCTGTATCTAAAAGCGGGCAAGGCAGCACCTTTCGAGCGCCTTCCATGCCCGCGGTTTGGAGGTTGGTTCAGCAGCAGCGCGTGCCGGGGATGTACGTCATCCAGGCTGCAAAGAACCTGTTAAAGTGGAAAAACCGGCCCTGCGACTTTCGGGTACTGCTTCAAAAACACCGCGGACGTTGGCACTTGATTGGCAAAGGCGTACGGGTTGCCGGGGAGAATTCCATCACGACTCACGTCCCCAATGGCGGGTTCATCGCCAGTGCCAAAGAGGTCCTTCAGGAGGCGTTTGCCGACCGGGCTGACGCCGTGGAAGGTGAATTGAACGACATGGTGATTCAATTTGCAACGGCTATCGACCGCCACTATCAGGAACAGTTAGGCGAGATGTCGATGGACATTGGCATCGACCCCAGCGGGCAGCCGTGGTTTTTTGAAGCCAACGCCAAACCCATGAAGTTCGACGAACCCGATATTCGCAGAAAATCACTGCTTGGGATTATCGCCCGCTTAGAGGAACTCTCCAAACCTTAACCTTAAAGCACGTCCTCTGGCAACGGTTTATCCTCTGGTATGAGGGAATCTAAACCCTTTTCCACGAGAGGCCAAGGCAGTGTAAACAGGTGCTGACCGCGCAGAATCCGGGAAACCGCATGAACCGGAATGTAGCACCACTGTTTGTCGTAGACCAGAAGAGCGGCGTTTGTCTGGAGTATCGTATGGACATCCGTTAAGGTTTGCGCTACAGCCGTTTTATCTGGCGACACAACAGGGCCTTCCAGCCACGGTTCCCCGGTATGAGTCAGGATTTTAAAAGTAGGTACCTTTCGCTTGCTGGACACGGTGTGCTTGTGTCCACCTCCTTCTGGTAACTTGCAATGTAACTTCCAGTGCTAACATTATCCCCCGATGTGGGACATCTCCACTCGATTTCGTCTTTGGGTTCGGGTTTGTTCGGAACGGAGCTCGGAGTAGCGATCTGTCCTGGCCGTCCAAATGGACTCTAAGCGTTCGCTGATTTGTTCATCTGAAGCCCCTTCTCGCAACATCGCACGCAAGTCGTGTCCGCGCGTTCCAAACAAACACGTGTATAAAAGTCCTTCGGATGACAGCCGAGCCCTGGTGCACCCGGAGCAAAAAGGCTGCGTGACGGATGCAATGATGCCAATTTCACCTTTGCCGTCCCGGTAGCGATACCGCTTTGCCACTTCTCCGGGCAAAACGGGTGAGACAGGCTCCAGCGGCCATTGGGAATCAATGGCTTCGAGAATTTGAGCTGCAGGTACGACTTCATCAAGCTTCCATTGATTCGAATTGCCTACATCCATGTATTCAATAAAGCGCAGGATGTGTCCAGTACCCCGAAAGTGCTCCGCCATTTTAACGACACAGTGGTCGTTGGTGCCTTTTCGTACCACCATGTTAATTTTCACGGGTGATAATCCAGCATGTTTCGCCGCATCAATGGCTTCAAGTACTTTGGAGACTGGAAAGCGCACGTCGTTCATGCTCGTAAAAATGTCGTTGTCCAGCGAGTCGAGACTGATGGTAATGCGGCGCAGGCCCGCTGCTTTTAGGCGCCGTGCTTTGTCCAAAGTCAGCAAAGAACCATTGGTCGTCAGCGCGATGTCTTCAACACCGTCGATTTGATTGAGCATGGCGATCAGGACTTCCAAATCGCGCCGCAGCAGAGGTTCTCCACCCGTCAATCTCACCTTGCGCACGCCGTGCCGGACAAAAACTTGGGTTAGTCTGGCAATCTCTTCGAAAGTCAATAGTTCTTGATGAGGCAAAAATGCAAAATCAGGTCCGAAAACTTCTTTGGGCATACAGTAAGTGCAACGGAAGTTGCACCGATCCGTGACCGATATCCGAAGGTCTTTCAGTCGTCTGCCCAGAGCATCCCTTGTTTCCGGGGAAGGAGCTTGGTTCTGGGATGCTCCGGCACTGGGTACAAGAGGAGTCCCGGTCAACTCGTTCGGCATCGTGCAGTCCTCCTTCTTTGAACATACCCTGAGAGATGCAAAGATCAGTTGTACAAAAAGAGCGGTCGTACAATCAGTATAGTAAAACGGCGCAGTTTTACAAAGGATTCTTTAGGGAAATGTAATAAGATTCAAAATAGTCCTGGAGGTTCAGCTTGCGCGTGCGAGCGCACGGCCCGGAATGCCAAACCCTGTGACATGTACCGGCAGGCGTCCATCATTTTCATGGTTTGTGCCTTGTGTGACCTATATTATAATGGTTGAAGGAGTGCATAGAAAGAACTGCTGCATGGAAAGAAGCAGTGCATAGAAAGAGGTGGACTTTCCGATGTCGGTGCTTGAAAACGAAAAGCGGGTGAATCTCGCTTCATTGTCGATAGATGAATTGGAAAAAATGGCTCAAGTTCGTCGGCCTAAACCGGTTCCAAGCAACTTGGAACGTTCGAATTACGAACTCCCGGAAGAATACCGGGACGTATCGAGAGGCAAAAGGTACTACATTCGCACTTACGGGTGCCAAATGAATGAACACGATACGGAAATGATGTCCGGGTTACTGGAGGGCATGGGGTATCAGCAGGCTGGCGAAATCGAGTCTGCCGACGTGATCCTGTTCAACACCTGTGCAGTCCGCGAAAATGCAGAGGACAAGGTCTTTGGTGAAATCGGACGGCTGCGGCCGCTGAAGGTACAGAATCCGGAACTGATCCTCGGATTGTGCGGGTGCATGGCTCAGGAAAAAGGCGTACAAAAATTCGTCCTGGATAAGTTCCCCTGGGTAGACGTGGTGTTTGGAACGCACAACATTCACCGTTTGCCCGAACTGGTCATGACGGCAAAAAACAGCCAAGATACGATTCTTGAAGTATGGGACAAGGCGGCCGCAACCGTGGAGGACATTCCCAAGGTGCGCAAACAGGAAACCCGGGCTTGGGTCAACATCCAGTACGGATGTAACAAGTTTTGCACGTACTGCATTGTGCCTTATACCCGCGGCGCGGAACGCAGCCGGATGCCGGAGGACATCGTCCAGGAAGTTTCACAACTGGCAGCGCAAGGATACAAGGAAATTACCTTATTGGGCCAAAACGTCAACGACTACGGAGTTGACCTTGGAACCGTGACATTTGCAAAGTTGCTGCGTTTGGTGAACGACGTTAAAGGAATTGAGCGGATCCGTTTCACCACGTCCAATCCGTGGAACTTTACGGACGAATTGATAGACGCCATTGCGGAGTGCGAACATGTGGTGGAACATATCCACCTGCCTGTGCAATCCGGAAACAACGAGGTTTTAAAGAAAATGAACCGTACGCATACCCGGGAATACTACTTGAGTCTGGTGGACAAGATTCGGCACAAGATTCCCGGCGTGAGCCTGACGACGGACATTATCGTCGGATTCCCTGGGGAAACGGACGAACAGTTTGAAGACACGCTGTCACTTGTGGCTCAAGTCAAATACGACAACGCGTTCACATTCATCTACTCTCCTCGGGAAAACACGCCGGCGGCCAAGTTTGAGGACGGCGTGTCGCAAGAAACAAAAAAACAGCGGTTGCAAAGGCTCAACGAGCTGCAGTACGCCGTCAGTCTCGAACGCAATCAAACCATGCAAGGACAGGTTGTCGACGTACTCGTCGAAGGGCCCAGCAAAACCAATCAAGAAGTTTTGGCAGGAAGGACAAGAACCAACAAATTGGTGTTGTTCGAGGGGCCGTTGGAGCTTTCCGGCGGCTTGGCCCAAGTGGCCGTGACCGAACCGCAGACATGGCTGCTCAAAGGCGAACTCGTTTCCAGGCACAAGGAGGCCTTAGTCTAATGGTTGAAGCTGTGGTAAAAAAGGAAACCCTTTTGGAAAAAGCGGATCGAATTGCCGATAGCATCCTCCGGTCGGAGGAGTTGCGGCGGTACTGGCAGGCTCGCACAAAAATGGAGGGCCACAAACGGGCGCAAGAATTGTTCGAGGAACTCAAGCTAAAGACAAACACCAGCTTGATTTTACAACAGCGGCTTGAACAGGATCACCCAAAGGTGATGCTGGCCGAATTAGAAGTCCAGGAAGTCGAGCAAAAATTGTACGAAATCCCCGTTGCTATGCAATATAAAGAAGCTCAAGCGGAAGTCAATGAAATGCTGCAAGGCGTGATGTCGGTGCTTTTGTCCAGGTTGACACCTGAAATTCCGGTTGAGATGGGCCCCCGTCAGGGTTGTGGTCAGGGCCACGGCGGCGCAGGCTGCTCTTGCGGAAAAAATTAGGCTGCAAACCCCGGACCGCCGACACGTGTTGGCGGTCTGTCTATACGCGAAGACGTTGTAGCGGCGAGTTCATGGTGTTGGAGGATGAAAATGTCGTTGACCCCGATGATGAAGCAGTATCTGGAGATTAAGGAGCAGTACCCCGACACCCTGTTAATGTTCCGCCTTGGGGATTTTTACGAGTTGTTTTTCGACGATGCCAAGGTGGCGAGCAAGACTTTGGAGATCACCTTGACGGGGCGCGATGCGGGGGAATCTGGCCGGGCACCGATGTGCGGCGTGCCCTATCATGCTGCAGAACAGTACATTTCCAAATTGATTGACAGCGGGTTCCGGGTCGCCATTTGTGAACAAATGGAAGACCCGAAGTCCGTCAAGGGTCTGGTGAAACGGGAAGTCGTGCGCGTTGTAACGCCTGGGACTGTGTTGCGCGACGAAGGTGGAAACAACCGCTTTCTGGGCGCTGTAGTGCGTCAAAGGCAAGGCTTCGGGATCGCTGTGGTGGACGTCGGCACGGGCGAAGTATGGTGTGGCCAGGACCCGGACGTACACGGGATTCAGGATGTTTTGTTGTCAAACGCCCCTGCTGAACTGTTAGTCTACGAAGGGGAAGACGGGGCGGATATCGCACAGGTCACCGCGGTCTTAAAAGAGGCGCGGCAAACGAAGACAACCCGTTTGAAAGCGCCGCGGGATATCGCTGCGGCCGCCATGCAGGCAGTGTGCGCCCAATACCAGGTGCCAAACCTCGTGCCGTTAGGGTTGGCCGATGTACCTGCTGCCGTCGCGGCGCTTGGATTGGCCTTGCAATACGTTCAAGATACCCAAAAGCTCGTGCCAGGCCACCTGCGAGCCCCTAAAAACCTGCAAGAAGATCAGACCCTGCAAATTGGGCAAACGGCACAGACCAACTTGGAAGTGCTTGAGACGCAGCGGACTAGGCAGCGCAAAGGGTCTCTCCTAGGCCTGCTCGACAAGACAAAAACTTCTATGGGTTCCCGGTTGCTGCGACGATGGATAGAACGACCCTTGGTCAGCGTTGTGCACATTGAAGAGAGACTGGACGCCGTGGAATCCTTCTCGGCAGATCTGTTTCTTCGCAGTCAAACCCAACAGCTTTTAGACGACGTGTACGACCTGGAACGATTGATTGGAAAGGTTTCGTTCGGTTCGGCGACGGCCAGGGATTTACTTGCAGTGGCAAAGTCGTTGAGGACGTTGCCGGAATTGAAGAAAATTTTATTGGGAACCCACAGTTCGCTGCTGCAGCGCGCGTCGGAACTCATCCCAGATTTAAGCGCCCTAGAACAAAAAATTTCAAATCAATTGGTTGACGATCCCCCGGTGTCGGTTCGGGATGGGGGTATGTTTCGCGAAGGGGTCGATCCAGAACTGGACCGGCTGCGCGAAGCCAAATCGAGCGGGAAGACGTGGCTGGCCAGCCTCGAGCAGCGTGAACGCGATGCAACAGGCATCAAGTCGTTGAAAATTGGGTTCAACAAAGTATTTGGCTATTACATAGAGGTTTCCAAAGCCAATATGAATCTGGTGCCGGCCCATTATGAACGCCGGCAGACTTTGTCCGGAGCCGAGCGTTACGTCCTTCCTGAACTCAAGGAGCAAGAGGCCCTCATTTTACATGCGCAGGAGCGGGCCATGGAGTACGAGTACGAGTTGTTTATGCAATTGAGGAACGACGTGTTGTTAGACCTTCAGAACATCCAGGCGGCTTCGGAACAAATCGCGATCGTCGACGCGCTGTGTTCATTAGGGCAAGCCTCAGCGGAACACCGCTACGTGCGGCCCGTGCTGACCGAGGACAGAGGTATTACCATCGTCGCCGGCAGGCACCCAGTGGTAGAAGGCGCAAACCCTGGCCGGTTTGTCCCGAATGACGTCCGCCTCGACGACGAACAGACCCTGCTTTTGATTACGGGGCCAAACATGGCTGGCAAGAGCACCTATATGCGCCAGGTAGCGTTGATTGTCCTCATGGCTCACATTGGATGCTTTGTCCCGGCGCAGTCGGCGCGGATTGGCTTAGTCGATCGAATCTTTACGCGCATCGGGGCTTCTGACGACCTAGGTGCTGGGCAGAGTACGTTCATGGTCGAAATGGTGGAATTGGCGCACATCCTGAGAATGGCCACAGACCGAAGTCTGGTGCTCCTCGACGAAATTGGCCGAGGGACAAGCACCTATGACGGTTTGTCGATCGCAGAGGCGGTCATGGAAGCACTCCTTGTACCCGGGAGGTCACCGCTTACGCTGTTTGCGACACACTACCATGAACTGACGGAAGCGGCCCGGAAATTGCCGAAAACGGCGAATTACTCGGTGTCTGTTCAGGAGACGCCGGATGGCATAGAGTTTTTGCACAGCGTCATTGCCCGCCCTGCCGACAAAAGCTACGGCATCCAAGTCGCGCGGCTCGCGGGCATTCCCAGGGGAGTCATCGAGCGGGCCAGTGAACTCTTGCAATTGCGGGAAGTTGCAACAAACGCCGCCCCGGAAGCCCCGGAAGCCCCGGAAGCCCCGGAAGCCCCGGAAGCCCCGGAAGCCCCGGAAGCCCCGGAAGTACCCCAACCCCCGGCGTCGGGGCATGGACAAGCTGCCGCAGCCCAGGAACGAGACTTGCCGCTGTTTGCTCACAGTGTCGATTTGCTCGTGGAGAGACTGGCTGGCTGTGACATCCTGAACATGACTCCGCTGGAGGCTTTAAACGCCCTGCACCAATTTACCAAGGAAGCAAAGGAGGTTGTGCAGTGGGGCAAATCAGAGTAATGCCTGGGGCTCTCGCGAATCAAATTGCAGCAGGAGAAGTCGTCGAGCGCCCAGCGTCTTGCGTCAAAGAACTGGTGGAAAATGCCATCGATGCAGGAGCCAAGAATGTGTACGTGGCCATCGAAGAGGGCGGAATCTCAGCCATCACCGTGCAGGACGACGGGTCGGGGATGGACGAGGAAGATGCCATGCTTGCGTTCTCGCGCCATGCGACGAGTAAACTGACTAGCTCTCGCGATTTGTTCCGGGTGATGACACTGGGGTTTCGCGGCGAAGCGCTTGCCTCCATCGCGGCGGTTGCCAAAGTCAAATTGCAAACGCGGCAAGCCCGTGCAGCAGGGGGGATCGAAGTTCAAGTGGAGGGCACCGATGTCGTTTCGCCGGCGGCTCCCGTGGGGATGGCTCCGGGGACGCGGATTGAGGTCCGGAACCTGTTTTTTAATACGCCCGCCCGGTTGAAGTACCTTCGGTCAGTGAACACAGAACAAGCGCGCTGTGTAGAAGTGGTGCAAAAAGCGGCGCTTGGCCGTCCAGATATCGCATTTCAGTTGGAGACCAACGGTCACGTTTCGTTTCGCACCCAAGGGAGCGGCAAATTGCAGGAAGTTGCGGCTGCCATGTACGGAGTCGGGGAGGCCAAACAATTCCTCTCGTTGCAGGCCCAAAACGCAGACTACCGGTTGACGGGTCTGATTGGGCGGCCGACCCAGTCCAGGGCCAGTCGAAGCTATGCTCACGTATATATCAACGGGAGGCCCATTCGCAACTACGCCTTGCACCAGGCAGTCGTTGCTGGATACCAGGGAAGGTTAATGGTCAACCGTCACCCAATGTACGTGCTGCATCTGGAAATGGACCCAGTGTTGGTGGACGTCAACATTCATCCCCACAAGGCGGAAGTCCGGTTTAGTGAAGAGCAGGATGTCGCAAGACTGGTGCAGCAGGCGGTGAAAGAAGCGTTGGATGCGGCGTTTTTAGTTCCAAACATTCAGTTTTCCGGAAACGAAACCACGCTGGCAAAGCAAAGCCGCGGGCAGTCGGTCCAAAGCGCCCTGGAGTTTGCGCCCCGAGGTTCGAGTTCGTCCTACCGCGCCTCGTGGCGTGCGGCGCCTTCCGACATTCGGTGGTCAGGTGCTGGTGAAGTGAGGGACGCTGTGGCGGCAGCTTTAGACACCGCGCAAACACCCGACAAACGCACGGCCTATAAAACTTCCTTTGCGCTAGACCTTGCTGCGGGGGCTGTGGGGGAATCCAACTCGTCAATGGCACCCAACCATCGAGCCCCTTTTGACGTCCAACATGGCTTGACGGGCGAACAAAGCGGGCAGGACTCAGCGGCACAACCCAGCGACTCTGTTCGTTCGGAATGGCCGGACCTTCCGCCGGAATCTTCGGCAGACGATGCGGACGGGTCCAGCTCAGCGGCAGCATTGGATCGACGCGTCGACGAGACCTCTGTTCCAAAACGTCAGGATTGGCGGCTGCGCCCGATTGGGCAAACGCTTGGCATGTACATCCTGGCAGACGACGGTGAAAACCTCTACATCATTGACCAGCACGCCGCTCATGAACGAGTGCTGTACGAGCGGTTTTCCAAGCGGATGTCTGAGCGGGAAATCCACCAGATTGCCTTATTGACTCCGTTGTCGCTGACTTTGACACCCAGCCAACGCGCGGCGCTCTCCGCTTTGGAGAACGACTTGTCGGAAATGGGCTTGGAGTTTTCCGAGTTTGGCGGGGACGACGTGCTGTTGAGAACGGTCCCGGATATCTGGGAGAACCTAGATGCCGCCCAACTCGTGGAGGAACTGATTGGGGTTTTGACAGAAGCTTCGGGCGCCGGAGACGCCAAAACCGTGCTGCGAGACACCATTGTGTCACGCGCTTGTAAAGCGGCCATTAAGGCCAATTACTACTTGTCAGAGATGGAAATGAACGCCTTGTGTGAAGCCTTGTCAGACCTTGAGGACCCGTTTCACTGTCCACACGGCCGACCGGTGTTTCTGCAGTTGTCCAGCCGCGATTTGGAAAAGGGGTTTCGCCGGATTGTCTGACACGCACTCGTCCGTCACTCCGATCTCCCAGGCCATTTGCACCACGCCATGGCAGGATACACCCGGTGCCCGCCGCCGAGCGAGGTTTACGGCGGATTGGTTTGGCGTCAGGCTGGTGGCGCGAAACAACCGCAGCATCGAACAACTGTTCGCACAAGAACAAGCCCGCGTTGTGGTTGTGGCTCAGGAGCAGCCCGTTTTATACCACGCGGAAAGTCCGGACACGGCGTTGTTTTTCCATCCCGGAATGGCACTGCAGAGAATCCGGGCGATGGAAAACGGGCAGGTAGACCGCCTGATTCGGGTCGCTGGGATAAAACCCGGAAATCACGTCATCGACGCCACACTGGGCATGGGAATGGATACAATGGTGATAGCCCATGCGGTGGGCGAATCCGGAAGGGTCACAGCCATGGAGTCTTCGTGGTGGTTGGTGAAGTTGTTTGAATTTGCCCAAGGCGAGTTAAACCCAAAGTTCCCGGAGGTGCAAAGTCTGCTGCAGAGGGTTCAGGTCATTCAAGGCAATCACGAGCAGTTGTTGTGCGCTCAGGCACCGTGCAGTGCCCATGTCGTCGTGTTTGACCCGATGTTTAGACGACCCCCGGATCGCGAGTCCAGTATGGATACTGCGCGGCACTGGACCATGGCCGGGGCGCTGAGCGAACGGGCGGTGGCCTGCGCCAAGCGGGTGGCTGCACGCAGCGTCGTCTTCAAGGAACGACCCTCTTCGGGGGAATTTGAACGTTTTGGTCTGCTGCCGGACAAACCGCGTGCGCGTTTCGCATACGGGGTTTGGCATCAGCATGGAAGTCGGCAAATGGATGGTTGAACCGCACAGCGGGAAACACACAGGGAAAACGGGGTAAGACACGCAAGCGGATCGCAAACAGGGAACAGAGGATTTCAGAGCAGTCGAAGGAGAATAGCCGTCGAAGGAGGCGGGGGGATGGAGCCTTCTCTTGCCCCAGTGCTGTGTATCACGGGTCCAACAGCGGCTGGAAAGAGCGATTTGGGCGTACAAATTGCAAAAGCTGTCGGGGGCGAGGTCATATCCGCTGATTCGATGCAGGTGTACCGCAAAATGGATATCGGTACCGCAAAATTGACGCCTGAAGAAATGCAAGGCGTGCCGCATCATTTGATGGACGTGGCTGAACCCGATGAACCTTTTACAGTTGCGGAGTGGACGCGGTTGGCGCACGATTGCATTGAGCGTTTGCACCAATCCGGAAAGCTGCCCATCATCGTGGGCGGCACAGGGTTGTACATAAAATCCATCGTGGACGGACTGGATTTTTCAGGACAAGCCGGGTCTCCGGAAATTCGCGAAAAGTGGCACCAATACGCTTTGACGAACGGACCGGATGCGTTATACCTGGCGTTAGTCGAGCGCGACAGTCAAACTGCGCAAAGATTACATAAAAACGACCAACGGAGAATTGTGCGCGCTCTCGAACTTTATGAAACGACCCATCGGCCGATGTCTCAGACCTACGACTGGCAGGAGAGCCGAGGGAGGTACGACGCTACACAGATCGCTATCGACATGGAACGGGCCGCCTTATACCAGCGCGTAGAACTGCGGGTAGACGTGATGCTGCAAAGAGGGCTCTACCGAGAAGTCAGTGAATTGTTAGAGGCAGGTTACTCTAGGTCATTGACGTCGATGCAGGCAATCGGATATAAAGAGTTAGCAGCCTGTATCGACGGAGAGACCTCCTATGAGGAAGCGGTCGCCCAAATGAAACAGGCAACCAGAAGGTTTGTGAAGCGGCAATTGTCTTGGTTCCGGCGCGACAAACGCATCATGTGGTTAAACAGAGAGCCAGACGGCCAGTTTCCTCCCGGGGCTGTGAAAAGTATTTTGGACACAGCTTCCCGGTTGGCGGCAGGAATTCATGTCCAGAGGCACGAATAAGCTTGGAGTATCAAGCGTGAGTGGAGGATGCCATCATGAGTAAGCAACCCGTCAATATGCAGGACACCTTTTTGAATCAGGTTCGAAAGGAACGGGTCCCCGTGACGGTTTATCTCGTCAACGGCTTTCAAATTCGCGGAACCATTAAGGCGTTCGACAACTTTACTGTTGTCGTGGAAGCGGACGGCAAACAGCAGATGATATACAAACATGCAATTTCTACTTTTTTACCGCTAAAACCCGTATCGTTGAATTTTGAAGCGCCCGCAGAATAAGCTTGTTAAGTGAGTTTTGCGACATTAAAACAGGGCGTTGACAAGGACATTTGAGATGTGTTAAGTTATGACTTGTCGCGATACGGCGCCAGCGTAGCTCAGTAGGTAGAGCAACTGACTTGTAATCAGTAGGTCGCGGGTTCGATTCC
Source organism: Alicyclobacillus tolerans (assembly GCF_021739485.1). Lineage (GTDB taxonomy): Bacteria > Bacillota > Bacilli > Alicyclobacillales > Alicyclobacillaceae > Alicyclobacillus_K > Alicyclobacillus_K tolerans_A. The sequence goes on from NZ_JAJFNK010000008.1 coordinate 124,602, forward strand.
TGTCGCTGGCTCCATAGCGGAGGGGTACCAAAGTGGCCAAATGGGGCGGACTGTAAATCCGTTGCGGAAGCTTCGAAGGTTCGAATCCTTCCCCCTCCACCACTGCAGTGTGAACGATGTTGGGTCGAAGCTTAGCCCATGTGAAAGGTTGCAGTTTTGCAATCGAACGGCGAGGGTGAACTTCGGACAAGGTCCGCAATGCAGCAGGAGCGACACAGTGCAATAGGGGCGTAGTTCAGCTGGTAGAACGGCGGTCTCCAAAACCGCATGTCGTGGGTTCGAATCCTGCCGCCCCTGCCATGGTGAGTATGGCGAAGTGGATAACGCACCGGATTGTGGCTCCGGCACCCGTGGGTTCGATTCCCACTACTCACCCCATAGTTTGTTGGGGAGTAGCCAAGAGGTAAGGCAACGGACTTTGACTCCGTCATGCGAAGGTTCGATCCCTTCCTCCCCAGCCAATCAGGTTGTTGCAAAAGGATATTGTGGTTTAGGAGTGCCCGTAGCTCAGCTGGATAGAGTGCTTGACTACGAATCAAGAGGCCGGGAGTTCGAATCTCTCCGGGCACGCCACCGGAGCATAGCGCAGCTTGGTAGCGCGCCTGCCTTGGGAGCAGGAGGTCGTGGGTTCGAATCCCGCTGCTCCGACCATGTACTCTCATAGATTCACTGGAAACGAGAACAACGGGGGTATAGCTCAGTGGGAGAGCACCTGCCTTGCACGCAGGGGGCCGTCGGTTCGAATCCGACTACCTCCACCACAACCACATACATTCCTCGATAGCTCAGCGGTAGAGCATCCGGCTGTTAACCGGAGGGTCGTAGGTTCGAATCCTACTCGAGGAGCCAAATGCTCCCATAGCTCAGTCGGCAGAGCGCATCCATGGTAAGGATGAGGTCATCGGTTCGAATCCGATTGGGAGCTCCACTTATTGATAAGGCCTGCTTTGGCAAGCCTGTTTCTCGTCTTTTGGCGCTTTGTATCACCCGGTTTTGGGACACCGTATTTTGAGAGTGTTGACCGAGGTATCGCGGGCGGTTAGCTCAGTTGGGAGAGCACCTGCCTTACAAGCAGGGGGTCAGCGGTTCGAGCCCGTTACCGCCCACCAGATGTGGAGTGATGGCCGAGTAGGTCGAAGGCGCTCGCCTGCTAAGCGAGTATACGCCACAAGCGTATCGAGGGTTCGAATCCCTCTCACTCCGCCAGTTCGTTTTTGTGAGACGGTTTGTTTTTTGAGAAAACAAAGTTGCGACAAAGAGGCTGTTTGGCACACTGAAAGGTGTGCTAGGCAGCCTTTTTTGCGCGGCGAGAAAAAGAGCAGGTCATTGTGAGCGCTCCTCCGTATCAACGGACCGAATTACGGGGAAAAGTAAGGGAGCACAAACGCAGGGAGGCGGTGAACAACGTTGACGACGTTCACGGAGGATATCGCAAAACATGAGATTTCTGCAGACTTGCAGAAGAACGTCGATTATATCAACCACCTCGTTGGAGTGGGAACGAGTTGGGACATTTTAGCCAAGCCCTTTCGTTTTGGCAACTTGAACATGGTGTCGTACGTGGCCAACGGTTTCTTCCTGACGATGAACATGGTGTTGATTCTCGAAGACTTTCAAAAGTGCATTCAAGACTTTATTTCCGGACGCGATCCAGCCAAGGGGTTTACGCTCGATGAACTGGTTGCGTATCTGAACACCCACGTGGCTTTTGTGCAGGTTCAGCCGGTGGACAAGATGTCCGACGTGACCCGGTTCATTTTGTCTGGACCGATGATCACGTTCATTGAAGGCTTCGACAAGGCGCTTATGATCGACACGCGCATCTACCCGATGCGCAGTATTGCTCCTCCGATGGTTGAACGAGTCATTCGGGGCAACCACGACGGTTTCACGGAAACCATGTTGATGAATACCGCCTTAATCCGCAGGCGGCTTCGCGACCCGCGGCTTCGCGTGGAGTTGCTTCAAGTCGGGACGCGATCCCAAACCGACGTCAGTTTCATGTACCTTCAAGATGTAGCCGACGACAAACTTATCAATGACGTTCGACAAAAACTCAAGTCCATGACAACCGAAGCCATGACAATGGGAGAACAAGAGGTTATCGACGTCATTGGCAAGGTCAAGTGGAATCCGTACCCGATTGCCCGCTACACAGAACGCCCTGACGTGGCAGCCACGGCTTTAGTCGAAGGCCATGTCGTCATCGTGGTGGATACGACCGCAGAGGTCATTATCGCCCCAACTACGTTCTTTCAGCACCTGCAGCATCCGCAGGAGTACCACTCGTATCCCATGGTGGGAACGTATCTGCGCTGGGTCATCCTGTTTGCCGTCTTCAGCAGCATCTTTTTGCCTGGCGTATTTTTAACCATGAACGCTTACCCGTCGCTCATTCCGAAACACTTAGCGTTCTTTCTGGCCAACGGTAAAGACCCTTTGCCGCTGTGGCTCGAACTTTTGCTGGCAGAAGTCTCGCTGGACGTCTTGCGGCTCGCGGTTCTCAATACACCCGTCGCATTGGCGTCTGCAGTGGGCATCGTCGCCGCGATGTTGTTCGGACAGTTTGCCACGACCATTCAGTTGCTGCAGCCGGAAGTGCTGGTTTACATGGGGTTTGTGATGATCGCCCAGTACGCGACGTCGTCGTTTGAACTCGGGAGTGCGAACCAAATGGCCAGGTTGTGGATTTTGCTTTGGACTGCCGCCTTACAGTGGATTGGGTTTGGGATCGCGGTGCTCAGCTGGCTCATCCTATTGCTCCGGACCAAGTCTTTTGGCATTCCGTACCTTTGGCCTTTGCTTCCGTTCCGCTGGACGCACGGCATGCGCGACGTGTTGTTTCGGCTTCCGGTGCCGAACATGGACGGAGTTCCTGGGATTTTGAGACGCCGCAAAAAAGGAGGAGTATAGCCTAGCACGCTGAACCTTTTGCGTAGGTACGCACGGAACCCCCCTCATTCATTCGTGCGGCATCCGCAATTACGACAGCCTTTGCATCCGTACGCAGGCTGTGGAGCCATCCCTCCTTAGGATTCAATTCCGCATGGTCACTTCCTGAAACAGCAATGGCCTCCAAAACCGTCTGGAGGTCATTGCTGTTTTTTCATCCTACAGTGAACGATTACCCAACGACTGCACCGTGTCTTCTAGGCATTCACCCAGTTTGGGAGTGCTGCATAGGTTGTTGTGCGCGTGCCATACGGCTCTTTGACCGCCGCACACATTTTGCAACGTATGGATTGAGGTGATTCACGTGTCTGCGGACAACAAGTGGATAGACCAAAAACGGTCTCCCGTGCCTAGAGCACAAACAGATATGGTCTTGAATCAATTCAAAAGTGGTGAACTGGCACTGGCTGAGGCACTCAAGCAGATGTCCGGAAACTTTGAAGGACCCCTCGGCACTGGGACGGTGACGAAGGAAAAATTGCTTTCGGTCCTTAACGAAATGAATCAACTGACCGGATTGGGAGAAGTCAAATCGGTGGTTCGCGAAATCTTTGCCACGGTTTATATGCAGCAAGTGAGACAACAGTTTCACCTGCACAATGAGCCGCTTGTGCTTCACATGGTGTTCAAAGGCAATCCAGGAACCGGCAAGACGACGGTGGCGAGGTTGCTCGCCCGAATGTTCCGGGATTGCGGGCTTTTGGAGAAGGGCCACCTCGTCGAAGTCGAACGGGCGGACTTGGTTGGAGAATACATCGGACACACGGCTTTGAAAACCCGCGAGGCGATTAAAAAATCACTCGGAGGGGTTCTTTTCATCGACGAGGCCTATTCGCTGGCCCGCGGCGGAGAAAAGGACTTTGGGAGAGAAGCCGTCGATACGTTGACCAAGGCCAGGGAATGAATTATGTGATTATCGCCAAGGTTGTGATCGCGGGTAGAAGAAGGTATTCTGAGGAATATTTAGGTCAGACGTATCGACGACACGAACATCTGTTGCACGAGATGGTTCAATTGTACCAGAACGAGATGAAGACGTTCGAACAGATCGGTGAGGCGCTAGGAGTCCCGTGGTGGGATGTTAAACGTCTTTTGAGGGAATATGGTGTCCAAGCAGTTGATCGCGCCTCACGGGCCAAATATGAGCGTGAGAAGGACTTTCAGGCGATATATCGAATGCATTATGAGCAAAAAATGACCTTTGGGGAAATTGGGCAAGTTTTAGGACGTTCTAGTCCGTACATCCGACGAGTCTTGATAGAACATGGATGTACGCCCGTTAATTATGGACAAGCTCAATTTCGTGAAAAAAGACGTTGAACGATCTCGTGCAATCCGAAATTTTTGGACATAAATGCAACCCCTAATCGAAAACCTACATACAGACCCACGATCACTCCAATCATGATCAAGATGTTGTATACGTCGTCATTTTCAGTTTGCACGTAGTTGTCAAAGTAAAATCGTCCAAATAATCCACCGATGGAACCCAAAGTAATCATCACTGCGAATATGGGAAAAGCCTGCTGTTTAAGGAGGAATCCAAAAAGTTGCAAAGCTTTCACGTCCTTTGTGCAACCGGAAGGCTTCGTTTTTGTTAAAAATCAGACAGTCGATTGCTTACTTCTGGATTGGGGTCAAACTTATACCCGATACGCCATACGGTCTTCAGATAGTCTGCAACTTTTGGAGAAATGTCGTAAAATTTTTGACGAATCCGTTTAACATGAGTATCCACCGTTCGAATACTGACATACTTGTCTCTGTGCCAAACCAAATGTAGAAGTTCGTGACGTGCACAGACTTTTTTGGGATGTTGAGCCAAATACGCGATTAAATCAAATTCTTTTGGTGTGAGTTGAACTTTCGTTTGGTGAATGACGACTGTTCGTGCGTCCAGATCCATTTTCAAATCACCAAACTCTAAAATTTGGCGCGAATTTACTTCAAAAGGAACCCTCCTTGATCGTCGAAGCAAGGATTGAATTCTCAAATCCAATTCCCGTGGGCTAAACGGTTTGCGTACCACATCATCCGCACCCAGTTCGAAAGCTTTGACCACGTGTTCTTCCAAAGTTTCGTCTGAAATGAAAATTAGAGGTACTTCCGAGTACTTACGGATCTGAGAACAGATATTCCAACCGGCTACATCGGATTGAGGGTCTACCAACACAAGGGAATAAGCGGATGTCTGGGCTAATAAGTTTCGATTGATTTGTTCACTACGTCGTTCTTCAACTAAAAGATGATCTCGGATTAGATACGGACGTAACGTTTCTCGCACCCTTTCATCATCACTGATCATTAACACAACCAATCTTGTCGCCTCCAGCGTTCAAACATTCCCTTTCAAATTAGCACTTTCTGAGCATTTGTCCTATTCACAAGGTGAACCATCCTCCCTAGCCCATCCGTACTATTTATGTTCCAAAAAAAGGTAAATGTTATCTGTCTGAGTCCTTTAGTGTGTATAATAAAGATACATTCTTGTGACATTGTAAAATCGAATTTCATCTCGATTAATTCATTTCATTTCCCATTTCCTATTCTGTTCAACCCTGTTTCTGAGGTGCAAAACGATGAGAAAATTACTAGCTCACAAACGTCCTAAGCTAGATGGTACATTTTGCTACTCTCTTTCCAAGATGTCTTCGTTTGACCGAGTGGTGTGGGTGGCATTGGGAGAGGATGTCGAATTCGACCGAAAAACGGAGATGTTTCGTTTTATTCAAAGAAGAAAACAGATCCGGTCATCGGATGCAGACTTTATCGTAAGTTCGAGGTTCGGTTATACACTGAATGACTTGTTTCGATTGGGAGCTTGTCGTGAACTGGATGAAAGCCCGAAGCCAAGCCCAGTTGGGATCAGTCCGGTTATTCATACTTTTGTTACGCACAAATTCAAACATTATCTTGGATTTGCTGTAGTCAGTGGAAAAGGATATATCTATTCCAATGTGTACCGAAATTATTATAACGCATTGCGTAAAAAGCTTTGGACAGGCTTTCTTGTGGCGTTTTTGGATTATGGGGATCTCTCAGATTGCAGGATCGGAACGGATGTTTCGGATTCGAATTGTAAGATCATTCAAAAAGGCCTTGAGGATGAGCGTCGGGTTAAGGTGATTCGAGTGGATAATTTTTATTTTCGTATCAGTGGATCACTACCGGACGGATATGAAGAATTATCCCATGGCGAAAGAATTCGAGACATTCGACATGATGAACATTTTATTTATGATCCCTACAATGTGTTGCAGAAATAAACAGATTTGAAAGGATGGGGGATTTTTCTTGGTTTCTAGGTTTCATTATTTAGGTCAGATTGTCAGGAGATTTCATATGTTTCATGCATTCTTCTGGACGATTGTCGCAGTATGGCTTTTACTGACAGCCCTTGCTGTCATACAAGGTGGTTTGAAAAAGTAGTTGATTTATTGGAGTGATTCGATTTCGGGAAAATGTTACATTTTACGATTTAAATTCCACAGAAAATGTGGTAATGTTACACTAGGAAGGAGGTCTGTGTGGAGAAGCGAAGGGAAGCGAAAAGCTATGACAGATCACAAGAAAGCCACATCTTTAGAATTGGGGAATGACAGCAAGGGTCTAACTCGACGCCAATTTCTCACGTATGTTTTGGGAGGAACCGGTGCGTTCATGGCGTCTACTGTGATGACTCCTCTTCTGATCAGTTCTGCCGATCCGTTGCATCGAAGTGCAGGAGGGTCATATGCCAAAACCTCATGGAAAGTCTCAGATTTTGATGATAAACTTCCGAAACATGTGACCTACCTTCAACATATCGATGACGGATGGAATTCTCAAGACAAACCAAATGATGTTTACGTGATTAAATATCAGAAGAAATTAATGATTATGTCTCATGTTTGTACCCACTTGGGATGTCATGTGAAAGGTTCAACACACAACGGGAAGTCCATTGCTCCTGAGTACAGTGACGGACTCAAGGCCGGATCGGTCAGTTACGATCCCAATATTGGGCCAAAAAGTTGGTTTTTCTGTCCGTGTCATGGAAGTCATTATGATAATTATGGTGTCAATACGCCGAATTCTCCCGCTCCACGTCCGTTGGATTTGTATCAATATAAAGTGGATTCAGATGGATATGTTTGGGTGGGACCAAGTTTCAAACGTTACGATAACAATTGGGAGCATAACCCAAACCCGGAAGTGGATTAATCCCAAAAATAGTCGGATAGAACTATTGACTACTTTATTTGATGGTATATATTCGATGTGAATGTCTGGGGTAAAGGGATGATGGAATGCGTCGATATACCGTAGAAGAAGATCGTTTTATCTGTATACATTGTGATCGACGGATGGATTCGGACTTGGCATCGAAAGTATTTCGTGTTGGACTCCGAGTGATAGGTCGACACGTCTACGGATTGGGAGTCTGCAAAAGTTGTAGAACAATACAGACCATCCGAAAAGAGAGCAGAATTCTACAAAAGACTCACTGGAATGGCTAAGTCCCGGGATCACATAGAGAATTAAAAGCCTCTTTCCCGTTTTTCGGCAAAGAGGCTCTTGGCATTGAAAGGATAAGGGGGAAGATAAAGAGATGACAGAGGGACAAGCGTACGTATTCTGTTTACGTTGTGATCGAATGCAAGAACAGCAACCGTGGCATCGGTTGTTTAAGACCGGATATCGGAGAGTGAACGGAACGGATTATCCGATCGCACTATGCATGAGTGAATGTGATTTCCAGAAAATGGACGGGGGGGGGGGTATATCTAACCAACAAAGTAAATTTTTGGAATATCCCGAATCCCCGGAGCTGGATGGATAAATGGGATGAGGGTGCCATATTTGGAAGAGCAAAATGAGAAATCAGTAACGTTTAAATCGGTACGTTGGAATCGTCGTGTTTTGAATGGGTTTTGGTCACTTGTGGTGTTGTTCGGAATTTTGGAAGGGTTTAATTCTCTGGTAATACGTCACGGTCAATCGTTGACCATCAAGCACTCGGTGGTATTATCCGTTGGGATTCAGGTTCTCATTGTTGCCCTATCGGAAGTCTTGATACGGAGTTTACCGTCAAATGCAGAAAATGTCCTGATTGTAGTCATGACTTTTCTCGTCATGGTTTTGATTGTAACTGTTTCCAACCTACAATTTCTATCGAGTTTTGTCCTTTTGCCTCTTATTGTATCCATGTTTTCTTTTAATACGAAGAAAGTGATCTTTACCGTATTCTTGAACATTCTTGGATACAGTTTATTGTTTTGGTTTGTTCCCAAGATGCATCCCAAGTACGTTGAGTTCGTATCGATAGATATGGTTCTTGTCGTTGGAGGATATATTGCACTCGGTATCCTAAGTCGTGGAGTTGAAATTGAAAAATCTTTAAGTGATTTATCCCATGAAAATCAAGACCTTAGAATTCAAAAGACGGTTGCAGAACGAACGGCTAAAGTGGATGGTTTGACTCAAATTTATAATCAAAGCGCATTTCATCAGTTTTTAAGCTCGATTCTTGAATATGCGTCAAGGAATATGAACGTTTATTTGTTAATTGCGGATATTGATGATTTCAAACACACGAATGACCAATTTGGACATCAAGCGGGGGATGAAGTGTTAAAAATGGTTGCGTCTTGTATACAAACAGAAGTTCGTTCCCAAGACTTTGTAGCTCGATATGGAGGGGAAGAGTTTGCGATTGTTTTGACGGAAATCACCGCCGAAGAGGCCGAAAAGGTTGCAGAACGAATTCGAAATCGCATTGCTACAACATTCATTCAAGAGATCAATGGCTACGTTACGGTAAGTATCGGAATGGAGGAATTTCGACCGGAGTATTCCAAGGAGGAATTTTTTCAACGTGCCGATGCTTTGTTGTATCAGGCAAAAGGGAACGGGAAAAATCAAGTGGTCACTTCAAAAAACAGATGTTAAGATGGCGAGATACAGTGTTTTATGAATACTGTACATCGGTGAGTTTCACATTTTTACGAATCCAAACTAGATTGATGTTGGGACTTGAGCGATACATTGGTACTTAAACGGTTTCTACGCCGTTTGCGAGAGCTTGGTGAACGGAAAATTTCAAATCGCAAGTTCTTTAATTTCAATGCACGCATGACCGTGGCTATAAATGTGTGACCGGGATGCAATTGGTATTCACGTTCGACATCCTCTTCTTGATTGAACATGATTTGGACAATCTCCTTATATTGCTGTTGGCTCATATCCAACCACTTAAATGAGTATTGAAAGTTCTCATGAGACCGAACAATGGCCTGTGCCATGATTGGGGATGACAAAACACCAAAGATGTGAATTTTGACAGACTGATTAAACTGGATTTGTGAAAATGGGAGTTCGATACGAATCCCCGTTTCACTGATGTCTATAGTTCGCCCTTCATACATCTCTTTTCCGTGTTGTACTTTGCAGGGCAAGTTGGCTGAAAATCTTTCAGATTTACGATATCTGGGTTGTTCAATACTCGTGAAAATACTTAATAGAATGGCACCTAGATTATAAATGTCCCAAAAATCATTGATATAATCATAATTGTCAACGTGATGAGTTTTTGCTACCAAGACAAGTTGGGTGACCAAGCCACTGACACAGAATAACCCTAAAAATAATTGAGGAATGAATACGTTCCACGTAATCTCTAGGCGTCGATTCACAATTCCCTTTTTCGTCACGTGGAAGATTCTTGACTTTCTCTTTCGTAATCCGAAAGTTTCAGATACGGCTGAAACGGCTAACACGGGTGTCAGTGCCGTTTCGTAGATATGGCTCCAATAGATATTGCGTCTGTTTCGCGCCAACACTCGAAAACTCAACATGCTGGCAATATATCTAGGTAGCCATATTAAGACTAGAATAAAGAAATTGGTGCGAATGGATTGAATCCCGAAGTCTAAATAAAGAATTGGAGAAAGGATGTAGATCAGTTTTTGGATTCCAAAGAACCAATACATGACCCCAGAGAAATAAATGAATCTTTGCATCAAGGATAAGCCGGGGACTGTGAGGGGATTCCATCGTTTTGCGGATTGCAAGTTCCCTCGACACCAGCGATCGCGTTGGTGCACCAATTCTTTGAAACTTTCTGCGGAAAGTCCCTTTGCAAGTACACTTTTGACGAACTTACTTTTATAACCCTTGCTATGTAAGAGCAAAGACGTAGCCACGTCCTCTGTAATGGAGCCAGTGGGGAATCCTCCGATGGATCCTAAAGCTCGTCGGGAGAAAATCGCATTACTTCCTACAAACATAGTGGCGTTAAACTGATCCCTTGCATTTTGCATTTCGATCATAAAAAAATCTTGTTCATTGGAAACTTGAGAGTTCGACACCAAATTGTGCTGGAAGGGATCTGGATTGAAGAAAATTTGTGGTGTTTGAACGAAGCTCATCCGACGTTTTTTGAAATACCCTACAGTTTGACGAAGAAAAAAGGATTTGGGCACCATATCTGCATCAAAAATTGCGATCAATTCGCCATGAGTCATCTGTAAGGCATTGTTTAAATTTCCGGCCTTTGCGTGGTCATGCTCTGGTCTCGCAATATATCGAATACCTAGTTCTCTAGCTAGTTCTTGAACTTCGGTTCGATTTCCATCATCAAGGACATGGATTGCTAACTTTTCTTGTGGATAATCCAAATACGTACATGCGGTGAGTGTGCGCCGTAATACCTCGATAGGCTCACTGTAGGTCGGTACGTAAACATCGACCGTAGGGCAGTATTCCAAAGAGTCAATTCGCGAACGTTTTTTGTCTTTATTTGCGGACATCAGACGATAAAAAATCATTTGTTGAACATAACCTAGTAATTCAGCAGAAAACAGTAAAATAGAAGCCACGAGGCTCAGTGGAGAGTTAAAAATTAAGGTATAAGTTGAACGCCATATAATGTACAATGTCTCCAAAATGGTTGTATACAATAAAATAAATCGAACATGAATCCAGTTTCGGCGTATTAGAAAGAATAAGAGGTAGATCCATGCAATCTGAGCGAGTAGGTAGTAGATACCGAACCTGTATACAAGATTCATGTTCAAAGGCACAGAACGTCATCACCCGATGAAAGAGCTTCACTCATTCGATATTCTATCACATGAAAATACACATGCCACCTAGTTCCCATAGGTGGCATGTGAAAATCGTATTAAAAGTTGATTACTGTACTGTGAATACGCCTTTCATCCATCCATCCGTTGCCATGGCACCACCCCAACCGCTCTTCCCAGAGCCACAGGTCGCCATACATTGCCAATCTAACTTTTGAGGAGTGGATGGAGTTTTAAATGAAAATTTTATCGTATCGTATTTTTCACTCGATGAACGAACGGGAATCGGCACATTCAGTCCAATGGTCGGAATGGTAATGGTATGAGCTACATCTGCGGTTTTCACGGAGGTCACAGTCTTTCCATCCACCGTCATGTTAGAATTCACAGTTCCGGTTACTTTATTATCTCCAGCAGGAATCGAGGCATTTCCGTCATCATAGTTTTTGACCGTGACATTTACAATCGCGTTAGCAGGGAGCGTAGCATCCGCAGGTTCGAACTTAGGCCATCCTGGCTTACCATCCATCTTTCCTGTGACCAATTTCATAGTTAAGTTGACGGTTTTCGGAGTGGAGGATGTAGAAGTACTGGAAGAATTGCTGGTCGTGTTGCTGGTAGCAGTGGATGAGGTTGAGTTCGATGGTGCTGTGGATGCGGAAGGTTGCGACGTATTCGTGCCACAGGCTGAAATGGCGAACATTGTGGTAACACCCAATCCGGCAATAATCAAACTGCGTTTTAACATCAAAAAGTCCCCCTTGTATAAGTCGTTGATTTATGAACATCATTCACTTTAGCCTGTTCATAGTAGTAAAAACAGGTTCATTTTCGCTATTTTGGTTTTAACGCAATGGACTAATCCGTATGGCTCAGTAAGAGTTAAGCATGGACTAGTCGTAGATAGACATAGATGAGACTGTTTGGGTTAGAATGGATCCAACAAAAATGTACAAACCCTCAGAAATAGTCCTTTTGTACTAGCAGGTGTATTTAAAATTGGTATGCAGATCGTGTAGGGATATGGCAAAATTAGTAGAAGAATGTCATGGATTATCTTGCTATTAGACAACCAAAGGAGAACAAGATGAAGACATTTTTTGCCCCAGCAATCTCTCTTATGAATCGGTTGAGTTATAAAGCTCGCTTTCTATTTGTTGGATTATTGAGTACGTTCCCTGTGCTTGGTGGGTTGATCGTTATCCAGCAAATCCAGCACCGAATTGTGATAGTGGCTCTGTTATGTATTGAGACCTATTTTTTGGTCGGATTGTATTTTTCCATTCAAAACGCTGTAATGCTTCTGAGACAGACGTTTCGAGAAATAGCTGTTGGAGATTTCGATGAGTTACAGAATATAGATCTTGAATTTAAGCGCTTAAAAGATTCATATTATCAAATAATTACTGAAAAAGACCAGATAGGATACAACTTTAAAAATGCCCAAGCGCAGTTGATGTATCTGGCAGGGCATGATGCGTTAACAGGGCTTGCCAATCGTCGCTTGTTTCATGAATATTTGTCGAATAGTATCGACGATCGACGCTTAAACGGAGGTACACTCGGTCTCATTTTCGTGGATATCGATCAATTCAAATTAATTAACGATACTTTGGGCCATATGGTTGGAGATTTGGTACTGAAAGATGTTGGAATCCGTCTTCAAGCTTGTAGAGATAGTGAGGACGTTGTTGCACGTATTGGAGGCGACGAGTTTACCATTTTATTAAGAAGTGCTAAAAATCAGGAGGAAATTAAGGTCTTTGCAGATAAAATGCTAAGATCCTTTAGAAAATCTTTCATGGTCAACGAGAATCCCATGTTTTTAACACCGAGTCTTGGGATTAGTGTGTATCCAGACGATGCAGAAAATGGAGACGAGTTATTCAAGCATGCCGATGTAGCTATGTATCACGCGAAGGAATTAGGCGGAAATCGATACATCTTTTATTCGCCCGAAATGAATGAAGAAACGCAAAGAAGGCTTGAGTTAACAAGAATGCTTCGAGAGGCTTTGGAACGAGAGGAATTCCGGGTTTATTATCAACCCCAAATGAATATTCGAACCAATTCTGTGATGCAGGTCGAAGCCTTGGTGCGATGGCAACATCCGACTCGGGGTATCGTTTCCCCCGGAGAGTTTATTCCAGTTGCAGAAGAAACCGGCTTGATGATGCCGTTAACCCGTTGGGTGTTGCAAACCGCCTGTTCCCAAGTAAAAAAGTGGCATGCACAAGGACTGTCTAACTTGGGAGTTGCCGTGAATGTATCTCCCCAACTCTTTGAACATCGGGAGGGATTAGTTCAAATGGTGTCACAAGTTTTACAAGAAACTCAACTGGAACCGGATTATCTGGAATTGGAGATTACCGAAAGTATTAGTATGTATAGTATCCGAGATGTAATTGAAATCTTGGGACAATTGGACGCACTCGGTATCCGAATTGCCATTGACGATTTTGGAACCGGATATTCTTCTCTCGGATATCTGAAGCATTTTCCCATTGATTCTTTAAAAATTGATCGTTCATTTATCGATGGAATTCTTGAAAATCCAAGTGATCGGGCAATTGTGGAGTCGATTATTGGGATTGCGAATGGCCTCAAATTATCCATTATTGCAGAGGGTGTTGAGAATTCGACACAGTTACAAATTTTAGAACATGTCGGGTGCAATATCATTCAAGGTTACTTGTTTAGTCGACCTATCCCTGCGGAAGAGTTTCATGCGTGGTGGTTGAATTATAAGAAAACCACAGATTTAACGTGACCTATCCATGACAGGAATGTCAACGTACAAACGTTACAGTTGTTGGGTATTGCAGTACAACCTGCATGATACCTGTGACTGTTTCACATAGTGTCACGTAACAAAATCTCAAGTGAAAACGTCTAACTTCCTGTACACAACAGGGAGGTCAAGCATTAAAATGATCAAAATGAAGCTATATAAAAAATGGATAACAATCGGTCTTTTTATGACAACAATGGGGTCGTTGACAGGATGTAATACACAACAAACTACCAACGAAAATGTATACCTACCTGTCCCTATGTCCTCATATACACACAATAGCACATCAAATTATGTGAAAGTTTTTTCTGGGAATGCAGTGAACAAAAGTGGGCATTTCAAATTCAACGTAACTATCGCTCCACAAAGAACTAGTTATCTGACAACCATTTACACTAATGGGCATGTTTCTTTGACTGGAATCTTTTCGTCTTATTCCGGTGGGGCACAGTCATTCGCGATTGTCTTCTCAAAAATAGATTCTTACGGAATCGTTACGAAGGTCTACAATTGGGAAAATCCAATGGGGAACTACCATTCTAATATTAACTACATGATACCCGGTGGAAAAGGAATCTATAAAGTTTCTTTAGCAAATTACGCGAGTTATGGATACAGTGTGAAAGCTCGTGGGGATATCCACTGGAACTAAAAGCAAGGAACATATCAAATTGTATACCTCTGATTATGAGAAACAAACTGCATAGACATTTCGAATCATGGACAGTCACTTATAATAGTCCATCTGTATCATTACGATGTAGGAAATAAAGGATATCCTTAGAGGGGGAGATTTCATATGACACCGAATCGTTTTGTTCGTAAAATAGAAACTCTGGGACGCATTCGGATTCCAATTAAAATACAGCGAGCATTAAGCATCTCAAAATTTGATGAGGTGGAAATCTATGTTGATGAGGCGAGTATCATCCTGCAAAAGTATACCCCTACGTGCGTGTTTTGCGGGAAAAATACGAATATCATTTTGTACAAAGAAAAGTACATTTGCGAGGCGTGTCGAGAACAGTTAGCTACGGTAAAAAGGAATTAATGCACATCTGTATCTTTGAAGGATGACCAACATGAAAAAATCCGCGTATTACGTTCTGAGTTCTTGTTTTTTGCTTTCGGGCGGTTTTCTATATACGTTTGAACGATTTATCGCATATTACGTCTGGATTGGACAAATGTCTGCATTTTCTCACACCGGGAGTTACCCAACCACTCCGTTGTTACCCGATCTGACGTCGAATTGGTTTGTTGCTCTTTTTGTTGCCATAAGCCTCATATTATGGCTTTTAGGACTCATCAAAAAAGATTAATTTCTCGATAAGGAGAACGATATGCACGATATTCACCGAATCAAAAAATGGATTCCATCCCGTTACAATGTCCGATCATCTACAGAAGACGGTCACCTCCTTCTTTATAATACTTTTACCGGTGCCATCATAGAGGTAGACTCGAATGAAAAATCTGAAATTCTGTCTATGTTGACAAAACACGGCACAATCGAAAACTTATCCACCCACTTTCTTACTCTTAAAGAACAAGGATTTCTTGTACCGGATTCTGTGGACGAAGATGAACGTGCCAAAGCTCTTCGTGAATCTTTACGAAACCCGGACGTGATCCATTGGATTATCATGCCGACGGAGGCGTGTAATTTCCGATGTACGTATTGCTACCAAACTTTCGGACGTGGGAAGATGTCGAGGGATACCGTAAATGGTATCAAGCGTTTATTAGACTCTAAACTTGGTACTGTTCGTACCTTGTCTGTGAGTTGGTTTGGTGGAGAACCCCTGTTAGCTTCAGATGTGATTGAGGAATTGTCGGAATACATAAAGGAACGGGCTTACGAATATGGCTTCCATTACTCATCGGATATTGCAACGAATGCTTATTTCTTAACCCGAGATCTGTTTCGCCACTTATTAAGCTGGAACGTACGGCAATTTATGATTACTCTGGACGGATTAGCACACATCCATGACGGTAGGCGTATTTTGGTTCATGGAGGTGGGACTTTCTCGAAAATTATCGAAAACCTTAAAAATGCCCAATCGATTCCAGAAGAATTTGAAATTTACATACGAGTCAATTTTGACATGGAAACGTTAAATCAAGTTCCAGAACTCATTGAGTTTCTAGCTCGGCATTTTAGTGGGGATAAGAGATTTCAAATGTTTTTCCGTCCTGTAGGCCGATGGGGTGGTATGAATGACGATAAATTGCCCGTTTGTGATGACCGAACGGCGAATTTGGCGATTTGGGAATTTACGAAATTAGCCATTGAATCGGGACTAAGTATGGCAAGTATCATCGAAAATTCTCTTTTACCCGGCGGTTCGGTTTGTTATGCATCTAAGCCCCATTCATTGGTCTTTGGAGCCAACGGGAGACTCCATAAATGTACATGTGCCTTGGATGAAGACGTGAATCAAGTTGGAAAAATACGATCCGATGGGACTTTAGATCTGGACGAGCCAAAGATTGCTCATTGGGTGAATTCTGGAGATATCGAGGA
Source organism: Alicyclobacillus tolerans (assembly GCF_021739485.1). GTDB lineage: Bacteria > Bacillota > Bacilli > Alicyclobacillales > Alicyclobacillaceae > Alicyclobacillus_K > Alicyclobacillus_K tolerans_A. The sequence goes on from NZ_JAJFNK010000008.1 coordinate 140,944, forward strand.
TACGGGTTGTCGTTCCTGTTTTTATCGTCCATCTTGCCAAGGGAATCACTGTCCATTGTATCGGATGAAAACCGGATTACGTCCATGCCCATCCGAAAAGAGAAAAATTAAAAAGGTATTGGATCTTATTGCAAGTGAAGATCAATGAAGGAGGTGAGAACATGCGAATTCTACGACCATCGGTTATAACGACGAAAAAAACAAATGCAGGACAACTGGTCAAATCAGTTCCGGGGAATTTGAATGGTTCGAAATAACAACGAGGAATAACCCCAAAAAATCTCACAGCAAAGCCCCTGCATGTGCTTGCAGGGGCTTTGCTATCAACCGCGTATCACCCTTAAAAATAGACAATATCTGAATGTTACGCGAAAGTCAATACGTACGTACGCGAAATTTTAATGGTTATTTGATTGACCTTGTCCTTGGGCTTTTACCAATTGAGACTGCAACTCAGTTTGAATCTGTTGTTCAATACTCTGGACACCCTGATTAACTTGACTCTGAATCGACTGTTCGCCTTTTTGAACTTCTTGATTGGCAACTCCGTTTAATTGTTGGGATTGTTGTTGAAGATATGAGTTTAACGTCGCGTTGGCATTTGAAATTTGCTGTTGTTCGTACGACTGAATGGTATTTTGCGTAGTATTCTGTAGTTGTTGAACGGCTTGATCTGTTGCCGTCTTATATTTGGCGCTCAAGTTACTGATATCGGATGTCGCCGTCTGTTGAGTACTCCCGGTAATTTGATCGACTAAACTAACTACAAGATTGGATAGGTTTGTACCTGTAGCATCCGCATACGCGACAGTTCCGCCGAATAAGACCAAAAGCGCGGCAGTTCCACCTATAAAAATCCGCTTTTTAAGAGAAACTGCCCGCCGATGTCGACCTACTTTTTTTGACTGCTTCATAATGACCGATCACCCTCAAAACGTTTTTGAGTTGGTCGGTTGCACTACTCGCTCCATCGAATCCAAGTGCCCACATACAGATTCGACTTCATGGCTCCCATGTACTTATTTACCTGCCTTACATTATAAAAACCACCTTCATTAGTTGCAATATGGATGATTTTATGTATCGAGGAAATGAAAAAATTTCATGAAATCGACACAATATGTTTAATTGCACGATAATCCATAGTAAAACCCCTGCAACTGGAACAGGGGCTTCACCACACCACCACACAATAAGCCTTGTACAACTTTAGTATAGTCCATTAACAAACAACAGTCAATTTAATCTCGTAAAATTGAAGCCCCCAACCCGTAGAGTTGGGGGCAGGGGACATTGAGGACTTACAAACATATCATATATCCCCTAAAAACCTCGGCGCAACCTACGACAAAAATGTCACAGAATCGCCATAAACAATCAAATCCGAATAAAATATCGGATAAACACGATTTTTAGCATCTAAAACCGTATTTTCTTCACTTTTTTCTTCAAAAAACGCCGAAATCACAATCTAGTTACTCTATCGCGTCGAATCAGAACGAATTGTAAAAAAAATATAACCTGTTAACCTAGTAGTATCCAGCTTGTAGCTCGTAAGTTTTAGCGACGAAGCGACGACCCGCCGCAAGTGGAGCCAACTCTATCAGGACTACATGAAAGTGAGGGAAAAGAAGAACCTCAGCGGTGCAAACGCTGAGGCCCAGACCAATAATTTTCGCTTGAGAATAGTATATCACCTGTTCTCGTGTTAGGCAAGGGAAATTGGAAAAATAATTTAAAAAGTTAACTCGAAACCGTTGCCGTTAAAAGTGTAGCACTCTGGTCTGGCTTTTCCCTCCCGGTAAGGGAGGATGAAAAATGAAGGAAAAGAAGAAATGGCAAGCATTTGGGGGTAAAAACCCCTGCCCAGTTTGTCAACATGAGGATTCGTGGTGTGGTGAACACCGTTACACCCATTCCATTCGCTGTCATCGTTCGGACGATTTACCCGGTACAGAACGAGAAATTAACGGAAGAATGTATCGTGCTTGTGCAAGTCAAGGCGCGATTCGATACGATCTTAAGAACCGTAAACCCAATGACTTTAATGTAAGATATACAGCAGAAGAAGAGAAGATTTTTGATCAAGAGCAACTAGAACGGATGCACGACGTTTATAGCGTGATCCAAGCTGGATTAACGTTAGAACAGGAACATGTAGAGTTCGCACAACACCAATGGGGATTGGATAAAAACTCATGTAAAGCTCTAGGTATGGTCAGCAATGACAAAAAGAAAATTAACGATTTATTGAAAGACCTAGCAAAAGAAAAGGGAATCGACTATCTCAAAGGCATCCCCGGAGTTATAATTTCAAACGGTGCAAGACCTTATCCAGTTTGGACTTTACATCATAAAGGAATTCTTATCCCTTTTTTGTCCCAAGAAATGCGGATAAAATCTTTCCAAATTCGTCTGACTAGCCGCAATGTAAAGCCGAAATATAGCTCGTTATATGGGGCACATAAACAAGTTTCGGGCTTCGGATTTTATGAAAATGACTATCTTTTACCCGAAAAGAGTTTGATCGTCACCGAGGGTATGGCAAAGGCGTATACCGGAGCACAGGCGACTTTTGCTAGATACGCAATTGGGGTTAACGGTGTTCACAACATCCATTCAGATGACTTAGTAGAAAAAATTATTAAAAGGAAACTTGATAACGAAATTTCTAAGGTTCTACTCGCTCCAGACCGGGATCATGACCCACGAATCCGCAAACTGGTTCAGAAAAACACTGAGTGGTTAGCAAATCAACTTGTTGCGCGAGGAATCACGGTACTATTGGGAGATTGGGACGACCAATACAAAGGAATCGACGATGCAATCCGAGCGCAAGCTTCTATTACATGGAAAACCCATAAAATGGAAGATATTCGAAGACGAAGATCGGTAAAAATGCTCCCATTCGAGAAGAAATATTTTATAAACGAGTATTTTAAGATACATGAAGACAAAGAACTTCATACTGTCGATGTCGAGACCGCAAGAGACTATCTTTATGCGCTGATGGAGGACACCATCTATCAACCCACCTTTGGTTCGAAGGTTATTTTAGTTGATGCAGGTGTAGGCAAAACGTCGGAATTACGAAGGAATTTTTTACTGAATAACAAACACCATGGTCGATTTTTGGTCTTAATGCGAAATCATGATATCATCGATGAATCTTACAATAAATTACCTGAAGATCAGAAACATCGTTTTTATCATATGCGGGGCAGGGACAAAGACACGTGCCAACAACACGTAAAGGCGCGCGAACTGGGGAATCGTGGTCATAACGTGGAGAACAGCTTATGCAAAACATGTATGTTTAAGGAGGTCTGGTGTAAAACTGAAGGCTATTTTTCACAGTATGAGGAAGCAACACAAGCCGAGTACATCCTGTGGACTCACCAAGCCTTAGCGAGTGTGGTCCATGAAATGGAAGATAAAGACGGCAATCCTGAGGGCGTTATAACGGAGAGATTTGGACCAATCCATAAGATTATTGCGGATGAAGATATCACCTCGAACCTGATGAAGACGATTGTGCTGGATGCTAATACCATGTCGTTTTATATTCGTGAATTTGAGCAATTATATTCTAAATTACAATCCGGAAACGCCGAAAACGTGCAATATCAAGCGGAACTTGCTTTGAAAGTCCTCAAAGCGCTTCGCGAGAGTGTGGAACAAATCCCGAGTGAAAAAAACTTAAAATCTACGGATACCGTAATAACCAAACTATTGAGCAAGGTTCCTGAGGATGAGGTATGTACCGGTCTAAGCTACATCATAGCTCTCAGTGACTCGTTTGGAATCACAGAATTTGAACGCCCGACCGACACGGACGTCCCACAAGTAGGCTTAAATAGTCTAGCTAGAGCTATTTTAAATCGGTACTATCCTGAGTACGGAATTTTTCTTGATGAAAAATATTTTACTGATGAAAATCGTAAGTGTGAATTGTTTATCGAAAGTGGGAACCTGATTGTAACGGAGAAATACGAAGGTATTGTACGATTTTTATCGCAAATGGGTGCTATCGTGTTGGATGCAAGTGCTCACAAAAAATTATGGTGTGACATTACAAAAAATACGATAAAACCGCATTTCAAAGAAATTAGAATTAAGAAAAATGAAAATGTTAAGATGGTTCTTGTGACAAATGTAGGATTGTCCATGTCCGAAATGAGAGGTGAACCGTTCTACAGAAAAGCAAAAACTTTTATAAAAGCCATACAAGAAAAACACGGCAAGACAGCTAAGATAGGTGTCTTGGGTATTAAAGGGGTGATAAAAGATAAGTTAGAGAAAGATTTCCCCGGCGTTGTATGCGGGTGGTATGGAAAGGATCATCTGGCATCAAATAAATTTGAAGACGTAGATGTACTCATTGTCATGAACTATCGTGAAAATGTAGACTCCAACATTATAAAATATCAGACATTGACAGGCAAAGGGATCAGCCCGCAAGCAATACCGATATGGGAGCCAAGCATTAGTGGCTATTGGATACCCACGTATTCTACGGGTGACAAAGATTTAGACGAGGCGATACGAAAATCCAACACAGCGGATCTTTACCAAACTATACATCGGGGACGGCCAGTGAATCGTGATGAAAACAACCCGTTAACTATCTACAATCTTGCAGACCCCTTGTTACTGTGGGACGACATTTTGCCACAAGTAGATGAAATCTGGGAGTATAAAAACCCAAATATTCCTGTCGAAAGACGAACGGAAATAATGTTCAACAAAATCCATAATCTTGTTGATATGGTGGTGGAGAAGACTGGAACTAATTTTCAAAAGTTCAAATCGTATGTTTTGGCGTTAACTCGTCAGCAAAGAGAAGCAATAGCGGAAAAAATCGGGCGAAGTGAGAGACAGCTACGAAGATATTTTAATGACGTCCGATTTTGGGAATTTGTTAAAGATTATTTCGAACAAGGTGAACAAAACGAAAAGGAAAAACCGGAGAAGAAAAAGAAAACTGAGTCTTTAACAAGCAAGCTGATGAAGATCTTAAATCTATATGATACACTACGTGAAATAGATGTCGAAACTGAAAACTACTATTCGCGAGATTTTGTGTTCGGCTAATATGAAGTGATATTCCAAAATTAAATCAATTTTAAAAAGTGAGCGCTAGAGCGGTCACTTATTTGAGTTGGTTATAAAAAATTATCAAAATAGTATGAATAAAATGAAATGGAAATGCGGATTTTATCAAATAGGTCAACAAAAATGTAAAATCGTATTTTGAAAGTCAGTGAATATGAAATTTGGTTGACTTCATATCCATAAAAAGATATTTTGATGATGTTGAGTTTGTGACTAGCTGGAAATTAATGAATTAGTTAAATTCAACACATATGGCAACAAATTGAAAATTAGATTTTCTGAATACCTAATAAATGGGAAATATCTACTCTCATGCGGACATACGGCTCTTTAATATTATATAGATGCGTATGTCCCAACCGCCACTTCCCTCCATTCAGTGGAACGTAACTCCAGATTAGCGGCAGAGCAAATCTGATTTCAGAGTGGATTGCAAAAGCGGACTCGCCAGCAAGGGAGTCCTTTATTGGATATGGGAAATAACCCCGACTATATGGTGAATAAATAGTTCCTTTGGATCAGGTTCTTTCGAGCTAGAACGCTCATACTAAAGGGAATATCATACGAAGGGGTGAGTCCAATGGGCTAGGATATTCGATTTTAATTTAAATGATGCATCAGCCCCTCAGGTGATCAATAACATGCCGCATAGGTTAGGGATGAGGATCGTGACAAGGAGGCGCTGGCGTCGTAGGCTTTGGGCAAGATTATTAAATTTTGGCTTTGATGGACAATCGTATGAGGGGCTGAAACGTTCGTGTATATCGCTATATAGGTGAACCGAGTGATGTGTATCGCTCGGTTTACTTTTACTTAGGATCATAAAATTCAAAAGATTCCCATAATAAAGTTGATCAAACAGTTATTCCTAACATGATTACATCCAGATGATTTGGAATAGAATATAATCATGTCTGTGTCATCTGATTTATCCCGAACGGAAACCACTCTGTGATGCGACACAGGCAAACACGTCAGATAGTCCCTGCGGGAGCCTGGGGCTATCTGACGGCGTTTTCAGAGAACACAACACCAAACCTCTTTCTTTGATAAAATTCGACTCGACCCATTCCGACAGATTCTGACATGTCCTTCGTAGTATCGTGAATATGGAGACAGGTGAGGATTAGAACAGAGGTCTGGGGGAATAAGGGTTGAATAGCGATTGAACGATTACAGAAGTAATCCAGAAGAAAGTCCGTTAGCGTGGTGTCCGTATCGACAACAATTAGTTAAAGTAACGCCTGAAATTCAAGTAATGAAAACCGTGTTTTACGTTCATCCAACGGGAATTTATCCTTTCCTCAACGGAGAGGCTACGGCACGGTTGGTACTGTTGCGGAAGAAGGTAAGCGGATAGGTTGTTACGAAAGTAGGCATGAAGTAATGGGGTTAACCCTGATTATCCTCGTTCTGGCTCTCCTCATTGCCGTCATGGCCTACGAGCGTAAAGATAGATAGTTCCCGGTGTTTGGAGTGTATGGAGCACACCAAAAGGACCGCAGGGGTCATGACGGTCCTTTTGGTTGAGGTAGGAGTGGATCAACTACAATAAGCATGTTACCACAACATAATTTCAATCTATAATACCCGATCGGATAGTCAGTTTTGTAAGCGAACGGGACTGCTCATGATAGTCCGTCTGAATGGGTATATACTATGTCATCCTGTGGTATAATATACTAGCTGTCACCTCATAAAGAGCCGTCCGATTCAACAATTCAGGACGGTTTTTTCTTTATTAACACGGAATAAAAACTTAACAGAATATACCTTCTGTTAAGTTTTAGACCTGCCTTGCGGCAGGGATGGCCGGGGATATCGGGGTAAAGCCTCACGAAAAAACTTAACAGAAAGTATTCGTGTTCCTAAGTCAGAGTACAAAATCCAATTGTTGGAATTTCGGGAACTATGGTATACTAAGAGTAGGTGAGGAGGCTTCCACACATGGATAAGGTAATCCAAGAACACAAGAGGGATATTATGAAATTGGTTCAGAAATACAAGTTAAAATCAATCAGAGTATTTGGGTCACAAGCAAGAAACGAAGAAACTGATGAAAGTGACATCGATTTCTTGGTTGAGTTCACTGAGCCAAATCTTTTGGATCGAATTGGACTGAGGCAAGAATTGGAGGACGTATTAGGTAAAAAAGTCGATGTTCTGACAGAAAGAACTTTGCCTATATCCATCAAAGAAAATGTTATACGTGAGATGGTGGATTTATGTGCTAAGACTTAATACTTCAAGTCCCTGAGAGTTTTCGATACGTCAATCCTAACATTTAAGTTAGGCGTATACAGGTAAGCACACGACTCTCGATTCGGGCCTTCCAGCCCCCACTCCTAATAGAAGGTGATACATATATTGTAACAAATTGTGAATGATTTTGAAAATCAGATTTTCAAAAATTTTCGTGATAGGTGTCAAGGAGGAACTTAACGATGGAAGAGAAAATCAACCAGATGCATCAGATGTTAACAGATTTAATCGGAATTGTTGGGAAAACTAATTCTATAGTATCCAACCTGCAAAATAAAATCGAACAAATTCAAACTAACATTGAAGAGTTGAAAAATGAGACGAAAGAAACTCAAGCAACTATTGATCGAATTGAAGGTAGCGTATCGTTAATGAACAAACGTATTGATCGTCATACCCACCAGATTGCAGATATCCAAGAGAAACTTGCCATTCAAGACATGTAAAGCACCTTCCGAAAACAGGAGTTGATAATTTTCACATGGATGCCGAATTGAAGTCATTTCTCGAAAATATGCAAACAAATATACAAGAAAAATTGTCGCAATTTCAATCGCGTTTTGATAACCTTGAAACCCAAATCAGTATAATGCAAGATAGTCAATCCAAAGTGAAAATCGACATCAAAGAAATCAAGCAAACAATAGAACGACTCGAAACAAAAGTCGATGACACATTCGAACAAGTGGGTAAGAATGCCGAAGGAATTGTCAAGATTGAACATCGGGTTGATGATTTAAATCTCACGATGCGAATCATGAATCGTCAAAACGCAGATACCCAATTGGAAGTGCTGAAACTAAAGGAGAAAATTGAACCAGAACAATGAGTATCTTTGACATTCTGCTCACGCTTAAAGGCGAGTGGCACCCAAAGTAACACAAGAACAAAAATGTGTTAGGAGGTCTTTAAGACATGCCCGAACCGCAGAATCGACATTACACATATGAAGAAGCAGAACAATTGTATCCTGACCGTCGATTTGAGGTTATTAATGGTGAAATTTTGTTAATGTCACCCCCAAGTCCAACTCATCAAAGAGTAGCCAGAAACTTAATCGTATCAATCGGAAATCAAATGAAATCGAAAGGCGATAAATGTGACCTTTTCCCTGCACCTACTGGGCTGTTTTTTACAGAAGAGGACGCAAGAAAAAAGAAAGATGGTGGTGTAGAACCGGATTTGTTTGTGATTTGCGATTACAGCCAAATTGGGGTTCATATTGTTGGGGTTCCGAAATTCATTGCGGAAATCTTGTCGCCATCATCCATTCGAAATGATCGATTTTTCAAAATGAATCTGTATCAAAAACATGGTGTACCGTTGTATTGGATTGTCGATGCAGGAAACGAATGCGTAGAGGAATACGTTTTGAGTGAAAAAACGTATCAATTGAATCAGGTTTACACAAAGGAAAACGATGATAAAATTCAATGGAGCTTGGAGAATAATGAATATGTGTTAAGTGTTCATGAGATTTTTGAGTGAACAGTGCTAAGACCTACTACTTCAGTGCTAAGACTTAATACTTCAAGTCCCTGAGAGTTTTCGATACGTCAATCCTAACATTTAAGTTAGGCGTATCTGGTAAGCACACGACTCTCGATTCGAGTTTTTTAACTCCCACCATTCCTAGTAGAAGGTGATACGTATATTGTAACAAAGTGTTATTGAATTTTAAAATTAGATTTTCAACAATAGGGGGTTTTCACATAGATGCCGAATTAACAATGTTTTTCGAAAATATGCAAGCGAATTTGCAGAGCGAAATTCAAAAACAAGTTCACGGTATAAAAACGGACACGAATCAGCAAATGGATCAGCTTCGAGAAGATATTCGTTCTATGCTTACCGACTTCGCAAAGGAAATTCTCGGTCAATTAAAAGAGTTGCAACATGACATTTCAAGTTTACACCTTAGAGATCAACATCTTGCTGAAATGTTTGGTCGTCACGAACTAGAACTAAAACAACTGAAAGATCGTCAGTAATACGTGCTCTTGAATCATAATGAAACAAGGAAAAGGAAAGGTGAGTGTCATTGATGAATGAAGAAATGAGACAGTATCTCGATCAGGCGTTTCAAAAACAACATGAACGTATTAATGAAATGTTAATAGGTTTTTCGAAAACGATAATAGAAGAATTGGACAGAGTTCGAATTGACTTGGACAATCGCATGGAGGCGGGATTTACGGACTTGCACCAACAGATTAACAATATGAAGTCGGAACAAAGATACATGAAAGTAAAGATGTTTGATTTCGAAAGAGCCTTGGATGAGAGAGAAAAAGGTGATTGACAACGTTAGGAGGTATTTTCGTGACTGTCAGTAAGGACGATCTCCACCGATTGATTGATGAAATTGATGACCCGGTTGAAATTGAATTCGTCTACCAATTCATAGATGCAGTCATTCACCGTGATAATGATTCTGGACATTGGTCAGAAAAAAGTGAACTTGAATGGGAAGAAGAAAATATTAAAAAAGACCCACTATGGAAATTTTCATTAAAACCCGAATTACTTCACGAAGAAAATGGCTCCATCACATTCGCTCTAGATGTTTTAGGGATATACGCAAATGGGGATACCGTACAAGAAGCCAAAACAGACTTGATCGAACAATTAAAGGTCTATACCGAAGAATACCTGACAAACATTCAATTGTATCATAATGCGAGTAATCGCAAGCATCATCTTCCGTTTGTCTTGCGTGTGGCTTTGTGTGATTCTGATGAAGATTTGGAGAAATTGTTGGATGTCTAACTTCTGAAAGTGCTTTAAAATCGTCTCTTTGATAAATCCCTGAGCACGCACTTACATCATTCGAAGGAGTTGGTACGTTTGGCAATATCGAAAGATGAACTGCATAGATTAGTTGACCACCTACCACCTGAAAAACTGCTCGTGCTGGAGGAAATACTAAACCAGTTGGTTGGTGGAGATAACGAACTTATCACGGGCGAACTAGAAGAATTGTCACAGCGTGTTACAGATGGGTGCTAAGACTTAACTTCAAGTCCCCGAGAGTCTTCGATACATCATCCCTAACATTAAAGTTAGGCATATACGAGTAAGAATACGACTATCGATTCGAGTTTTTTAACTCCCACCGTTCCTAATAGAAGGTGATACGTATATTGTAACGGATGGTTAATGATTTTGAAAATTAGGTTTTCAATAATTGGAGGTTTGTAAATGGATACCGAACTATGCTAAAACTTGATTCCTCAAGTTCCTGAGAGCCTTGTATATGACATTCCTCATATTAAAAATGAGGCGTATACTGTAAGCATTTAACTCTCGGATTCGGGCCTTTCAGCCCCCACCATTCCTTATAGAAGGTGATACATTTATCATAACAGACTGTGAACCATTTTAAAAATATGATTCTCTAAAAGTAGGAGGTTTTTTACATGGATAGCGAACTAAAAACATTCCTTGAAGCTGAGTTTGATAAAATTAACAAACGAATCGATGAACTGGACAAGAAGATTGACGATGTTGAGGCACGTTTACAATCCTCTATCTCAGGCATGCAAACCCTACTAAGCTCTTTAGAACACCGTGTCATGACATTAGATCGGACTATTCGAATTGTAGATCAAAACGTATCGGTTGCAGTTTCGGGATTAAGAATTGATTTGGAGTTACTTAAAAGCCAATGAATCGAATGAATATGACAACAGTTGAGGTACAAAGGTGAACGATGAGTTGGTACAAGCCTTAGCGCAACTTTTGGATGAAAAACTAAAACCTATGGAAACAAAATTGCTTAAACGTGCGGATGAAAAATTTAGACTATCGAAGATAGATTAGAGCGAATTGAAACAAAACTAGACGCAACATTTCAATAAAAAGTCAAGAATGCAGAAGGTATTGTCAGGATTGAATATCGGGTTGATAATTTAAGTCTCACAATGCAGATACCCAAATGGAAGTGCTGGAACTAAAGGAGAAAATTGAACCGGAACAATGAGCCTCATGTTGAATACCCATAAAAGGACACTTTTATTAAAGTTCTCCCCGCGTAAAATCATCGGTTGGGGGAAATGACTCATTGGGAGGTATCGCAATGAATAGCGTCTTGATTTTGAAACGCCTGTTCGAGATACTGTTTCATTTCATTGTTCATAAATGAATGTCTCTTTCCTTGAATATTACTAACTTGAATGTTAGGGATGGCGTATCGAAGCCTCTCAGGGACTTCAGGTATTAAGTCTTAGCACATAGATATAGTCGAAATAAATGAATTACTTAAATTAGTTCTTCATCAACTAAAAATTACGAATCCAAGGCAAGACCGGATGGAAACTCGGATAGATATTACGGGGAAACATCTACAGACTATTGATACAACCTTGAAAGAGTATTGGGAGGGTGGACAGGTACTAACACCTTTGTGTACGATGAGAAAGTAAGTATATACAATCAAAGGTGTGTGTTAACCAATGACTCTCAACTCATCACAAAACAAGTTAACACTCAATGAATTTTACGAACTTAGAACAACGACCGACGAATACCTGGAATTCATCAACGGAAAAGTGTATCTTTTGCCGTCTCCATCCACTCAACATCAACATATATCCAGTCACTTGCATTTTGCTCTTTTTGAGTATTTGCAAGGGAAAACTTACGAGTTATTTTCTTCCCCTTTTGATATAGAATTGCACTGTTCCGATATTCCTGAAAATCAAGTCGTGATTCCTGATTTGAGTATTATTTGTGATAAAAAGGGACTCACAGTGAACCGATACATGGGTGTTCCTGATTTTATTATAGAAATTCTACCTCCAACAAACCAAGCTCATGATCTCATCACAAAGTTGAATCTGTATATGCAGTATGGGGTAAAGGAGTATTGGATTGTGAATCCATTCGAAAATGGGATTTTAATCTACGTTTTGGATGATGAAAATCGTTACAAATTAAAAAATATCTTAAAAGGATACGATACGGCGGAATCCATCGTTCTAGACGGGTTTTCGGTGAATTTGGTGAAAGTTTTTAAATAGATTTCTACGATACAATCGGGGGTACATTGAATGGATGCAGAATTAAAAGCATTTTTGGAAGAGATGAAAAGCGATTTTCGAAACGAAATTAACAAATTTGAGAGGAAGTTAAACGAAAGAGTGGATTTGCTCGAAGTGAAAATGGATTCCTTTCGGGCCTCATTGGAACGAACTTTGGGAGAAATCCAGCAAAAGATGAATAATTCGATGGACGATCCGAAAAGCGAATTCGAGGAAATGAGAGATGCACTCCAGCGTATCGAAGGTTATATTTTACTCGTTGGAAGACGACTAGATCGGCATACTCACAAAATAGCTGATATTGAGGAAAAAATTGCACTTGAAGAAGATTAAATATAGAGAAAAAGAGGGTGATCGTATTTGTACGAGAAAACAAGTCAATCCATTAACAAGTTAGATCGAGCATTAGCGAGATTGAAAGAAGCAATTGACGGTTGTAAACATGAAATAGATGATTTGTACATCGATGGAACGCTTCAACGCTTTGAATTTTGTTTCGAGTTGTTTTGGAAAACACTTCGGTACGCTCTATTGGATAATGGAGTCGATGTTGAAAGTCCAAGGGAAGCGCTTCGAAAAGCTTTTGCGATTCATTGGATTCAGAATGAAAAATTGTGGGTTCGGATGCTTCAAGATCGAAATCGGGCGCGTCATATTTATGAAGAAGAAACAGCAAGAGAGATTTTTGGACGTATCCCTGGGTATTACGAATTGATGATGAATACTTTGATTGTGATACAAAAAATGATGTGAATGGAAGGTTAAGTTCAAATTGAACTGATTTTAATACTGACTTTAATATATACACGAGAAATGCAACAAATAGTTGAGAAAAGATAAAAAATCATTACTGGAAAAGGGGCGAAATTCAACTATGAAAAATGGCAAAATTGTTCCGTTCCGTAAAGAACCTTTGAAAGAGGGATCGGACAATCAGACGCAAAAGACACAAAGCGTTGATTTAATGAAAACCCCATTCTTGGATATTCACACGATGTTTCGGGGGGCATCGGCCATTATGACTTTTTATATGAACGTAGTGGACGTTACGATTGGAGAACAGACAAACAATAACCCCTATTTAGATGTAGGAGCTATTGAGCTTTATATCCTTGATTTTAAGAGATCTATACATACCCCAGATCATTTAGTGGAAAGGGCGCTTCATGTGGGAGTGCAGAATGCCTACTACGATCTAGATTGGTTCAATTTTTCTAGGAGAAAAGTTGCTTTTATAACTAAATTCGTTGTTCAAAAGGACGATTATTTAGAGATGATGGATTACGGGAAATATACTGTGCAATCCCTTTTGGAATTTTTGGCAAGAATTAACGCGGATTTTGTATGCCTAGATTTAGACTTAAAAACGGATTATGAATATACGATATCGGAGTTCAAAAAAGCAGGTTTTCACCGACATGGAAGCACGATGTATTACAACTTAAAACGAGAATATGATTTACCAGTTGATGCCGAATAGGGATTCTACGAGAAATGTGAGATGATATTTATGTTTTGCTGAAGTTTCATAATTCAAAAGTAGTTTTTCATGAAAGGACTGTCGTAAAGATGTCGAATTCAGAACCGATTTACGTCATTTGTGCACCTATGCAGTTGAACGGCGCACGATATTCAAATCTTGAAGACGCCGTTGCTGTAGCTCGACAAGTCTCCAAATATGCTAAGTATAATCAAGTTGAAGTTCGGCTGTTGGATGAAAGAACGGGTGAGGCTGTGAAGGTCGTGGCCCGATTCGATCACGGCAATATGAGATGAATCATGACAAAGGCATTTTCCTTAAAATAATCCTAAAAACCGGTTTTGGGGAGGATTTATGGACGAAAGATTTGAATGTTTGGAGAAGTTAATGGTGGTTTTCTTGAGAGGAGTGTCGGAATTGAAGATGGAACTGGCGACATTGAAAAGTGATTTTGTAGAATTAAAGTCTGATATTATGACCATGAAAATGCTGGTGAGTCGGGTGAAAGTGACCGTCAAAAACTAAGTGTTATATTGTGACAAATGTGTGACGGAAGCCTGGTATCCATGAAGATGGGTTACAATGTTAGTAGAGACCTCCTCAAATGTAACTGGGAGTGTGTGACATGGAGATGGACTACAAACCGAAATATACCACGTTGGATGAATATGATGCTTATTGTGAAAAACTGATGTTAAGCATCGTTCCTACAACTGATCCCCATACCTTAACAACGGAACAATTCGAAGAACTTTGTCCTGAGAAAATGGAGTACTGGGATGATCGAATCCAGTGCGATACACCAACTACGTTAGAACGTTTTACAATATTGTGTTTGTATAACATCGGTCTTAAAAAGGTGTTGGAACGTTTACCGGAGGTTTCGAAAGATGAGTTGAGAAGGTTGTTAGGTTGTCCATAAGAAGTGGGTTAATAACACAACGATGAGACTGGGTGATGCGAAATGGGTCGCAATGGGGATAACGACTTGATAAATATTTTTCCACCGTTTTCTGTCTTTCCTGAAATACAACGAGTTACATTGTTAAGTTCATGGACAACAGAGAGTCAAGAGTCCTCGACGATCGAACTTGCCATTGATGCCCCCAATATTACTATTATTAAATGGGATGAAATATGTCAATATATTTTGGATAATACGAATACATTGTTACCGATTGATTTGTATTGGGTTCAACAATGTACAAAAAGTGAAATTGATAAAATGCAAACAAACGGGAAGCTATTATTTGAACGACAACCGGAAAAACGCCAACTGCAAGACAACATTGTATTGGACAATGAATGGTTGCAGGTACTTCGAGAACTCATTGATGCCGGTATCACGATGGAGCAGTTTCGAGAGTTTTTAGATCAGGAAAAGGCCCGTAAAAACCTGAATAATATATTAAAAAAGTGAGTGAATAGAAACGAAAAAGGGTGTGTCAGTTTGAGGTACGTGAAGTTAGAGGATTTGCACAGAAATAAGCCGAATAACTTAGTCCTTTCCGAGCGTTTTCCAAGAAATAAACGAATCCGACGAAAACCTAGGGATCCTGTGGAAAGTGAATTATTACGTTGGATTGTTGTAGAACGAGTGGCTGAAGAAAGTCGGAAAGGAAGGGTTCAATATGACGGAAGAAAGATCACTATCCGACTTAGATAGAGAGCTTATAATTTCAACTCGTGAACACTTGATTCGTTTGTCCAAACAATCGCCCTCTTTTGAACGTAATATCGAAGCGATTGGGCACATTACGTTCTGTCTACGTGGAATCGGTATCCGTCCCGTTGTGGTGGGTGGGCTTGCGGTCGAAGTTTATACGTTTGGTACGCATCCTACTGTGGACGTCGATATTGTGGTCGATGAAATGATGTCATTTCTAAGCTTTTTAGAGATCGTCGGTTTTGAACCTAAAAAGATAGGTGGTAAACACTGGTATCATCGAGGTTTAGATCTACCGATTGAGATTGTTGGAGAAAAATTGCATGGTTCATTAGAAAAAGTCAATCAAGTCATTGTTGAGAATGTTGTAGTTTTTGTTATCGGGATCGAAGATTTAATTTTAGAACGACTCCGGTATGGGGTGTACTGGAAATCTGTTTTGGATATGGAGATAGCAGAAACTCTGCTTGTTGCATACAAAGATAAGTTGGATATTGAATATTTAGATTTGCAGGCGATATCGCAGAAAAAACGTATTGTTCAAGCATGGGAAGAATTAAAGGACAGATACTTTATGGATAAGAAGTGAATTTTGTTGGAGAAAGTTTTGTTTACATAATTCGCAACGATCAATACCGTAAAATACATTATGTCATAACACAGTTAAAAGGCAATAAAATGTGACAAAAATATGTCCAAAAATAAAGTTTGACATGTTTTGGCTACAAAATAAGGGAAAATGAGGTATACTAAAAAGAAAATTTTTCTAATTGGGTTTTGAGGTGATTGTGGATGGAATTAGTGCCAATCTTAAGAGCACTTGACCTTCATGCTGATATGTCGGTTACTAGAACGGATGTCCTTAAGGCTACCCCATTAGTTTGACAATAAATTCATTTCACTTCCTCAATCAAGGCTACTTGAATTTTGGCCATTGGTTATAACCGATACGCGGGTCGTTTGATTGATAGTGCTTTATGTACTCTACCTCTTTACGGTTAACTTCGTTATCAGTGGCAGTTTCCGATTCCCAGATTATCTCCTTTCGGATGGTAAAATCTCTCCGTTCATTTCTTGTGAAGTCTTTCTCGATGAGTTTGCTACTCGCACTTCCAAAGTAGTTGATACTATCCGTCAAATCTTTACCAATGTAAATCTTTCCGTTTGGATAAGTAATTTTATAGATGACTTTCACGATTAAAGCCTCCGTTACACCAAAACTGCCCGTTAACCCCAAAATACGCCATTCACTTTTTTCTAAAATGAATACTGATATTCAATATAACCTGTTATATTACTTTTGTCCATAAACAAAAGGAGGAATCCAATGATGCTCGTTATCTTAGTTGTCATCCTGTTTTCCGTCATCGACGGCTATCTCGTGCCTCTGGTTGCCTATCTTCACGAATACAAAAAGATCGGTCTCCAAAACGTCTTTGTTCAACATCATTTTTTATCCATCTACAACACTCCACACCTTTTATCCCGCATACTGCCGTCCCAACCGTATGTCGGGGTGATTTTCGGGTTTTTCTTGATTGGAGCTATTTATCAGCAGATATCGTTAAGAAAAACGTGGAAAAATCAATCGGATGGACATGGAATACGAGGATCGGCACGTTGGGCAACGAGGCGTGAGATGCTGGACTGGTGGCATTAGAGTGAGATAGTCCTTATGTTTGCCTCCCGAAGTGGGGGCTTTTTTATTTTGGGGAAAAAGTCTTTATGTTACTACTACGCTCTTTTGTCCAAAGGTTGACGGTGTAAAGTGTCCGCATTTTGACGGATGACGTGTCCAAATGC
>NZ_JAJFNK010000090.1 GCF_021739485.1 Alicyclobacillus tolerans
TTCATCACGTGGCCACCTCAAATCGCCTTATTCTTACATTCTCGATTCGTTGTGTCCACTCTTTGAGCCTAACACCAGACAGGTCGTAAGACATTGTTTGGATTTCGTCCAGTCTATATTTTCGATGTGGCTCAGACGGACGGGGAGCCGATTCCAGCCGTTGATTCGCCGGCTGTGATGAACGGACACACAGGCTGGTATGAATCATTACGAGAAGCGTGCCCATTTCCAATTTGTGAAGTGCCTGCAGGTGAGGACGGAGTACTCGGATCGTTTAGTCATCGAACCCGTTCTATTGAGATCGTCGAGAGGTTACCTGAAGCGCAGAAGACGAAGGTCCTGATTCACGAATGGGCACATGGGTTACTCCACAGCTTAACGGATCGACCTGACCGGGAGACACGAGAACTCGAAGCTGAGTCGACGGCGTTTGTTGTCGCGAGTGCACTCGGTTTTGACACCGCAGATTACTCGTTCGGTTACATTGTGGGCTGGCGAGGTGAAGAAGCAGTTAAGACACTGAAAGCGTGCGGAACGCGTATTCAAAGAGCGGCAGACGCCATTTTGATCGCGTTTCGGCCAGAACAAGTCATCGCGAAGGAGGCGGTGTAAATGAATGTGGCAGAAGCGAATCGTGATCGTGGGGCGTTCCTATTCAATGGTTCGGAAGACGAAGGTGACAGGATTCATCCAATTCACCGGACAAAGGAAGAGATACCCGAGGTACTGGTGTCACGGTCTAAGGGCTTTGCAGAGCGAGAGGTGGTCAAAGTCGAGATTCTCTGTTATCAAACGGATGAATTGAAATGGCAATATGCCGCAGTGATTGTGGACAACGGATGGGTTCGGGGCGCATATACAACGTTTCGTGTGACCGACATCTATCGAAATCCACTCTTTTCACTCAAGCTCATGCAACGACTTGAACTCGCGTTTCCTTCTGTAGAGATGGCGCAAAAGTCGATCGTCCAGTCAAAACGTTTCACATGTGTCACGGATGGAGATCTCATGGCACGATTGAAACTTGATCTAGAACGCTAATCAACATACGAAACCCACTGCACTGGGTTGATTCATCCATCCGGTGCAGACGGGTGGAGTATGGAGGAATAGATCATGACAGCTATCAATGTGGTTCGAATCGAGCTTATCAAAGAACGGAACTTCAAGTATTCAGGGAGTCGGCAAGTGCGCTCTGCAGATGACGCAGCGAGCATCCTATTGGAATACATCGGGAACACCGATCGTGAAGAGTTTGTCGTGATGGTGCTCTCCACCAAACACTACGTGAATGCGTTGAACACAGTCAGTATCGGGTCACTCGATGCTTCCTTGGTGCATCCACGAGAAGTGTTTAAACCAGCCATCTTGGCAAACGCGTCCGATATCATCGTTGGTCATTTTCATCCCAGCGGTGATCCTACCCCGAGTCCAGAAGATATCGCAGTTACGAAACGACTGGTAGAGGCCGGACACATGCTTGGTATCTCCGTATTGGATCACATTATCATTGGAGATCCTGGGCGGTTCACAAGCATGAAAGCACATGGCCTGATGTAAACACTCGAGATAGGAATCACTCGATATACAGAACACGGGAGGTGACTCCTCTGTCTTGCACGTATGGACGGAGGGGATCCCTTCTACGTCCTGCGTGCTAGATGTGAGGGACATACATGCGAAACGAAGGCGTTGCAAAAATGGGGTATTACCCCACACCGCTGACCATGATAAAGAAAATCAGAGACCGTCTCACTTGTACTGGTGCTTGCCGACTGATGGATCCGTGTTGCGGCGAAGGAGATGCACTTGCCGAATTGGCGGGTGTGACGTCTGGTTTCGAATCCGTGACATACGGTATCGAGTTGGATGGACATCGAGCACAAGCGGCGCAGGAAAAAATCCACCATGTTGTCCATTGTGGGTATGAAAGAGCGAGAGTCGAACAGGCGAGTATGCAGCTCTTGTTTCTGAATCCACCGTACGACGCACAATCTGGCCTTGGGGGACTCGAAATGCGCAAGGAGCTTATCTTCTTGCGGGATTTGTCCAAGCTACTTGCCCCGGACGGGATACTCGTATTCGTCATTCCGCGTTATACGCTTGGTCCAGAAATGGTGAACGCTCTACTGCACCGATTTACGGACCTTGCGGTGTATCGCTTTGATGACAAGGAGTATCAGGCATTTCGCCAAGTGGTTGTCTTCGGGCGTCGTCGTAAAAAGAATCTCACGAGCGCAAAGGAAATGACGCAAGCGGATCGGCAAGTAAAAAACGAGCTCTTTGTATATGGCAAAAATATGGAGCAGAGCATGCACTATCTGGATGAAACAGATGGACGTACATGGCGGATTCCATCTGCATCAGATATGGAGACACCCATTCTGTTTCGAGGGTATGTCCTCGATGAAGCGGAGTTGCGTTTAGATCTCGCACAGTCCGATGTCTTTAAAATTGCAGAGAATTTGCTCCTATCGACCGATACACAGGCTTCACTAAAACGCCCGCTACTCCCCTTTCGACGCACACACATGGCCACGCTCATCGCGGCCGGTGCGCTCAATGGTGCCGTAGGCGTTGGCCAAAATCGGCACATGGTCGTCGGCATGACACGAAAAGTGGTCAATCGAGACATTGTGAAAAATGAAGATGGCTCGGAAACCGTGATTGATACGGAATCATATATCACCGCGGTTCGAACCATTCAGCCAGACGGAACCATTCTCGACCTACAGTAATCCATCACAAAGGAGGCGAAAGCCCCGGTGTACCATTTGGCCGGGGCTTGTACCCCTCTGGCGGAATGGTGCACGTGGGGTCTACGACGAATGAAAATTCTATCCTATCAAGATGACAAGAACTTCATTGAAGCGGCAGTGCACATGACGGTGACACGCAGGAATGTGGAGAAAAACGCAGAGGATTTGATCGCAGTTGGACTCATCGATCTCGATAGCCCAACGCGTGCACTGGTTGCACATGTGCTCAAAGGAGACCGTATGCGTCTGAAGTGGAATCGGCAATCGTTTAGTTCCGATACGGTCTACACGGACAAATACGCTTATCGATTTGTGGCGCGTCCGATTGGCAAACTCACACACGCGATGGTTCTGCATAAAGCAGCGGTCGATGAACAACTGGAATCAGGCGTAGCTCGGGTGCTCATTGTCCCGCAAGGCGGAGATGTAGCGGAATTGTTTCTACGACGCTTCGCATCCGATTTCAACTTGCCGTATGTTCAGGCATGGAAAGACACCGTGTGGCAGGCTTGTCGTGAACAGGACTATGTGCAGAGCTTAACTGTCTGGACGGATCCAAATGTTCCCTCGTGGCAGGGTTTACAAGCGTTTGAGCTCTCCACCGAGTTGACAGAGGAAGCAGCGAAAATGTTGCTTGGACATCTTTTGGCACAAGGAAAAATTGAACTTCCAGTGGGTGTCACCGATGCACCAACTCTGTCGGAAGCGCTACATGCAGACGAGCAGGGTGGGTTTCAGGTGATTGATTACCTTCAGACATTTGCACCACATTTGGCAACGACGATTGAAGATTTAGCTGCACCGGCACATGACTTAGATCGACCCATTCACCAGGCCATCGCAAAGATGCAGCGGGTGCCATTTCCGGCACAGGCTCATACGGTTCAAGCGATATTGAATGGGTTTGATACAAACAAAGGGATTATTGCCTCGTCTGATATGGGGACGGGCAAAAGCATCATCAGCTTAGCTGTAGCGAATGCACTGGCTGAGCGCTCTAATCGGGGACTCGCTGTACTGCTACTCGTGCCTGGCATCACCATACCGAAATGGGTGCAGGGCGAGATCGGTAAAACAATCCCCAATGCACGAATCACCGTGTTTGAAAGTTGGAAGGACGTTGTTCGTTACCGCGACAAACGTGTGCGTAAGGGAGATAAAGCACCAATTGAATTCATTTTGCTCTCCCGCGATACCGCAAAACTTGGAATGACAAAAGCCCCTGCTCTGATTTACAAGGAGCGCTGGGTGATCCCGAATAAGGCACGCTGGCATGAAGGATATAACAAAGCGTCTATGATTGAGGAAGTATGGCTATGCCCAGAGTGCGGTGGAATTCAGCAGAAGCATACCAAAACCGCCGAAAAGGATGCTCGCAAGCACGACAATGAGGCAGACCAAATTGCCGAACGCAAGCTTGGTTTCAAGGATTTGGCGACAGGTCAAAGGTCTTTTGTCGCTTCGGGGATTGGGAGTCGGGAGAGACAACGAATCCAGTACATGTTTAAGAAGTCGCTGACTGAATATCACTGCTCGGAGTGTGACGCAAATCTGATGCGAGACGTTGTGCCTGAGCGGGAGACTGTAAGCTCACTCAAACATCGACGTTTGCAACCAGCGTGGTTCATTCAGAAATATCTTCGAGGCTGGTTTGACTTGACGATTATTGATGAAATCCACCAGTACAAGTCAAACAGTGGTCAAGGTGAAGCAATGGGCGCCATTGCCGGTGCTTCCAAACGCATTCTTGGACTGACAGGAACATTAAGCGATGGAAAGGCATCAAGCTTGTATCATCTGCTCTGGCGGATTTGTCCCGCACAGATGAAGGCGGATGGACTAGACCATCGTTCCCTGAACAAATTCGTTCACCTGTATGGAACGATGGAACAACGCGGTCGATATGCAGAGGATGACGTCGCAGCGGCTGGCGGATCCACATCTCGAAAACTCATACTCAACCCACCGAAGGAGGTACCTGGTTTATCGCCTAAGTTGTTTGTGAATCATTTGGCGGATAAGACGGTGTTTCTCGAACTGGGAGACATGGGATTACCGCTTGTGGAACTCGATGAACGGCCGATCTTTATTGATATGCACGAAGAGCACGGTGCCGCGTACCAAGCGTTTCACAACGAACTAGAAACGGTGATGCGTCAGCAATACGCAATCGGGAACGTGAACGCCTTCGCGAAATTCATTCCATCTGTGGTAAATGCGTCGAATCAACCGCACGTTTCACAGACGGTGACACTTGGCGATGACGGGGTATCCTTCTTTGCACCAAACCATGAACAGACACTGTCTGCAAAGGAAGAAAGGTTGTTGGAGGACATCCAATCCGAGTTGGCGCTGAAACGGCGATGTGTGGTGTATGTCCGATACAGCGGTGACGCGGAGCAAGACAAACGGATTGCTGATGTGTTGAAACAACGAGGTATACGTGTTCAAACGCTTCAAGCGAGCGTACCGCCTGAGGACCGCGTTGAATGGTTGGAGCGAGCGGTAGACAAGGGGACAGAAGTAGTCGTCTGCAATGCCAAATTGGTGGAAGTCGGGCTTGATCTGATGTTTTTTCCAACCCTGCTCTTTTACCAGTTTACGGACGAAATTGCGACGATGCGCCAAGCCAGTCGCAGGGCATGGCGCATCGGGCAGCACCGGGCGTGTAAGGTGTTTTATTACATCTACAACGGATCATATGAGATGGTGCAATTTCGACGGATGTTGCAAAAACGCAGTCACGCGATGCTCCTGGAAGGCAGGCTCGACAAGTCGGAAGTATCACAGTTTGCGGTACAAGATGACAAATCGGCGTCTACTTTCGCCATCGCCAATTGCCTTGGCAACGTCGAGGATCTTGCTCAAAAGTGGAAATCACTTGCCGACAAGGACATTCCATCTGGCGTAACCATGCTTGCGGAAGAACGATTTAAGCAAGAAATTGGACGAGCGATGAATCGCCTCGCTTCAGAAACACGACGATTGGCGAATGTATCCGAACCTGCAGATGACAAACATGTGTCTACAACCGAGACACCGGTGGTTGGCGTGGTTGATTCAGTGGAACGCGGTATACAAACAGACAAAAAGCTTGTCGTTTTGCCGCTGTTTACAGAACGGGGAATTGAAAATCTTTCCGATGTCGATGCGCCAACGATTGAGGTTCCAATCACCATTGGAGATTTGCGACGGAAAATGGGGCTCGTTGAAAAGGTTAAACCAAGTCGGCGCAAGGTGAGTGATGACCAAATCGCTCTGTTTGCCCTGGATGCGATTTAATCTCGCTATTGACTCGAACCAATGACGAAGGGAACAAAGTCACCTCCCTGAATCATCGGGGAGGTGAATGGAGGGATGCACGTGCCAAATGAAATCAAGAAACCCCGCGTCATCACCCTGCACTGGGATGATGTTGTGCAACAACTAGAATGTGTACCCGATCACAGCACAGAGTCAAGTATTGTGGTCGAAGCCGCGTACCAACTCCTCCAACGGATCCAATCGGAGAATCTCCCCGCGACATTCATGCTCGGGATTTCAGACGAAGTCTTTCAAATGGCTGCTCAACTGATAGAGCCAACCGATGATGCCAATGCCGCAGTAGAAACTGCACATTTTGCGGTTGACGACGAGGCATGGGACATGACGTGGAGAAGTTGTATGAGACTTACTTCTCTTTGTGATCCATCGATTGCAGAGGTGTTCATCTGAATGTACGACGAACTTCGTGATCACCTATACAGCAGCTTGAACGACATTTGGTTCATTCGCGATTTCATGCGCCGAACTGGTTTTGTGGAAGAAGTGGATCAGCAAGGATGGGCCTATGGGTATGACATGAACGGGATTGGGGATTTAGAGAACGCACAAGTTCAGTCCATCATGGCCCTACTTGCACCTGATTTGGAGGTTGAAGTGACGGTTCCAGACTTAGAATCTGGGTCATGGATGGACGTGATGACGAGCATGGATATCACAGACCCCATTCAAGAGTTGGTTCATAATGCACCCACGTTGTCTGTGCACATGAAGGGAGAGCCACAAGAATTACAAAAATGGGCGCACTTCATTAACTGGCTTCTACCAAAAACAAATCTCATTCAACAAGAGCCAACCGAAGAGACACTCGGACGATTTGTTTGGACGGATATCTACTGGATTATCGACTGGGAGTGGCACACCACGCTTGACGCATGGGAAACGCTACTCAAGTCCTGGGAGGTTATGACCTTTTATGAACACGTTGCAGACGCAAGTCGTTGGCGAATCCTGCGCCGAGGAGATAGTTCTTCGGTTGACACCGACCAATCTCCCGCAGCTTGAACTCAAATCACGCGGGGTCACTCACTACAAGACGGTCGGATGGCATCAGCTACTTAAAATGCTGGATCACTCCATTGTCGTTGAGCAGCTTGAACGTCCTCCCGTACATCGGGTGAGTATCCCACAGTTACCTGAGCAGGCGATGCTCGTGACCACAGAAGAGACGATTTCCGATGTCACGGTTGTCGTTACAGGGTGGGTTCCGGGCGTTGAGTATCCATTTGTCTATCGTGATTTGACGTATCTCATCCCAATCCCGAATGTCGTGTATCGAGTGCGCTGGAGCAGAGCGAAAACGGAAATCACGGAACTCTCTCTGGCCGTAACAACGGATACGGTCATAACGAGTGAAACCAGGTTGTTTCGCTGGCCGTTCTCTAATGTTTATCACGATCAGCGTGTTTGTTGGACAACCAGGGTTACTTGTGAGTTGCGAGAGGTAGTCGAGCGGGGCGTATTCGGCTTCATGCAAACCCCAAACAACATTCATTTGTATGGGTTAGGTGTTTCGCACAATGCTCCCTATCGAGAATACCACGAATTTTTGCGTGCAGTACAAGACAATCAGGGTGTGCATGCAGACTGGCTCATTCCAATCAGCAAGACCGTGATGGACTTCCATCAGAGTTAATCGACTCGTACATGAACAAAAAGGAGACTTATACAATGACTATGAATACAGAGCAAACCACGATTTTTGACATTCTCCCTGAAGCGGAACGAAGTGAGTTAGTTCCAGTTGAGTCCTTAAAGGTGGACAAATCGAAATATGCACAGCGTGCAAGGCCCGCTATGCCGGCAAAAGCTCCAGAAGAACCGGAACCGGATGAGTACGAGATGGATCGGATAGTTTACTATGCGGGCCATCGCAAGGAGGTCCCCAGTCGAACCATGAAACTCGAAGATGTTCGGGCATGGTTAGAGCGGGATCACTTTCCGGAACTCACCAAGGAGAGAACAGACATGGTCTACGACAAAGCGTCCGGTCACATTGTGCCTGTCTTGAAGGGACATAAAAAGGGTGCTGAATTGATGGTCTATACCGAACATCCTACGGAGCCTATGCCCAATTATTATTTCTTGGACGAGCATGGGGGTGTGAGTGAAGTGCGTCGAACGCAAACAGGGATTTTTTCGGTGCCTGTTCAAGGAAAATTGCAATCCGAGCCGCCATTAACACTGTTTGTCCCACGTATTCCGGTGAGTATCCTCGAGGAAATTGTCGGTGCTTTTCAGGTATCGCCCGACATCGAACACCTTGCTTATGTTGTTTTTGACACGTACCACCATTATTCGGTGTACTGGCCTGAACAAACATCGTCTATGGTCAGTGTTGAGGCGCAAGAAGGATTCATGGAGACGGATGAGAGGTTTATTGTGCTTCAAATTCATTCACATGGACGTATGCCTGCATTTTTCAGCCGGCAGGACGACGCGGATGAGGTTCGAACAGGGCTCTATGGTGTTGTAGGACTTTGCCATCAACTGTATCCAGAAATCAGATTTCGCATGTCGTGCGGAGGTAGGTTCTTGAGCGTGGCAGCCAAAGATATATTTTCGGGTGACATTCGATGTGGGGTGGTGAGTCATATATGACCACCACACCCGTGCGTATTATTGACCCGGAAAAAACGAGTTTAGTTTTGATTGGTGTAGGAGGAACGGGCGGCTATGTACTTCAGCAGGTCGCCCGCCTGCTGTATTCCTTGAAGGAACAGGGTAGACGCATCCCTAGTGTGCTTTTGTGCGATGGGGATGTCGTCGAACAGAAGAATTTGCTTCGACAGTATTTTTTGGAGCAGGATGTTGGCCGAAAGAAAGCTGAGGTCTTGGCTGAACGATATTCGCGAGCTTATGGCATCGATATTGCGGCCTACCCGATGTATTTCACGGCCGAAACGAATTTGAAGGAAATCGGTGTAGAGGATGGTTCGATAGTGGTTGGGTGCGTAGATAATGGATCCACCCGGCGGATATTGCACGAAAAGCTTCATCTGTTGCGCCACGTGGTGTATGTGGATAGCGGGAACAGTGCTGTCACGATTCCGGATGACCGGAATCACGTGGACCGATATCAGCTTGCGTCAATCAAGAATTCGGGTTGGGAAGGGCAGGTCGTTGTTGGAGTTCGGGCGAACGGCCAGGACGTTTTGCCGTTTCCGGGTGAAGTGTTCCCTGATCTGATTGAACAAGACCAATTGCCCACAGAAGTGTCTTGCGGTGAGGTTGTTATATCCAACCCGCAGAGGTTGTTTACGAACCTTATGGCGGCGACAACGGTGCTTCTCTATC
This sequence comes from Alicyclobacillus tolerans, assembly GCF_021739485.1. GTDB lineage: Bacteria > Bacillota > Bacilli > Alicyclobacillales > Alicyclobacillaceae > Alicyclobacillus_K > Alicyclobacillus_K tolerans_A. Next base: position 9,378 of record NZ_JAJFNK010000090.1, read on the forward strand.
TGCACATGTTGCTCGTCGATGGAACGATACTGCATCACCGGACCTTTTTCGAAGGCCGGAAAGTTTGGATGCGCAGTGAAGCTGCGATTGAACAAATGCTGGAGGTGTCTGTATGACCTAAAAAGTTCGCGTCAATGTTGTTCAGTCACAATAGTCTCCTCATATGACAGTGGTGAGAAACTTGAAGGATATACTCGCCAAACTAGTTGAATTTTACGGAAGTAAAGCCTGTTTGTGAGGAGGAGCTGATGACACCGGATCTCATCAAGGAAATTGTGGACGAAACTGCAACGAGAAATGGCAAAGAGACTACTCGCCCTTGGTGATAACGTGGATAGAGTTGTGATGGTGACCGGACTGCCACTAGATGAGGTAGAAGAAATACGAAGGATTATTAAATAAAGTACGAACGGCCGAGCCGCTAGACTCGGTCGTTTTTTGAATAAAGACATTTAAAATGTTGGCGATAGCGGTTATGTCTTTTTTTAGCTCGTAATTGGGGTAATGAGGGAATCAAACCGGACGTCAGCCGTTTAGTGTTGAAAATGATGTATAATAGGCCTGTCGAAAAAAGAAAGGGGCATGAGTTCTATGTTAGTAGAGGTAAGAGGTGTCATGGTTGATCCTGAATATGTTACAGAAGAAGGAAATGAACTTTGTGTCGTTTGTAAAACAGATACAGGTATTTCAGTGGATACACATATACTTGAGCGATATAATTATATAGAGGGCGTTGGGCAATGTTGTGAAAGATGTGCGTCCAAATAATTCGTTTTCTTTCGACGAGGCTCAGACCTTCATTCTGATGTCGGTGCCAATAGCTTTAATGCATATTAGGTACGTTCAAATTTTTTAGTGGTCAATTCTTTTTCAAAGCGTACAAGCGGAGAAAATCGATCATGCTGTTGTTGAACTTCATTAGACCAAAGATTTACATAGATTCGGACCATCTCCATTGTGCTGTGTCTTAAAATTTTCTGTAGACTAAAGACGTCCCCGCCGCCAATAATCCAGTTCTTAGCGAACGTATGTCTGAGGGTGTGGGGACTGACCCTTACATTTTTTGTGTCGGCTTGACGACCGTACTGTTGTAACCGGAGTTGAAATGTCCGTCGATTCATTTTGTGACCGTCAATTGTAATGAATAGATTGTCTACCTCCGCGTGATCGCGAAAATTCATATACCGTTTTAATTCTTTGCACATGGGTATGGATATTGGAATATCCTCCTCCCACTATAAATTAATGTTTTCTTCTATTTACTCTCTCATTCTCACGATTACGCACATTGACAATTTGAGAGGG
>NZ_JAJFNK010000091.1 GCF_021739485.1 Alicyclobacillus tolerans
GCTGAGTAGGTCCGTATCAGAATATTAAGACTTAAAAATTCTCTGTTTAGGGTGTCCATTCTATTGACTTAGTACCAGTCTCACCTTCTGACTCATGCAACGCAAGTTCAGACAAGACTTCGTCCTCCGGTTTGGTGTGAAACATTGGTGCAAGAATGGATATCCCACGCTCACCCTTTCGAACAAGGCGCCCCATCGCTTTCCAACGATGAAAGCCCGCGACCATTGTCGCATTCGGCTTTTGCAAGAAGATAAGAAGTGTGTTGTGGAAGCTGTAGCTGTGAAATTGGCTTTGAAACCTCAAGTACCGTTTCCACTGTTCTGTATCAAGGAGTGCAACAAGACCCTCTTCTAACCGTTCGAGTGCCTCTTTCACCTTTTCATTCATGTGTATTCATCCCGCAAAGCTACATCGAGGGCTTGTCCCCTCCATGTAGCAAGGGGACTTCCTCCCTTCGATTTGTGGCCTTACAGACTTAGGCGCTTACGCGAGTTTCCGTTACTTCGTCGACTTCTCTTGAAGCCGTCGCTGTATTTGCCATTGGCGCAATCAGGCACAGACCTGTTGCCCCGACAGGTTTCACCGTAAACGGCTGATTGACTGCCGATAGACCCACTTCAATTTGCTCTATGCCTTCAAACGAACGTAGCAGTGTGATCCAATAGTGAATGTTGCTCCACAGGGTGAACACTTGGTCTGTCGAGGCAGATTTCAGTTCTACCGTATCTCGTGCATTCCCGTACTGGGATGAGATGGCGGAGACAATGAGTCCATCTGACGAAAACTCAAATTGCGCTCGTTGATGCTCCGTTTCGGACAAAATGGATACCCGCTCACAGGCATCAAGTACTTGTTGTCGGTCGAGCATCATCCTGTACGGCGGGTTTTGTGGAATGATCCGTGAGGTGTTCGGGTAACTCCCGTCGAGCGCACGAATCACTATCCGATGAGCATCGTCGTCCCACGACACAATGAGCGAACTTGGGCCAAACACCAACGTGATTTCCTCATCGTCATCATGTGCGGGTAACGCCAAGGCCACCTTATCAAGTAGCATTGCTGGCACCGTTACACTCTTTTGCTCCCCAGTTACGGACTGACACAAAGCTGTACTCATCGCGAGCCGCAACCCATCTGTTGCAATGGCTTCAAGTGCCGTTTCCGCAAGTGCCAAATGAACGCCGGCCAAAATGGGGCGAGCATTCCCCTTTGCAGTCGCATAAGTGGTTCTCCGTAACAAACGATGTAACTCGGGGGCTAGAAGGACGACCGTCGTTGTTGCATCATTCTCATTGGTGTATGGCGTGAACAAGTCAGGTTCTAAACCCGCCAGTTCATACTTCGTCTTCCCAAAAACGAGTTCTGTTTTGGTAGTCTTTACGTGAAACACGACATGACCACTCGCCTTCTTTACGATTTCAAAGAGCTCCTTCGCCGGCAACAAGCAGGTACCGGACGCTTCAATCGTGACCGCCGGATCCGAAATGGTTTCATAGAGCGTACGTCGTACCGACATGTCTTCACTGCTCGCGTACAAATCCACACGGTCATCCTCTTTGTTTGCACGGATGAGCACGTGTTTGAGAACAGCCCGATTGGTCGAAGTTGGTACCACGCGAACCATATCGCGCAGGACCTTTACGAGTTCATCGCATCTGAATGTTGCTTTCATTGGTTTTTTTCTCCTTTTCCCGTACGGATCAAAGTTTGTTTGTTTTGTATGAGCGCTAAAAAGCGAGCCGTGTCCAAATAGGAACCGGTTTTGTCGGTACCCACAGAACGTCGCCTGGTTGAATGTTTGTTCCGACATGGTTGCGGGTTTCTATCGCACCCACAACATATCTGGGATCAGTATTGGGGCAATACGCTTCACCAATTGTCCAAAGAGTCTGGCCAGGTCCTACAGTAACGGATTTCCACCCGTCAAATCCCGGTGGTGTAATCCGAAGCACCAGCAAGGCTTCTATGCACAAAACGAGCGTCCCCATACCGACATATCGCTTGATGACTTTCACATAAATCCCTCCGTGGAAAGAATTTCACCCACGGGGCCGCTTCCCGAGGGTGATGTACACCCCCAAGTCGCGGGCAGGGAATTTCGTGTGTTATAAACTCACTGCAGTCTTTCGTTTGCGGCACACGGTAATCGTGGAATCCCACTCGTCCGCCGCATACACCGTGATAACGGTGTTTGGTTTCGCAAGAACGACATGAATCGGTTTTCCGTTCACATCGCCACGTTTCATTACACGATGCCGGCTTTCTTGAACCGTAACGCCGACTTGTGCAATTCTGTCGATCACATCCACCGGCAGCTGCCGTTGTACCATCCGCTTGACAGCGTGGATATCGTACACGGGCCTGTTTGTTTTCGAAGACATCCCATTCACCACCCTACTTCATGGTTGAGCGTTCATTTTTTAATCACTTGTCCGCTCCTCAGGCAACCTGGGTATCCACATGTGGATGTTTCACGGTTAACAACGCGTCGGAAACATAAGCCGCAATGACCTGTCCACTAAAACGCTCTGCGAACAAGTCCTGCACCGATTCTGCATTGTCCACGTACACCGGCATGGCTTCTCCCTTGGCATGAGATAACACACGGCCAATTTCGAGATCACAGCGGATTTTCTCAGAGAAAGACAACAGCCGGTAAGGCCTGCCCTTCCATTCGATCCGAAACGACTCCCGAATTTCACCTGTCTCCTTGTTCCAATCCATTAAGTGGATACGCACATGTTCAAACAGATTGTTGAGCTTTGCGTGCTGTGCACGAACATACTCGAAGCGGAAATCTTGCAAAGCTTTTAACTTGCGGAGATTGGCTTCAAGCTGTGATTGCTCATCCACTATGGACTGTCGTGTTCGTGTGACGTTCTCCTTGGCCAGTTGATACGTCTGTATCATGGCCTCGTGTGCAATTTGCAACTGACGCTCATCACGCTGTTGCTTCTCCATCTGTTGAATGAAGTGCTCATGACTTGGGTCAACTTCGTGCGTTTGGGGTAGAGCCTTCAGACGTTCAATCTCAGCTTTGACTTTCTTCCCTTCTGCAACGATTTGTTCCAGGTTTCTTAAAATCCCCTTTTGCTTCAAGGCCACCTGTTGCCGAATCTCTTGCGCTCTCGCTGCAGGTAGTTTCTGTCCGCATGTTGGACAGTTCGTATCTACTTTCGGCACACTCGTTTTCAATGTCCGATAAGTGTCGGCAAGCGATGTGTGCTGTGCAAGTAGCGCTTGCAGTTGCTGATCTCGGTTATCAAAACCTACTTCGTGTTTTGCGAGTTCACGCTTCGATGCCTCAAATTGATTTAACATCTCATCCGTTATCTCACTGACAAAAGGCTTTGGTTCTCCCCGCTCGATGACCGCTTGATACGCATCCATTTCCCCTTCATATCGCGTGATGGATTTCTCAAGTTCAGCAATGTCGTCACGGACTCGTTTCATCGCAATATCTGCTGACTCTATACCCATAGCAAATTTATCGTGAGCCAAGAGTTCAGCAGCATCCGCGTTCATGCGGGCCAAGACATCCTCTTTGGGTACATCGGGCACACATTTAGCCAGGATTACTTTCGCTTCTTTCGGTTCTAAACTACTGAAATAGCCAGGGAAGAATACCGAGAGAAACTCAGAGACAGTCCCGAACCATCCCTCCACCTGACCGGGCTTAGGATGCGATCCGTTGACCGTCACTGCGGATGCTCGCTTGCTCGAACGAATACGAGAAACCGTCAAGGTTTTCCCCGCCTCATTCACGAACGTCACGGCAACCGCCATGCTTTTCGTTCCCATGCGCATCAGGTTTTCATCCTGCTTGCTTTTACCGAGAATGTCCGTACCATATAGACACCACACGACGGCCTCAGCAAGCGTGGATTTCCCTGCGCCATTGTGACCATAGATTGCCGTCACTTGGCTGAATTGAATTTCCTTATCCTCGTAACACCTGAAATTCTCCAGTGTCATGGATGCAATTTGCATAGGTTCTCCGTCCCTTCCATATTCGTTGTGACCACGTGTATCAAGAACACGGTGGTCAGCTTGTCGTGAAACCCCACGGATACGCAGTCCTCTCAAGCGGATAACTGCCTACGCAAATTACGAACTGCGTAGTGATACCCGGCATACGTGAACAGTGCATAGCACCCGTTCTTACGCTTTCTCACCTCACACGGAATACCGTGTTTGATAAAGAAGCGTTTGGTCCGGTGTGCAGACACATAATCCTTTGTCATGGAGATGAAAGCGTTCATGCTTGTGCCTCCTCTTTTTGATATAAAAAAGGCCAGTCGGCACAATGAGCGTTTTTCGCTCTCGTACTTGCTGGCCTCTTCGAACCGTTGGTTCGTGTAGTTACATTGGTGAGTCCTGTGGACCCAGTGTTTGTAACCACTTCATGATTTTCAGTTCCAACGCAGTTGATTCTTCCCTTGGCAGGTCTTCGTGGAATCCCGAAATGTAACGACAATCGAACCGTGCGGCTTGACGAATTTCCTTCGGAACAAACATTTCAATCTGCCCCGCCAACCATTCATCTCGCATCAAGGTATAATCCTCGCCATTGTAACGATAAACCGGAAAGTTCTCGAAGACGACACCTAGTGTCCCTTCTATGGTTTGTTCCACTTTCTCCACATCCTGATTCAATCGGTTACGTCGCCTCCATCTATGGGAATGTCACCATGATAGAGCAACGGGTACCGGGCATTCAGCGTTTCTGTGTCTACTTTTTGGACTGACGGGTGCAATGGCTGTAATGATGCCAAAATGCAACCGATCACGTCGTATCCGAACAACGACCACAACGGTAATCCAGCGCCCTCGTTTATCCTGTCCCGTGATTGAAAATACCGGGTCCAAGTTCGAAAACGGGTGCTCTCCATATGGATACTCGTAAGGTTTATACATTTCGTCCGGGAGATTGTTCTTCACGACGTATTGAATGTCTGTGTGGTCTATCTTTCGCTCGGCCATCTGTATGGCGGCATGCTTGCTACGGCTGGCGTATTGCAGGCGTAGATGTTGAACCAACACCTGCTGCAAGTCCTCCCAGAGTTCCTCAAATGATTTTCCGTGATTCAAATTCGTCCACCCATCATCCAACCAAGCAGAGGCCTTCCCCTCTCGTTGGTTGAACGAGAGGGGCGTCCCTCCTTTCGATGAAGTTGGCGAGGCTGACCGTGTTAATGAACAGCAATATCTGACGAAGCCACGGTGGAACAACGGATGATGTTATTTGAAGCGCCCATAAGTTTCGACAATCGACGAGTGCATTGAATGCGTTCAAGTTCCTTGACAAGCGCATTGATACGATCCCGTCGGCCATATAATGTCCAGCGTAGTTTCCATAGGATTGACAAGGGATGGTTCCTCCTCTGGGATTTCATCGTTTTGCTTGGCTTCTTTTTCAAGCCGAATACGAATCCGCGAACGGATCATCATCCAAGTTAGACGGTATATCATCTGCAAATGGATCGTCGTTGTATCGCGTAGGCATCGGTGTGACCGCAGAAGATGTGCGTTTTTCACCCCCGTCTGATTGACCGGATGGTGAATTCACACGCTCACCCTTGTCCAGAAAACGGACATGTTCCGCGACGACTTCTGCTACACGCACTTTGCGCCCTTCGCTATTTTCATATGACCGGATTTGGAGTCGTCCATCTACGCCTGCCATGCGTCCTTTGTGTAAGTACTGCGCACAAGTCTCCGCTTGTTTCTGCCAAACCACGATGTTCACAAAATCTGTTCCTCGTTCTCCCTGTTGATTTTTACGCGCTCGATCTACGGCGAGCGTAAAAGACGCAACCGCAGTTCCCGAGTTTGTGTAGCGTAGCTCTGGATCAGCGGTAAGCCGACCAATCAGAATGACTCGATTCATCATGAGGGTCATGCCCCTTTCTCAAATCTCTTTATGAGACCACCTTGAAATCAACGAGTTCTAACCGATCTAACCAACGCTGTGATGGCGTGGCCTGAAATCGGATGGCGGTGCCTTCTCGCAAGGCTTTTAACTTTCGAATGACGCCTGGTTCTGCTGTTAACAGTTCCAAGAGTTCTCCATTCAAGGACGCAAGACGCACCATAGCAGCTTCTGTATCACGGTAGGGCTTAAATTTCACCTCACTCACTGCCGCAATGTCTGCATCTGATTCATCTTGCTGTTCGAATGACTCTGGCGTAGACGGTTTGTCCTCGACGAGCTGCGTATCCAGGTAGAGATCCTCTGGAAGTTCATCCTCTGGAATGGGTTCTACGCTTGGTACACCAGCAGTCAATAGTGGCGTACGTGTGAGGAAGTCCGTTAACTTCATGTCATCAATCCCAAGTGTCAGGACATAGACTGTTTTCGGACGCCCATCCGGATTCACCACCTTCGGGACGACCCGAAGTTTTAATGGGACCATTGCGATGCGGCCTCCTGTGAGCGCCATGACCATCTGAATGCTTCCATTTAGATTCACAGTGGTATGCCAGCTTGAACTGTCAATCTGCCACACTCCAATGCCCGAAACGTCCGGTAGAAAGAATTGAAGCTGTCCAAGTTCTTTGCATTTCCCCTCTTGAAAAACGGGACAGTCCCGGTATAAACACGAAATTTGAACACGTCCACCTTGACCATCTACTCGATTCGCGATTTCGCCGTCCCCTTTACAGTACAACTCATACCGCTCCCCCACTCGTCTGTAAGATGAAAGGAATTGTGGGAAGAATTGCTCTGGATTGTTCGATGGAAATGCAACCGTGATTTCTCTTGGCTGGTCTCCATAGACAGAATGAAATGCTTCAACGGCTTTCTGGTTCGTTGATTCATCCACTTTGACCACAAAATGGTCCACTGCGGTAGGATATTCGTTCCCGCTTCTTTCCGATTTCTGCTTGACACCAAGATGAATTTTTCCGATTCTTGGTATCCTCACGACGTCACTACGGCCTTTAATAGGCATGTAGGCTCCTCCTTTCAATGGGCAACCAGTTTCGCGAGCGCATTTAGACGCGCCACGTTGGTTATTAGCCATATCGGCTCTTAAATCCATAGGTTAAAAGTGGGGGATGTAGGGTGGGTGAAATGAATTGGTCAATGAACAAGTTGGCCACTATGACAGTTGAGTTTTAGAGACTGGGTAAATCTTTAAGTTTGGGGGATTAACTCACAATCCTGTTCGAGGGCGCTCTGCGCACCACTTAATGTCCTTCGATGATTCGCATGAAGATCGCCGTTAGCGGCAATTACTGTGGATGTATTCATCGTAGCGATGTCTTTCTGCATTGAGGTTTGCTGACTCGTGGCTTCTATGGCCATGCCTTCGCAAACAAGTCGGTATAGGCGCTCATCCTGTTCCTTTCGAAACTTCTCATATGCGCGCCACTCCCGCCAAATCCAATTGAGCGTACGGCGACGATATCGACTCCATTCCTTCTGTGTATACGCCTTTGGCGCAATGGGAGATGGGAGACGCGTCGTAAAGCCAATTTCTGCTCGTTGCTCATAGGTGAGTTGCTCCGCTGGATGACGCAGAAATGTCCGCTTGCCTACTGGATACAGCTCATCCTTAGCGAATTGAAATGGTATTCCTTTGAGCCAGGCATGAAACGCAACCACGCCGCCCTTTGCGCCGCATTTATGACAGAAAAATGTATCCTTTGTCGACGACACATACAAATGAAACTGTCTATTTGTGTCGTGACAAGTTGGACAATGCGCTTTGAATTGTCCAAGTCGAGTTGTAGGATAGAGTCGAAACTGATTGCGCGAGGCAACCTCCTCGATTCCAACCAATGAAATGGCCTCCCTTACTCTTTATACTTGTCACTGGCATATCTTCTGATGCTACTTGATTCCCTTTCACTCCTTTCCCTATTGTTTTTCAAATCGAGAAGCCTCGAAAACACAAAATAGACTCGATTATCTGCTTGCGCAGAATCCAGTCCGTTTACATGAATCCGTGGCTTACACGGCGGGCTCGTCAACATTGAGCGATACCTAATAAAATTTGAAACCGATACTTCTAACAATCGCTGCATATAAAATTGGGAATAACTGATTCAAGTAGGGCCTTAACTGAGGGTCTTTTGCGGGAAGTATGACGAAATTTCGCCAACATCTTGATTCGTGGATATTGCTCTTCATCCTACTCCGCATATGATGCTTCTTCGGATGCTTCGGCTTTGTTCCTGCTTGTCCCCACACAGGTCAGCCTTTTGTTCCCATTCTGCATAAATCCCTTCTGAACTCCAATTTCCGTTGTCAGAGAATCAATTCATACAGACTTTATGGGCTATCACTAAGATTGAGCACGACGCATTATTCGGGGATGCGCTGGAGTGGGTTCGTTACTCTAATCAACGTCTCCTTGCTTTCGCTATTCTACGTTTGATATTCTTCACTACCCCGCAGAGTACCGTAATAGGATAATACTGTACACTCCACCCACGTGCTTCACTTATCCTTGCTTAAAAACAACAATGAATAAGCTACATCCTGCGGCTTTCGGTAACAGGACTTTTCAATGGGGAATTTTGTACATTTTATGCTATTACAACTGAATTACACTGTCAATAGGATGAGTTTGACCGGTTTTCCCTATGAACCCTTCCAAACTTCGGATATTATTATCAACAGATTAAGACTTGTACGCTTCTAAAGATCGAGTGACTACAGCTTTGTTGTGTAAAGGCAGAATTCATCGATGATGTTTTAAGGGTTTTGATCCACAAAAGTGGACCGCTTTAATTGGATTTGAAAAAAACGCTTGATTTCTGAAAACCTTCAACACTGTACATAGATAAATTGTACGCATGGCAGTCCAATGAACGTGTGGAATTCCTTAGAGTCATAAACTGTTTCAGCATAAAGCCAAAGAACGGGTTATTTAGGATTTGTGCAGTTCATTGTTAGGTTGGATTTATAATTCGCGTTGGATTTGAATAATAGATTCAAAGTCCGGTTAGGTGTGTTACCCCCATGTTGCTCCGTAGATTCGCAAGTGTGACAATGGTATTGATTTTGATTTTTTGGTTTCTAACCGCAGGACATTTTTTGGTGGTCAATCAGCATCCTGTACGTTCAAGTGTCATCATAGTCTTGGGGGGTGGAGGGGGCGAACGCGAACTTCAAGCAAGCAAATTATATAAGGAGAAGTATGCACCGTACGTGGTCCTTTCGGATGGCGGCACGAGATGGAACCCATCAACTTTTGCTGGAAAAATAGAAATCGCATCGTTAAAGACATACGGAGTACCAGGGACCGCTATCATTCCAGAGCTCCATGCCCAAAGTACTTATGGAAATGCCGTTTATACGAAGTCCATTATGATTCAACACCACTTCACGTCGGCCATCGTAGTTTCGTCATCGTATCACATGAGACGAGCTCAGTTGTATTTGATAAATTCGTTTTGAGCCACTTTTGAGTCGAATGATCGAACGAAAAGTGAGCCACACGACTTCCAATTCTACCTACCTAGTTTCATGCTGTAGATGCCTAGTCAACAGCTGAGACAGGAGAGAAAAGGATTGATCGACATGGCTCAATATCATCGTATCAAATGGCTCTATGAGCGGGAAGGACTCTCGCAACGGAAAATCGCGGCAGAGCTCGGGGTTTCCCGGAACACAGTCCGAAAATACTTGGAAGGAGCGGAGATGCCTACCGCGCTGAGGAGAAAGGAGTCGTACAGCAATCGTACATATTCAGAAGAGGTCCAGCGCGTCTTACCAGTGATCGACGAATGGCTGAAACAGGATGAATCAGTCTGGAAAAAACAGCGGCACACTGCGGTTCGTATTCACCAGCGCCTAGTTGAGGAATATGGCTTCACTGGCTCTGCCTCTAACATTCGTAAGGTAGTTGCCCGTCGGCGACGGGTCGTGCGAGAAGCGTTCGTCCCACTAGAGTTCCAGTTAGGACACCAGTTTCAATTCGACTGGGGTGAGGCAGACGCAATCATTCGGGGAGAGAAGATTCGAGCGTACCTGTTCTGTATTCAACTCTCGGCGAGTCGGAGGAAGTTTGTCCGGGCGTACTCTCACGAACGCCAGGAAGCTTTCCTGGATGGGTTTGTCCGTGCATTCGAATACCTGGGAGGTGTCCCAGCAGAAGGGCTCTTCGACAATCTTAAGTCCGCCGTCGTCAAGGTCTTGTCAGGAAGAGATAGGGTCGAACAAGAGACATTCCAGGCACTGCAGGCTCACTACCTGTTCAAGGCGGAGTTTTGCAATATTCGGTCAGGGAACGAAAAAGGGCAAGTCGAGAGTCTCGTTGGGTATGTCCGCCGTAATGCTCTTGTTCCCCTCCCAGAGTTTCAATCTTTCAACGAACTCAATGAGCACCTCTTGGCATGGTGCGAGCGAAGTGCAAGCACCGACGTGGTTCCCTACACGAGCGAATTGGTCGCTGAGGTCTGGGAAAGAGAGCAGGAGACGTTGCACCCGTTGCCACTACAACCATTCGAGGCGTGCCGCTTGAAAGCAGGCACCGTAACCAAAATGTCCACGGTCACGTTTGAAACCAACCAATACTCTGTTCCCTGTACTTACGTAGGACAGAAGGTATGGATCAAGGCATTCGTCGACCATGTTGTTTTAGCTACGCCAAAATGTCCGAATGCTGACGGTATTGCCTGTCCATAAATTGCTAGATATAATGTCCGCATCT
>NZ_JAJFNK010000092.1 GCF_021739485.1 Alicyclobacillus tolerans
ATCGAAAAGTACAAAGTTATAAAATACGATTAACTTTGTGCAAGTTATTTTAAGTTATCGCGAGCTGTTTAAAGCCTCCATCAGTTCGTTCAGACTTTTGCTGCCTGGGGAAGGAGACGCACAACGCGCGACGAGCACTTCGCGCAGTTTGGGCAAGTGATTACGGCAATGGGCAAATTTTGAAGTGTGCTCTTGCTCTGTAATGAGCAGGACGGATTCTGAATGCCCCAGAATGTATTCCATTTCCTGTGCCGTGGACAGAACGTTGGTCGGAACCATGACTGCCCCCACTTTAGCCAGGGCGAACCAGGAGAGCATGAACTCTACGCTGTTCGTCAAGTGGAGTGTGACCTTGTCTCCATTTTGCACGCCCAAACGCAACATTGCGTTCCCAAGTTGATTCACTTTGCGGACAAATTGGGCGTATGTCAGAGAAGTCGTATTCCCATCCTTATCCTCAAACCACAAAAATACTTTGTCTGGATACAGCGAAGCCTTTTCGTCGAGGAGCAATGGGAGAGTGCGGTTCCCGATGATATCCATGTTTGTTTTTCACCTTTCTGTAAGCGCTTACGAAAGTGAAGAGCCAAATAAGCCTCGTTCATTTTACTCCGGTGCAGCGAATCTGTATTTAGAATACTACGAAAACACGTCCAGGCGTTAACTCCATTGCGTTAGATAGATAGACCACGCGTTAAGAAGATAGGTCATTCGGTGAGAAGATAGACCACCCGTTAAGAAGATAGGTCATTCGTTATGTCGTTTCGACCAGCGTGCGACAGTACGGTTGACTGAGTGCAGTACAATGGGGTAAAACCGTACAGTGTTTTGAATTTTCGGGGGTGACTTATGCTAAACACAGATACGGTCACGCACAGTGCGCTTTTGAGCACATACGATTCAATCCGCCTCGACGTCATTTTGATTCTGGTGTTTCTCATTGGATTCAAGCTGTTTACAGCCTATCTAATGGTGGTCATGACAAAGTGGTTTGAAGACGACGAAACTGCGGACTCTGCCAAGCCTGCTCGCGATAAGAAGGCCAAAAAGGCGCGAAAACAAGTTCCCCTTGCGCGCAGGGTCCTTTGGATGGGGTTAGGCGCGTTATGGATTATCAACGGAGCCGTGCAGTTCCGCGCAGTCATGGTGCTGATGACCCAGTCCGCTTTGGTGCATCACTCGGCGAGTACAGGTCCAGCGTGGCTGCAATCGGTGCTGCATTGGGGAGACAAGCTTTGGGCCATTCAGCCGGTTTGGATGAACATTGGGGCCGCCACCTTTCAGTTGATCGTCGGAGTTTTTTTAGTCTTGAGCGTGGATGGCGTGCTGGGACAAATTGGACTTTGGTTGTCCATCCTATACGCAGGTGCGACGTGGGTGTTGTGGGACGGGTTCGGGCACGTTTTTCGGGCTGGAGGAACCCTTTTTTCAGGATGGCCTGGAGCAGGACTGGTGTATTTGCTAGCCTCTGCTTTGTTAGTCGTTCCCGTGCGGTTTTGGACAAACCAAGCTCTTTCGAAATGGGTGCACAAAGGCTTTGTCACCCTGTTTTTGCTGTCTGTACTGTGGAGGTTGGTGCCTGCCGATGGCATGTGGAACTCTAAAGGCGTACAAGCAAGTTTTCTCAGTGTTCCTAAAGCTCCAGGGTGGATTCAATCCGTGGCAAACTCTGCCGCACAAAACATGGCCGGTGCTCCGGTTTTATGGAACATCCTGTTTATTGCAGTTTTGCTTGCTCTCGCTGTATTGACTGGATTCGCGTTCAAAAAAGCATGGGCCATGGCTATCGCGTTTGTCTGGTTTGCCGTTGTATGGATTGTAGGAGAGCGGCTTGGACTCGCTGGAGGCTTTGGATTGCCGTTGAATACCGTGCCGGTTTTGGTTTTGTTGTGGCTGGCCGGCTGGATGGCTGTACGGCAGCGCACCGCTTCGACTTGACCTGCGTGCGATACTATGGAAGTGGTGACATCCTGCCACCCATCCATACACCCCGGTTTTTGCATCCGGGCTAGGAGCACGCTTGATGAAAATACTCGATGGGCACTTGCACACCTTAGCGGCCTCTTATCCCAAAGAATCGTACGTGTTTATTCTGGCAAGCCTTGTGAATTCGGTTGGCAACTCACTCATGTGGCCTCTGACCACCATCTACGTGCACAATGTACTGCATCGCACGTATGGGGAAGCGGGCCTCGTTTTGTTGTTCCAATCTTTAGCGATGGTCGTTGGCCAATTCGTCGGCGGTGCCCTGTTTCACAAACTCGGGCCAAAAAGGTTGATTGTGGGGTCCCTGGTTTTGACGGGCTTGGCCCAGTTGGGCCTGATTGCGGCGAAACTGTGGGTGCCTTACATCCTGACGATGACGCTCGCAGGATTTCTCAACGCCATTACGATGCCTGCAGTCAGCGCATTCATCGCCTTTCGCTGGCCAAACGAACAGTACCGTTTGTTTAACGCCGTGTACGTCAGCAACAACGTCGGAGTGGCCATGGGTACAGCGCTGGCTGGGGTCCTGGCAGCCATCTCCTTCAACTTGACGTTTCTGTTCAATGGGCTGACAACCATTTTGTTTGGGGCGTTTTTCTATGCGTTTTTACGCAGGTTCAACCGCGAAGAGACGGAGGATTTTGCGTTGGGCGGACTTGCGCAAAGCCGCGAATCCAATCTGGTTTCATTGCTCAAGCCCTACCGGTTGTACCTGTTTGTGGCTCTGGGAATGGCGATGGTGTCCTTGGCCACTTCTGCGTGGAATTCAGGCGTCGCCCCCTACCTCAATCAGAAGGGCCTGAGTCCCGCGGTATACGGTTTCTTATGGACAGTCAACGGCATCGTCATCCTCGTTGGACAGCCTGTCACCAGCCTGCTCAACCGGTACTTGACCCAATCTCTCTATGCGCGCCTCGTCGCAAGTGCGGTGTTGTATGCAGCGGGCTTTGGTTTTATGTGGGCCCTTCATCACGCATACGTCGACTTGGTGCTCGGCATGGTGGTCGGGACGCTGGGGGAGATGTTAATCTCCCCGACGACGCCGTCGCTCATCACGCAAACGACAGGCCGTTTTGCCCCGTTTTACCTGGGGTTGGTGGGCGGAGTCGGTTCTGTCGGCCGCCTAGTCGGACCGGTGTTGTTTGGAAACATGTTCGATGGGTGGGGCGTGAATCCCATTTTTGCCGTGTCGACAGCGGCCACTGTCCTAGCTGCGGGGTTGTTTGTCCTACAGTTTTTTTTGCGCACCCCGCCGTCGAAGGCTTCGTCGTCCCATCCACTCTCGCTTTTATCCTAAAACCTTTCGGTGTTCACAGAATTTCCAACAGAAAAACTTGGAGAATCTGAGAAAACCCGAGTATATTGAGGGGTGTCCAGTGCAGGTATGAGATGAAGGAAGAGGGGGTGTACAGATGGACATCAATCCAATCGTCAGCAATGAGAGGGATGGCAATCCTTTGAGGCTCACGCAAATGACGACAAAGTCCGGGTGAGGCTGCAAAATCGGTCCGGCGGACCTGTCAAAAGTGATGTCTCTTGTCAATCTGCGCACGCCGCACCAAGATTTGCTGGTGGGGACCGAAACCCTTGACGACGCGGGCGTCTTCCGGATTCGTCACGACCTCGCACTGGTGCAAACGGTAGATTATTTCACGCCAGTGGTGGACGATCCGTACGCGTTTGGGCAAATTGCCGCCGCAAACGCACTGAGCGACGTCTACGCCATGGGGGCGACGCCGCTGACGGTGTTGAACATTGTCGGCTACCCCATTGCCAAGCTGCCGCACGAAACCCTTGCAAAAATTCTCGAGGGCGGGGCGGAGAAGGTGCGGGAAGCGGGCGCCGTCATTGTCGGAGGTCACTCCATCGACGACAATGAGCCGAAGTTTGGGATGGCGGTGACGGGAACCTGTCACCCGGATGACTTGTGGACAAATGCAGGAGCTCGTGCGGGGGATGCCGTCGTATTGACCAAACCCATTGGAGTCGGGGTCGTTACAACCGGAATCAAGCGGGGGTTGGCAACGCCCGACGAGACCTGCGAAGTGACGCAAGTCATGGCTGAGTTAAACAAGTCGGCGGCCCAGGTGGGCCGAAGTTTTGAAATCCATGCCTGCACGGACGTTACAGGTTTTGGACTGCTCGGGCACGGCTTTGAAATGACGCGGGCCTCAGGATTGCACTTGACCGTGCACGCGGACCAAGTGCCTATCCTAGAGAGTGCGTTCCGGTTCGTAAAAGCCGGGGCGGTTCCATCGGGATCGACCCGGAACAAAGAACACGTGGCGCCTAATGTCACGTATCACACAAATTCTGCGGAGCTGGAAACGCTTCTGACCGACAGTGTAACCTCAGGCGGACTGCTCATGTCCCTGCCGAGGGAACAGGCGGGTGAATTGGTGCGAGCCTTGCAGCAAAGCGGAGTGACTTGGGCCTCTGTGATTGGAGAATTCAGTGAAGGAGTCCCGCACATCGATGTGGTGTAGGACGCGAGCGGCGGCCGTGCAAACGGCGCCGTAAAATGGATTCGGGCTGTCCCCTTGGCACGCTTTGCTGGCGCGCTGCGGGGGCAGCCCTTTTTTGGGGACCTCCAGTTCCCTGTCCTTTCGCATGAGTTGGAATGGCTTCTTAACAGTTACCTGATAGCGCGCGATTCACACGACTCCACTTGCCACCTGTGTTTCCCGAGTCTTTCAAAGACTGCTGCACCGGCAACCGCAACCGTTCTGTCAGCCGTGAAAGCCTTTTACGGAAGCCGGTTCGTGGACGACCCACCGTTGCGCCACGTGCTGCATTTTGTTGCTAACGATTCAGGACAGGGGGATTTTTAGGCGTTTTTCCGCCAACCGGGCGGCGGATGGCATGGGGCAACCCACAATACGATAAGGAAACACGAATCATGTGGTCTGACACACCTCCCGAAGTCTGGATTGAATTTCAATGACACTTCATGATTATGATCGGCAGGGGTTGGCTCAGAACAAGAGAACACTACGGGGGACGTGCCATTTTAGAACTTCGCCTTACAACTTTGCCGCTGAAAGCACCTTGGGACCTACAGGAACCTCGGTTTTCGCAGTGGGTTCGAGGGTGATGCCAATCGCGTTAAACGTTGCCGCCGGACCCGAAAGTGTGGTTTCAAACCATCCGGTGCCTTGGGAGCTTACGGTCATCACTCCGGCACTCGAGCGATGGTTTTGATTCCAGAGCCATATGTGGTAGACCTGAGAACCTTGCGTCGGCTTCAGGTTGGCGGCGACCAATACCAGGTGCACCGAGTTGCCTTGGCGAGTCAACACAACCTGACCTGTAGCTTTGGGCGTGTATTTCGTCGCCTGCAGGGATACCGCCGTGGGAACCGCGCGGGCAAGCTGGTGTTGAAGCAGAGAAAGCTGGTGTTGATCGCGGACTACTTGGGCAAGCAGCCCTGCGCTGAAAAGGGCCATCGCAGCAATGGCAATGGACGAGCGACGCAGCGGGAACCGGAATGGTTGCGTCGGTTTAGACTCGCGATTGGTTGCAGGCGACTCAAAAGCCGCTCCAAGGACTTGCTGTCGCAAGGACGGCGGGGGCTGTAGAGGCGTCATCGCATGTGAAATGGCCTCGAACCCGTCCTGCAGGTCTTGAAGTTGTGCGCGGCACAGCGAACAGTTTTCGAGGTGTTTGTG
This sequence comes from Alicyclobacillus tolerans, assembly GCF_021739485.1. Classification (GTDB taxonomy): domain Bacteria; phylum Bacillota; class Bacilli; order Alicyclobacillales; family Alicyclobacillaceae; genus Alicyclobacillus_K; species Alicyclobacillus_K tolerans_A. The sequence goes on from NZ_JAJFNK010000092.1 coordinate 5,655, forward strand.
CACGGCTTCGCGTTCCTCGCTGGAAAGCCTCTGCTCGGCGTAAGCCCACAGATCAAGGGAGTCACAGGGTTGATTCACGGTCGAGTTCTCCTCCCCATCCTTGCAAATTCTGCCGGAGCGTGCGCAGGGCTTTGTTCAGGCGCGTTTTGACAGTGCCGAGCGGTGTGGCGGTAAAATCCGCAATTTCGCGCAGCGTGTGGCCTTGGAAATAAGCGAGTTCAATGACCGTTCTTTGCTCAGCTGGCAAAGACACAAGAACTTGATGCACGTCGCGGCGAAACCAACGCGCTTCTGCTGTCTCCGGGGGATTGCCGTCGACAAGAAGCGTCTGAGAGATTTCAACTGGGGACGCGACCGGTGCAACGCGCGCCATCTTGCGCAATTTGTCGGAGCAGATGTGGCGGGCGATGGTCAACAACCAGGTTGAAAACTGGCTTTTGTCCGGGTCGTAGTCGGCCGTCGTCGTCCACAAGCGCACAAAAACGTCCTGCGTCGCTTCGGCCGCTAAGTCTGCATCCCGGAGGCGGTGCCAGGCAAACGTATACACCAGTGAGTTGTATCGGTCGTAGACCGCCTCCAGCGCAGTGGTGTTTCCTCGTTTGATTTGCAAAAACAGTGCTGCGTCGTCGGTTTCATTCACAACAGCGTGTCACTCCTCAAACCGGAAGACCCCCGGCTATGTCCAGTATACGATATGGGGTTTCCGTGGGAAGAGGCGTGGTGCATTTTTTGTAACATCATTGCTTTTTTGCAACTTAAATTGTCCCGTTCCCCGCTGGCTGCGCATGAGACGCGAGGTGACTCTTGACTAAAACCGCCATGACGACGTAGCGCTGGTTGACGAGATTCAAGGCGTTCAAAGGATAGCAGGTCTCCAACATTAAAGAGGGGTACGCCGTGTTGACCACGCTGGTTCCCACGCGAATGACTTTGTGGGATACAACCGCGTACCAAAACGTTCCTTGCGCCGTGTGAATGCGAATTTCGTCGCCCGGTTGCAATTGGTCAATGTGGTGAAAATACGTCACGTCGTGGGCTGCGATCACGGCGGTTCCCACTTGCCCAGGCAGCGCGCTGGTCGTTAAGTGACCTGCGGAATGGGCCAGGATATCCAGGGCCGTTCCCTGAGTAACAGGGGCTTCGAGGCCGAGGTTTTGAATCGAAAGGCGCCCGAGCAGAGCACCGGCCGCCAGGGGTTGGCTGGCGGGGGCCGCTTTTGGATACAGCGCATTGTCTGACACGACGGTGACTTTGGCAGCAGCCGGCACAGGCTGAACCGGCACGAATGGCTTGTGGAGGGCCGTACGAGCGCCCATGGAAGCTTCGAGATAGGCGAGCGGAACCCTGGCCACTTCCACAATTCCTGTCCCAATCAGCGCCGTGGCCGCCCACAACAGCCCTGTGCGGATTGTTTTACGAGACTTTTCTCCGAAGTGCAAGTGCCACCCCTCCAGCCACCATCAATCCGGCCCCCGTATAGAGCCAATCTGCCAGAGGAAGGCCAGTGATGGGCGACGTGGCGGCGGCCACCGGCGTTGCTTGGGACGTAACGACCCAACCGACGCCAGCCCCGGCGATTTTATGGGTCAAAGTATTGCCAGTGACGGAGGCGGGAATGGGATTGAGTTGGTAAGTGCCTTGGGTGTTGATGTTGAAGTATTGGCTCTTTGAATTGACGCCGGAATTGGTGTAGCTGAACACGACCGGTTTTTGAAACGCCATCACCAAGGTGTTCGTCTTGGCATCCGTCACTTTAAACGCAAAATCGTACAAAGGCGTTTGACCGGTTGGAGACTTTGCGGCGAAGCTGGCTAACGGGCCTTGGAGGACTTCGAACTCAACGGGATCGGAAAACGTCCCCTGTGGAATGGTAATCGCAGCGTTGCCCGCCTTGATGGTCGCGGCTTGGCCGGCGGCAATGGAGGTTTTTGCAATGACGGTCGGGAAGCCGAACTGCTGATAGTTTATCCCGGTGGCCGCCCAGGCGACCGAAATGCCTGCAGCAACGGTTACCCCAGCCGCCGCAGAAAATTTGAGCATGTGTTTCAAAGTCGTGCACCCCTTTCAATTTGTCCTCTCGAAAACTTATACGAGTCCTGTCGGCGTTCGGTTTTTGTTTTTTGATAAAATTCAAACAATTATAGAGGACTATCGCGGTAAGATAGGAATGAGAACGACGCGCGAGATGAGGTGAACTCGTTGAAGGTCCAGTGGTTGAAACACGGCAAGTGGTCTCCCTTGCTCCAAGGGCTTCATTACTACACGATTGGCTCTTTTGTGCTGTTGATCGCGACGGGGATGGCTCTGTATTACCCAGCCGTACATACGGTGCTGATTCCCTATTTGCCGCTGATATACAAAGTGCACATTTTATTGGGGCTCGTCTTTGGTGTCACCTTGTTGACACCTCTGTTGCGGCTGTTGCCAAAAGGCAAGACGATTTGGCGGCTGGATTGGCTCATTCCGTTGGTTTTCGGCGGAGCGATTGTCGCGACGGGTCTTTTACTTTGGGGTGTGACCGTTTTTCCGACGGTGTGGCGGGCACCGGCGTTCGCGTGGCATGGATACTTTACTTCAGTCCTGGGCGCCTGGGTATTGATCCACGCATTTTACAAGGTTTTAGGACTGAGGCCAAGGCCAAATGGGTGGGCAGGGCGAATCGATCCGGAACGCAGGCAGTTCATCCGCTGGCTCGGCGTCGGAGTCCTCGGCGGCGCGCTGTGGACCGTATTAGACCCTGCAGCGGCGCTTCGTTCCTTGTTAAGCCTGGGGGGAGGAGTATCGACCGCAGGTGGTGGCACTGGATCAAACGGGTTTGCGGAGTACTACACGGTGATTAACGGCTTCCCCTCCACAACGCTCGACAAGTATCGGTTGACTGTAAACGGACAGGTCGCCAAACCACAAACCCTGACATGGACCGAATTGCAGTCCCTGCCCCCTTTGTCGGAGCAAGAGAACTTTCACTGCGTGACAGGGTGGAGTGTCGCGGGAGTTCACTGGGAAGGGGTGCACATCTCTCAACTCGCAAGCTTGGTCGAGCCGGAATCCGATGTGCAATACGTTCACTTTTACTCGTTTGACGGGGTTTACACGGAGTCGCTTCGCCTTGCTGAGGCGTTAGACCCAACCGTTTTATTGGCATACAAGCTCAATGGTCAGCCCCTTCGCAAAGAAGCGGGCTTTCCTGTGCGGTTGGTCGTGCCGAAGATGTATGGGTACAAATCGATCAAGTGGGTGTCTCGCGTGGAATTCAGCACCCACCCCCTGACCGGGTACTGGGAGGCGCGCGGCTATCCGTCCGAGGCCTTTTTGTAGCTTTAAGCCCGGTTACCCCTGCGTTTTACCGGTGTTTTGCGCGCCTGCCCGTCCATCAACCCGTAAACCATCGAGTACCGAATTCGAGGGTGCCGCGTGTGCCGATTCATTCGTGAGTTCCTGGGTAATGAACTGCTTTGGCGCCTAATACTACAACGCAGTTAACGAATCGCGTCAAGCAGAGCTTTTCAAACGCCGTTTTTGGTGAGAGCGAAAAGCCTT
>NZ_JAJFNK010000093.1 GCF_021739485.1 Alicyclobacillus tolerans
TACCATTCGGAACCCAGCATACAGGAGGCGCTCTTTTTGTTTCAAACCCGAAATTAATTCATTACAGGAATGGCTCTGTAAGGATTTTCGATTTCAACGACACCTTGTTTCTCCGTTTTTGCGCAATACCAGGGCCTCGTTGATCCGGCTCGGCTGCAGCGGAACCTGGGCCGTAAATGAGGTCCAGGATGTGGTGTGTCTTTTTCCCCTTGGCCGCAAAGTTGTCGCGGCACATCGAGCAGTAAGCAACGTAATCCGCCGAACCCTCTGCGATGCGGCGTTGGATGGAAGCATCGGCCACGGTGGGGTTTGCATACATCTGCAGACCGCCGTATCCGCAACATTCGGTTCGCTCCCGGCTGTGCTCCAATTCCTCAATTTCAACCCCCAACTTTGCCAAGATACTGCGGACGCTGTCGTGAATTGGGCTTTCATAGCGCGTCGTGCAAGAGTCGTGAACCGACACCACGCGAGGCCTTTGTACGCCTTCGACCTGTGGTAACCCCAGTTCGTCGTACAATTGCCACAAGGACACCAAGTCGATTTCCGGCAAATGGTTTTTAAAGGTCTGATAGCACGTTGAACAGGCCATCACAAAGCGAGGCCGTCCCATGTCGTGCCACTGGGCGCGAATCTCTTGCAGGCCGCTTTGAAACAGGTCCGTTCGCCCGGCCCAATCGGCCGGGGCTCCGCAGCACCGCATCATGAGACCCACCCCGCCGGACATACGCTGCGTCAGATACGAATACACCCGTTCGACGCCATCTGGATTAGAGGCACTGAACTGGCATCCTGGGAAAAAGACGTATTGACTCGATTCAAACCGAGGCTGGTTTCGAACGAATGCAGCTTCATCGCTGTTGTTAAACTCCATCTCCTGAAGGGGGAAATCGTGTGCTGAAGGCGGCATTTTTCCGTTCTTAACCATCTCCGTTCGGGCTTCCCGAATCAGTTCGGACACATCAAAGTCCGTCGGACAGACCTCTTTGCACAGTCCGCACAAACTGCAGGAGTTGATCAGGGTGTTGGCTCCGTGGATCCCCATGACGATTCTCAGGTTCTGGTTGATTTGGCGGGCGTATTTCTTGGGATAGGCCTGGTAGTGAGCGAGAAATTCGCAATTTTTCACGCACTCCAAGCACTGACAGTCCATGCAACGGCTGGCTTCCTCCATGGCTTCTTCCCGGCTGTAGCCTTGCCGACCGCTTTGTGGTACGACGGCAGGGAGCGGTGCGATTCCTTGCGTGCTGGTGAATAAAGCGCTCGTATAAGGTCCTTCATTTTCCCGGACGGCAGTCAGAGAAACGTTTTGGAGAAACCGGTCAATCGATACGGCGGCCCGTCGCCCATCGGAAAGGGAAGCAATGGGAGAATCACTTCTGCCGGTGCGAAGCCTTCCGCCTGCAAAAACACCCTTTCGGCTGGTGGCGAACGTCACCGGGTCAATGACGGGATGCCCCGCCCCATTCACCTCGAGGCCAAAGACCGGATGTTCGGCTCGGGTGTTGGCGAGACCAACACCCACATAAACCGCGTCAAATTCACGCACTAAGTCCTCGGGCGACATGTTTTGTCCTACAACCGTCTCAAGCCGGACCTCGACACCCATGGCACGGAGAACATTGACTTCCTCGACGAGCACTGACCGCGGCAAAGTCTCTTCTGGCATATCCCATAAGCTGCCACCCAGGCGGTCTTTCGCCTCAAACAAGACGACACCGTACCCTTTGCCAGCCAGCGAAAATGCTGCGGACAGACCGCTGAGCCCTCCTCCCACTACGGCAACTTGTTTTCCTTTGTTCGGGGCGACGGCAACTTTTGCAGGTTTTGCGGCACCCATTTGCACACAGGCCTTTTCCAGAGCGGCAATCGAGACCGGGTCTCCCACTTCACCCCGTTTACAGGCCGACTCACAAGGATGGTCGCAGATGCGGCCAATAATTCCTGGAAACGGAACGTTTCTGCGAAAGATGTTGAGCGCTTGATGAAAGTTTCCTGCTTTCATTTGCGCCGTAAAGCTCCTCACGTCCACGTGAACAGGACATGCAGTCACGCAGGCTGGCGGGCGCTCCTGAATACACTTTTCTTCGTACTCAAGCCATTGTTTGTGGTCCATGTTCTCCCACCATTCTGGATTCCGTCGGACACACTTGTCGGGGACACTTTCTGATGGACATGACGGAAACGTCGGACGTGCATCACAGGAAGCGCCGCGAGCACCAGAAAAGCTGCACGCTTCATCACGATGCCAACGTGCAGCTTTCGTCCCTGCCTACGCCATGACAGGGTCTTTGATCGGTCGTGTCACAGTCGGGATGTCCCTGCCTTGAAGACCCGCCAGCACTTTTGCCGGCAGTGCCGGAAGCTGTTTGATGCGCACCCCGCACGCGTTGTAAATGGCGTTGCCAATGGCCGCATGGGGCGCGGTCAGCGGCAGTTCGCCCACTCCGGAAGCTCCATGCGGTCCAAGGTCGCGGGCAGTTTCGAGATACATGACCTCGATGTCGTCTGGGATGTCTTTGATGTACGGGATGCCGCAATGCAGCATATCGGTGTGTCGCTTGAGGTCTTCAAAGTCTTCTGTGAGTGCCAATCCTACCCCTTGGGCGATCCCGCCGTACATCTGCCCGTCGATCACCGTTTTGTTGGCAATACGACCCACGTCAGCGGCCAAGGTCATTTTGACAACCCGAACCTTGCCGGTTTTTGTGTCTACTTCCACTTCCGCCAAAAACACGCCGTACATATAAGAAGCGAACGGTTTGCCCTGGCCGGTGTCCGCGTCACAAGCCGTGGCATCTGCTGTCGCTGTACTCCACTGTCCAACGTACTTGGTCGGAATGCCCGTGGCTGTGGCCTCGTCGTAAGTCATGTACGTCCCGTCGCCTTTTTTCAGAGCCTGCACCAGTTTTTCGCAGCTTCGCACAACTGCGTTGCCCACCACGAACTGGGACCGGCTCCCGCCCGCGGGCCCCCCCGCCGGCGCCAAGTTCATGTCGTTCATGACCAGCTTAATCCGCCTCGGGTCAATACCCATTGAGCGCAGCGCTTCGTGCGATGTGGCCAACAGGCCCATATCGGCACCTTGCCCGTGGTCTTCCCAGTTGGTGCTCACCTGCACCCGGCCATCTGGCAGCAGTTCCGCCCACGCCTCAGCGCCGTCGGGTCCATCTAGGCCGCACCCGTAAACTCCGATGGACACTCCAACTCCGCGCTTCTTTTCTGGGGTCGAACAGCTTTTCGCCTCCTGCAAGGCTGCCTCGTACTTTGGCCGGATCATGTCGATGAGCTGCGGGATGGTATACACTTCGGGTTCTTGACCTGAAGGAAGTGTGTCCCCAGGTCGGTACGCGTTGAGATAGCGCAGTTCCAGCGGGTCCACGTCCAGCTTCTCTGCCAGCATGTCCATTAGGGTCTCTGAAGCGAAGAAGCTTTGAGGAGAGCCATAGGCCCGGAAAGCAGAACCCCACGCGTGATTGGTAGCCACCGTGTACCCGGCGCCGCGGATGTTGTCAATCGCGTATCCGGCGCCGATGAACTGGGCACCGCGCAGCGTGAGCAGGTCGCCAAACTCCGAGTAGGGACCGTGATCGACAGCCCAGTTGCTTTCCATTGCTACGAGTTTTCCTTCCTTTGTCGCACCGTATTTCAGGTCCATGAAGAACGGCGAACGCTTACCTGTATACGTGATTTGCTGATAGTAATTGAAGTTGAGGAAACACGGCTTACCTGTCGCCATCGTCGCGGCACCGACGAGCGCCTCGATGGTCGGACTGAACTTGTAACCGAACGTGCCGCCTACCCCCGGAAACTGGGACAAGAAAAGGTTTTTCCCGGCTTCCAGTCCAAGGCCTGGGCCAATCATCAAAGCGTGAAGTTCCAACCCGATGCTCTTGGACATGATTTGCACGTTGCCCTTGTCATCGTAATAAGCCAACGCGACATCCGGCTCCAAAGGCAGATGGGGTTGACGTCCCACGTACAAGTCTTCCGCAGCCACCACCACATCCGCTTGTTCCATCAACGGCGCCGTATCTTCCCCTTTGACAATTCCCTGACGGTAGTACACGTTTGGCGTGCCAGGGTGAATTTCGATGGCATCCGGTTCCATGGCTTCAGGCGCACTCATGTAAGCGGGCAGCACTTCGAGCTCGACATTCACTTTTTCCGCAGCTGCTTGGGCGTGTTCTTCGGTGTCGGCGCAGACAATCGCGATCGCGTCGCCGAATTGGAATACCTTTTCATCGCACAGAATCGGCCGGTCCCAACCGTCGCCTTTATTCGTTGGGAACGTAATCAACCCGGTGATGCGATTTTTGCCTTGGATGTCCTTGTGTGTGACCACTTTGTATACGCCGGGCATTTGCTGTGCCTCGGAGGTGTTGATGGAGAGGATGTTGGCGTGAGAAACTTGGGATTGAACCAGTTTGAGGAACAGAGTGCCTGGCGGCATTTTGATGCCGAGGTCCCCGCCGTAATCGATGGTTCCGGTGGTTTTTCCTACGGCCGTCGGACGCGGATAGTCCGTACCCCAAATTTTCCCATCCTCTGGCATCTTGAAGCTAAGGTCTTCGACGGAAATTTCCCCGCGAACCAGTTTCGCTGCATCCATGACGGCGTCCACAATCGGTTTGTATCCCGTGCACCGACAGACGTTTTTGTGCTTCTGGAACCAGTCGCGCACCTCTTCCCGGGTCGGGTTGAGGTTTTGGTCCAGCAGCGCCTTTCCTGAAACAATGAAGCCCGGCGTGCAAAATCCGCATTGGGCAGCCCCGTGTTTGACAAAAGCCAGTTGCAGTGCATGCATGTTGGTTGGAGTGCCGATGCCTTCTACCGTCGTGATGACGGCATCGTCCGGTACGCGGTTCATCTTCGTGGCACAAGCAAAAACCACCTTACCGTCCACGATCACATTGCACGCGCCGCACTGGGCCTTGCCGCAACTGACCTTGGTGCCAGTCAGGTGAAGCTGCCCGCGGAGAACATCTGACAGGGTGGCTTCTGGGTCAACAACCAGTTTCATGTTGGCCCCATTGATGTTGACGGGCTTTTTGATCAACATTTTCACTCCTTTTCAGTTCTCGTCCATGTTGTGCCCCGCGCTCAATTCACCAGCCATATCGAGTATTTGTACGCCCGAATTCCATAACCCGAACTCGCAAATGACAAACCCCAAAATGAAAATAGAACATGGCCGTTTACACGGAGCCAAAACTCCTGGTTAAAAATGACCTGTTCGCTTGACTGCATCGCCTCACTGGATTACTTAATTTGTCGTTTTTCTGCACTGCGTTGAAATGGACATGGGGCCTCGCCGAATCTCTTTCAAAACCTACCCACACTGTACTCTAGCAATCCAAAATTTAGAAAGTCACATTAGGAGGGTTTTTGATGGCTGTTCTGGACTAGTCTGAACGAGGAGGAATAATCAGATAAAGTCTCAACGCTGCTCGGTGCGGCTGTTGTTAACCCGGAGGGACAATCTGCAATTAGCAAGGACTGGGTATTCGACCGAACGGCCAAAGGAAAACAAACCCCTTTCAGGCGAATTGAGCGACAGGACACTGCTGAGACGAATGCGATCGAAAGCCAAAAAATGGGTAAAACTTACACATACCGCTTATCGAAGGCATACACTGACTACAATGCGAACAACACTTTGCTGGCGGTACGAAGTCATGGATAAAATGGGGGTTTGTCGGATGAAAGTTGCCCTCCTGACGATGTTTAACGGCCTAACAAGCACCTATTCCATTGTGAATGTCGTGGCAGAACAGCTTCGCATGTTGCTCGACAATCAAATTGAAACGAAGCTGTTGGTCAGTGAGCATTGTCCGGATACCGAGAAATACGGGGTGTTCTTGGACGAGCGGATTCAGTGGGTGAAGATTGTTAACCAAATTGACGGTAAGCAGATTCACTGGCGGGATTACTCGGAACCGAACGGAAAGGTGCATGACACCTTCTTTCAAGAAGCGGATGCAATCGCGGAGTCCCTTGTCGAACATCTGTCTGACGTTGACGTTTGTTTCCTGCATGATATCCACTACCAAGGCTGGCACTTAGTCCATAACGTGGCTTTACGAAAGGCACAACAACACCTGCCCAACGTTCGATTCATTGCGTTCACGCATTCCGCACCGGTTAACCATCCGGCAAACACGGAATGGCCGTTCTCAGCGCGCTATTCTCCTATGCCTAAGACAACGTACATCTACCCCACGCAATCGGGTATTCCAGCGTTAGCACGACAGTATAGGATTCCCGAGGGAAGATGCAGAGTCGTGAATAACAGCCTCGATCTCCTGGCCTTTGCAAGCGAGGAAGTGCAAGCCATTGCTAAGGAAACCGATTTGTTGTCACCGGACTTTCTTGTGGTGTATCCAGGCCGACTGACTCCTGGCAAAAAATTCGAAAAGGTAGCCGCTTTGTGCGGTGCAATCAAAAAAAGCAGTGAACAAACTGTCAAAATCGTGTTTTGTGACTTTCCCTCTCGAGATATTGAACCCGAGAAATACAAAATCCTCATTCAACTGCAGGGACGGTTACACGGGTTGGACAATGAAGATGTGGTATTTACATCCGACATTGGATTTCCGCATGGCTTCCCAAGGAAAGGCGTGCTTGAACTTTTTTCCTTGTCCAATTTGTTCATTTGTCCATCCTTCTCCGAATCATTCGGCTTGACCGTTTTGGAAGCTGCCAGTCGAGGAAACTTCCTCGTCGTCAACGAAGCAGTGCCAGCGCTGGAGGAAGTGGGCAAACAACTGAACGCCTACTTTATGAGATGGGATGCCCGTAATTTTGGCTACGACACAAAGGAAGCTTATCATCCGTCGGAAAAGGACTACTACGAAGAACATGGCGCGAAGGTCGTGCAGATGATGAGGGAAAATGCCGTGCTGTACGCCAAAGTAAGGGCACGTCAACGGTTCAGTCCCCAATGGATCTGGAGAAATCAGCTAGAACCATTAATTGTGGACTAAGTCAATCGAGTTGGAAGGGGTGCCTATGATTCTGGTGTAATCGAGTAAGAGGGGGCTTTCTCAGCCCCCGTCTCCCCACACCACCCTGCATGCGGGTCCGCATACGGTTCGGCATGCTTACCCCAACTATGACCACGTAGTTGATGGGATGATGTGTGATTCGTGCCGGAGTTGATTAACTCACTTGTGAACCGTTGAGGCTTCACCTCTCTCTTTCACAAGGAGTCCCGCTCCTGGAAATTCTGCTTTTCACACCAACTTCTCGAACTAGCCACTATAGCCACTGCATGACGTTCAGCCCTTCCGATGCTTTGCATTGTACTATGGCGTCTGCTGACTTCTGCTAGTGTAGTCTTGCCTTCCCACAAGGGTTGTTTGGCATATCACTTGATTTACCCGCACGTACTAGCAGAACTCCCCGGGTAAGAACGATAACTTTCGCCCCATGCACCTGCCCAATTTACTGCCGTATCCCTTGGCTGTATGGGGCTTCGTCTTGTATGGCAGACTCGCCCGAATACGACAGCCTCACCTTGGGTTCGTGTTCCTCAGGTCGGGATTTTGCCTCCAGCTTCCTTCAGATTCCATCTCACGATGGACACCCTTACTCTCGGCTAGTGGTTAGTAACTATAAATAAACCCCCACAGTGGACTTTCACCACCTAGTTAATCGCCATGGGTGGCGCACCCACAGAAAGGACGATGGATTTATGCCATCGCCCTTTGGAATACATAAGGTATACACGAAGGTTCAGTAGGCCCTGCGCTGTCTGTTGTTTGTTGAAGCGCCAAGCAGTTGACGATGGCTGCCTAACGTTTATTTTACGAACACTCAGGACCGCATCCCTCTGCGCCACCAGTGTTATATATCTCTAACTGGCTCTGGATAAGGGATGCTATTGCGTTGCTTTGAACACCACTTGCCAGAAAAGTGTTCGCTGTAGTAATCCAGAAGGTTGCATAGGGGCAACTTGCTCCGTTTGCCACGTTGAGATCAGCCGCAAGTAATTGTCGATACAGTTGTTGGTACTGCGAGCTCCCTGGAGACGGCGGCGTTGGGGTGTTAAGGTTCAGAACAGCTAGAGCCTCTGCTTGGGTTGTGACCGTGTAGGAGAAACCAGTCGAATCTATCCCAAGCGTAATGGGCAGAAACATTGCAATTTCGTCTGCACCTTGGTTCATCCAATAACCAGCGCTGTGTGTGCATCCCGGCGGAGCCGATGTCGTCGAAGTACTCGTAGTCGACGTACTGGTCGTAGTCGACGTGCTGGTCGTAGTCGACGTACTGGTCGTAGTCGACGTGCTGGTCGTTGTTGACGTACTGGTTGTCGTCGACGTACTGGTCGTTGTTGACGTACTGGTTGTCGTCGACGTACTGGTTGTCGTCGACGTACTGGTCGTGGTCGACGTACTGGTTGTGGTTGAAGTTGTGGTAGTTGTCGTTGTCAACAGCTTGAGCACTTCTTCAAGCTTAAATTCCAAGATCATTTCTTTCTTTATGACCGTCTTCAGCATTTGCTGCACGCTCGCGTCTAATGCTAATAGGCTCGCGATGTCGACGTTCGGAACAGTAACTCCAGGGAGCGTTCCTATTGCAGCTTGAATCTTCTCTCCTTCCGCATTGATGATGTGTGCCAGCCCTAGCTCTTCAAGAGCAATCGAAGCCAGAAGCAGATTGACGACTTCGTCTCTGCTTATGGTAACGGCTGGCGTAATGTCCGGTATATTGGGATACGACACGACACTGCACCTCATTTCATTTGTATATACGTGCAATTTATGAAAAGCGCAATGCCGAAGCGTGTATAATCGTCTAAGCCCAGTCCAACTTTTGTAAATTTGTGCGAATAACTTAAACTTAGGTTTGCCTTTCAGGACCGTGGACCTCTGCCCTTAAACTCATCTTCGACAGTGCCCTTGGCCCAAAGGAATTGTAGAGGGTATTTTGCTCTAGAACACAAAAAGCCCCATGTCGATTGGGGCCTTATAGTGTCATACCCTCGCTAAACGAGTGTTTCCGTAATACGCCTCGCAATGCCCAGCAAAATAACCAACAGTTTTATAGGCATCGTGTGGGTATCATTGGACTTTGCAAAACATGTATCATGGCTATTCCGTTAGCTCAGCAAAGGTCACGGTTTTAGCAGAAAGAGCAGCTGATAATAGTCTGTTGAACCA
>NZ_JAJFNK010000094.1 GCF_021739485.1 Alicyclobacillus tolerans
GCAACTGCTGGGATCGCTGATTTTGTGCCCGTCATTCGCTGTACATTCTGTATAACAGCGTGGTTCAGCACCCCCTAGATAGCTCAGTGATTGGTGTGGACGGTCGTAGTTGTATTCTTGAATGAAGGCTCCAATCTTCTGCCTTGCTTCCTTTGGACTGTTGTACTCATGCAGGTAAACATGGTCATACTTCAGGGTGCGCCAAAATCGCTCCGTGATGATGTTGTCCAGCGCTCTGTTCTTGCCATCCATGCTGATTTGAACTTCGGCTTCCTTGAGTAAACTGATGTACTGATCACTTGTAAAATGGCTTCCTTGGTCACTGTTCCAAATCTTTGGCTTGGCTTGTTTCAGGGCAGAGCGAACGGCCGTCAGAACGAACGGCAACTCAAGTGTATCGCTCAGTTGCCAACTCACGATGTACCGTGAGTACCAATCAATCACTGCCACTAGGTACATCCAACCGTGCTTGAGGCGGATATAGGTGATGTCGATTCCAAAGACATGATTCGGATGGTTCGGCGTCACATTGCGCAACAAGTATGGATAAATCTTGTGCTGCAGGTTGCGTTTGCTCAGGTTTGGGCCTGGATAAATAGCCTCGATGCCCATCTCGCGCATGCACCGCTGTACCCGCTTGCGATTGACTTCCCAACCCTCGCGCCGCAACATGTGAACGATTTTCCGACTACCATACGTCGGATGCGCAGTGTAGATCTCATCAATCTGATGCTTCAGTTTCACCTCATCTTGCGACGGGCCAACTGGCTTGTAATAAAGGCTGGAACGGCTCAGGCTTAGGAGATTCGCCTGGGTTCGCAGGGGAACTTGTTCATTCTCCCGCTCAACCATGGACACGCGCTCATTCCTTGTCCGGATCGATGCCACTCTTTTTTTTACCCTTCGGGGGTCAATTGAGCGAGAACAATCGCTGGGTTCAGCTTTCGTATCTCATCCCGTGGAGGCGAGTAGAAGAGGAATACAGTAAACACTTCAGTAAGGATCCTAGAGGCGGACGCGCGGTATCCGTTCGGATGGCGCTCGGTGCGCTCATCATTCAGGAACGCGAAGGCTTTTCGGACCGTCACGTGGTTCAACACATCACGGAAAACCCGTATCTACAGTACTTCCTTGGCCTTGAAGGATATCGTGAAGAAACGCCTTTTGACCCCTCACTTCTCACCTGCTTCCGTAAGCGACTGGGACCAGATGTCATCAACCAAGTGAATGAGTGGATAGTGCAGGCTGCTCGCCAGGAAGAAGAGAACGGAGACGACGATGAGCACAAGAACGAACCACCCACTTCGACCGAGGCAGGCTCAAAGGGTGACTCAAAAACAGAATCTCAAGAACCCCAGCCCCATCAACGGAAGCTCATTCTGGATGCGACCTGTGCGCCATCCGATATCGCGTATCCGACAGACCTGTCACTGCTGAACACGGCGCGTGAGAAACTAGAGGGTATCATCGATACGCTCCACGCACCGCATAAAGGGAATATGAAGAAGCCCAGAGACCGGCGGTGTCAAGCTCGCCGTGACTACCTGAGAACCGCGAAGAACCGCAAACCAGGTCGGCGAGAGATTCGTAAGGTGGTTGGGCGACAATTGCGCTACGTGGCACGGGACTTGAAATTTATCGAACAGCTTGTACCACACACGCCGCTCACCGTACTTTCGCGGCGACAATATCGTGAGCTCTTGGTTGTTCGTGAACTGCATCGACAACAACGAGAGATGTACCAATCGCGTAGTCATCGGGTGGATGAGAGAATCGTAAGCATCGCCCAGCCTGACGTTCGGCCGATTGTGCGTGGAAAAACAAAGGCAAATGTAGAGTTCGGTCCCAAAGTCGCCATCAGCGTGGTATGGATACTCCTTGATGGAGAAGACGAGTTGGGATAGCTTCAACGAGGGTACAACGCTGATTGAGTCGGTGGAACGATATGTGGAACGCTTTGGATTCTATCCGGAAGCGATTCTGGCGGACAAGATCTACCGAACCGCGAGAATCTCAGGTACTGCAAAGAACATGGAATCCGTTTGAGTGGTCCCAAACTCGGAAGACCGCCAAAGCACATGGAGCCAGAGGAACGAAAACTGGAGCGGAAAGACATGGGCGAACGAAACGCGGTAGAAGGTAAATTCGGAGAAGCAAAGCGAAACTACGGACTTGGCCTAATCCGAGCACACCTTCGTCAGACCAGCGAGACTGTTATCGCTCTCCAACTGTTGGTCATGAATTTGGAAAAGAGGCTACGGCTTCTTTTTTGGCTCGTATTTCGAGAGATCTTGGGCACGGATTTTTACAGCGTAGGGGCGGAGTTCTAATCATTCAGCAGCCCCTACTTAACTTTCTTGGTCCGACGCTCTATCTGTTGAAGTCGATGCGCTGTTGGCGTTTTGGGAGAGTTGGGCAGACACTTGGCGCAAGGTCCAAACTCCGACGCAAACGGGTTGACGGTTGCGCCTTTGCTCCGCGAAGTCCACGACGATTGTGCGCCACGAAGATTATAGAAGTGCACGTCAAACATTCGACCTGTCTGGAATCCAATCCGGGTTTTGACACAGACGGTTACGAACAGGGGTAGGATTTTTCAGTCCGGTGTACAAAGAGGGGATTCACGTTGAATATCCAATTTGGTCATCGAGGAATCGTCAGCAGTCCTGCAATCGTCGGCAAAGCCGCCACATCGAGTACTTCAAATTCTACGCCTCAACAAGCCACAAACGAGCAGGGTGCACCAAGCAGTGCAGGCTCGAACCGGATTGAAGCAGGCGGCGGTACCTCAAACAGTCACAATGGTTCGGCTGAGGGGCCTTCGTCGTCCGCTACGCTTGTGGAACAACTGAACAAAAAACTTTACCCACAAGGTCTGCAAGCCGTGTTTCAGTATGACCAAAAGTCCCATATGACGTGGTTGAACGTCGTCAATAAGGCGACCGGCCAGGTTGTGGACCGCTACCCACCAGAGAAAATCCGCGAAATGGTGGACAGCACGGTGGCTTCTGGAGTGACGTTCGACAAGCGGTTGTGAAAGCGCTTTGATGCGCTGGCTTCATAATGCTTTCAGCCGCGGGATGAGCCCAATTGGGGGCGCCCTGATTGACGATCTCGCTATCCCTGACACACTCATCTTTTCTTTACACAACTTTAACATTGCGCGGATTTTACCTCCCGGAAGGAGTATAATAGATACACGAAGGGAGGAGTTTGTTTTATGAACATTCAAGTACGCGGTGACCATGTTGCAGTAACCCCAGCTCTGCGTGAATACGCCGAGAAAAAAATCGGTCGCTTACAAAAGTACTTTGACGCTCCACCTGAAAAAGATATTTCCATTACCATGTCCGTCGAACGTGGGTTGCACCGCGTTGAAGTCACAATGCAGGTGCACGGTGTCCTGTTCCGAGCTGAGGAAAAGTCCAACGACATGTATGCCTCGCTCGATTTAGTGACGGACAAGCTTGAACACCAAATGAACCGATACAAAGCGAAAATCAACCAAAAGTTCAAAGCCGGTGGTGTGCGTACGAGGGTGAAAACCCTAAACGATCGCGGCGTGTTCTCTGCAATCAGTGAACTGGCTGCTGTAACTGAGGTTGAAGAAGATATAGAAGCCAACATCGAATCCAGTATTGTACGGACCAAAAGGGTCCCAATGAAGCCGATGCATATCGAAGAAGCCGTCATGCAGATGGACTTGCTCGGCCACGATTTCTTCGTATTCACGAATGCGGAATCGGAAGAAATTAACGTGGTGTACCGCCGCAGAAACGGCAACTACGGGCTGATTGAGCCATCGATTTAAGAAAGTTTTCAGATTAAGAAAGTGTTAGGGAGCCTTATGAAGGAACCTAAAGGACCTGAAGGAACCCAAGGGACCTCGGTGCGCGTGTTGAATGGGCATAAATGACTGGATGGCCGTCGCCGCGCTAAGTCTCTCTGTTGAGCCAATTTCCGCCGAATTGAAAAAGTGTCGTGCAGGCGTTCGGCGGATTGTGCCGGACGCCTGTTTGCTATTTTACGACTCTCGCTGTTCTTGGGCGTTCCAGTTGACACCGATAATGTCCACGCGGCATAGGATGTAGCAACTGGGCGGATGCCTAGGCGATTTCAATCCAACGTACAACTCGCCTATTTGAGGTCCACCTGGGTTACGTGTTCAATCGAGTCCATCTCGAGTCCATCTCTGCTGGGTAACCGTCGCTAGGGTGACCATCAACCGAAGGGGGAGAGGTAGGTTGCAATTTCTGGCTTGGTTGGTGCAAATCGTGTTGTTTTTTGTGCTGTGGCGCGTCGTTCACTGGCTCGTGTCGTCCCCGGGATTGAAATTGACGCTGGCATCCATGGTTATGCAGATTGTCGTGAATGTGGTGGCCGTTATCGTCTTGTTGATTGTTGTAGACAACTTGCATTCCGCGTGGTGGACGATGCCAATCATTGGAGCTGTCGTAGGTCTGTTCACAGGCGAAACAGTCAGTAATGGCAGGCCAGCCGGGTGATTTCCGCCATCGGGTCGAAACCAAATCCAAATAAGCAACGGGTCGGCCAGTGCCGACCCTTTCTTTTGGGAGTTGTGATATTGCGTCCCTCCATGTAAAATCGGAATTTAGGAGATTGTGGGGAGTCAAGTCCCCTATCAAAGAAGGGGCGTGGCATTCAGTTGGGACTGTTGAAACAGGTCTTTGACGCAAACGAGCGCGAAGTGGCCCGTTTGCGGCGAATGGTAGCCCGTATCAACGCGCTTGAACCGACGATGGAAAAGCTGTCCGACGAAGAGTTGGCGGCAAAGACGGTTGAATTCCGCGAACGATTGGCACAGGGTGAGAAGTTGGACAACCTGTTGTTTGAAGCATATGCTGTGGTGCGCGAGGCTGGCAAACGCGTACTGGGACAGCGGCACTTTGACGTGCAGTTGATGGGCGGCATCGTGCTGCACGAAGGCCGCGTCGCCGAGATGAGAACCGGTGAAGGAAAGACGTTGGTCGCGACTTTGCCTTCTTACCTGAACGGATTAACGGGGAAAGGCGTCCACGTCATCACAGTCAACGACTACCTGGCTCGCCGCGACTCGGAAAACGTGGGACGCGTGCACCGCTTCCTGGGCCTGACCGTCGGGTTAAATGTGCACGATATGGACCACCAGGCAAAACGCCAGGCGTACGAAGCGGACGTCACGTACGGGACGAACAACGAGTTCGGGTTCGACTACCTGCGCGACAACATGGTGATGACCGTCGATGAGATGGTTCAGCGGCCGCTTCACTTCGCCATTGTCGACGAAGTGGACAGCATCTTGATTGACGAAGCGAGAACCCCGCTCATTATCTCTGGACCGGCGGAAAAGTCAGCCGACTTGTACTTCCGCGCAGACTTGTTTGTGCGCAGCCTGTCCAAGGACGACTACGAGGTCGACGAAAAGATGCGGACCGCAAACCTCACCGAGTCCGGTGCGAAGAAGGCAGAGCGGTTTTTCAGCGTGATCAACCTGTTCGATCCCGATAACGTCACGTTGATGCACCACATTACCCAGGCTTTGAAGGCCCATGGACTGATGAAGCGGGACAAGGACTACGTGGTGCACAACGACGAGATCATCATCGTCGACGAGTTCACGGGCCGCTTGATGGAAGGCCGCCGCTACAGCGAAGGCTTGCACCAGGCCATCGAATCCAAAGAAGGCGTGCGCGTCCAGGACGAAACTAAGACCTTGGCGACCATCACGCTGCAAAACTACTTCCGTATGTATAAGAAGCTATCCGGTATGACCGGTACGGCAAAGACGGAAGAAAAGGAATTTGACGAAATCTACGGGATGGACGTGGTCGTCATGCCGACCAACCGTCCGATGATCCGCAACGACATGCACGACGTCATCTACAAGACGGAACGCGGCAAGTTCAACGCGGTTGTCGAAGAGATCGTCAGTCGTCACAAAAACGGACAACCCGTGTTGGTCGGCACGACCTCGATTGACAAGTCGGAAATTCTGTCGACGCTGCTCAAAAAGCGCGGCGTGATGCACCAGGTGCTCAACGCCAAGCACCACGAACGCGAGGCGGAAATCGTGGCGCTGGCCGGACAGCCCAACGCCGTGACGATCGCCACGAACATGGCTGGCCGCGGTACGGACATTCTCCTCGGCGAAGGCGTGGCGGAGCGCGGGGGACTGCACATCATTGGGACGGAGCGCCACGAAAGCCGGCGCATTGACAACCAGTTGCGCGGTCGTGCCGGACGTCAAGGCGATCCCGGTTCTTCGCAGTTTTTCTTGTCGTTAGAGGACGACTTGCTCAGACTGTTCGGATCGGAAAACATCAGCCGTCTGATGGACCGCTTGGGGCTCGAGGAAGACCAGCCGATCGACAACAAGATGTTGACTGGCGCGATGGAACGAGCCCAGAAAAAAGTGGAAGGCAACAACTACGACATCCGCAAACACGTCTTGCGCTACGACGACGTGATGAACAAGCAGCGCGAAGTCATTTACCGCCAGCGCCGGGAGATTCTCGAACGGGAAAACCTGCGCACAATCGTCGAGGGAATGGGCAAGGACTTAGTCGATCACATGCTCGACGTCTACTGCTCGGAAGAACTGGTTCCGGAGGACTGGGACATTCCAGCGCTCATCGCTTACGGAGAACGGGAGTTTTTGTCGCCGGAGCAAGTGACTGAGGAGGAACTTCGCCGCTTCGATCGCGATGAACTGCGCGACAAACTCGTCGAACTGATGATTCAGGACTACGACCAGCGCGAAGAAGAGCTTGGTCCGTTTTTGCGGGACCTGGAACGCATTGTGGTGTTGAGAACGGTCGATCAAAAGTGGATGGACCACATCGACGCGATGGACCAGTTCCGCCAAGGTGTACACCTGCGTTCTTACGGTCAGGCCGACCCGCTCGTGATTTATCAAAAGGAAGGTTTCGAGATGTTCGAGGCCATGATCCACAGCATCGAAGAAGAAATCATCATGTACGTGTTCAAAGCGACCGTGGCGACCACGCCGCAGCCGCTGCCGATGCATGACACGGTCCCAATTCAGGGCGGTTGATGCTTGCATAGAGTAAAGGGAAATTTGCTTTGAGGGGATGAGGAACATGGCAGAAACTTTCGGTGAACTGAGAAACGAACTGCAAACTATGGCCCAGCGTCTGGCGGACATCGGGAGGTCCCTTTGACGTTGCGACCAAAGAAAAACGGATCGCGCAACTAGAAGACCGAATGGCCGCACCGTCGTTTTGGGACGACCAAGGGGCAGCGCAAAAGGTCATTTCAGAGATGAACAGCCTGCGCGGAGTGGTCGAAAAGTACCAAAAGCTCTCGAGTGCACAGGAAGACCTCGACGTCACGCTGGAACTCGCGTCCGAAGAAGGCGACATGGACCTGTTTGCCGAGGCAGATACCCAGGCACAAGAGCAGTCTAAAAACCTCGACGAGTTCGAGCTCGAGCTGATGCTGGCGGGGCCGTATGACAAGAACAACGCGATCTTGGAACTGCACCCTGGCGCCGGCGGCACGGAGTCTCAGGACTGGGCGTTGATTTTGCTGCGCATGTACCAGCGGTGGGCTGAGGATCGCGGTTTTAAAGTGGAAATGGTCGACTACCTCCCCGGCGATGAAGCGGGGCTGAAGAGTGCCACTTTGATGATCAAAGGACACAACGCCTACGGTTACACAAAGGCGGAAAAAGGCGTCCACCGGTTGGTGCGCATTTCGCCGTTTGACGCGTCTGGGCGCCGACATACGTCGTTTGCGTCGGTCGACGTGATCCCGGAGATCGACGATGACATCGACATCGACATCCGGCCGGACGACTTAAAGATCGACGTGTATCGGTCGAGTGGCGCGGGAGGTCAGCACGTCAACACCACGGACTCAGCCGTGCGCATCACGCACCTTCCGACGAACACCGTGGTGACGTGTCAAAGCGAACGGTCGCAGATTCAAAACCGCGCGGTTGCGATGAACCTGTTGAAGGCGCGCCTGTACGAAAGAAAGCGGCAGGAGCAAGAGGCGCACATGGCTGAGCTGCGCGGAGAGCAAAAGGACATCGCGTGGGGCAGCCAGATCCGCTCCTACGTGTTTCACCCGTATTCTATGGTCAAAGACCATCGGACGGGGTTTGAGGTGGGCAACGTGCAAGCTGTGGTCGACGGCATGCTCGATCCGTTCATCGACGCCTACCTGCGCTGGCAGCTGGCTATCCAGCAGGGCAAAGCGGTACCGACGGAATCGACCGACATGGACGTATAGTCGACAAGGGCGTGTAGTCCATGACGGGCATTGAGTCGGCGAGGGTATGTAGTCGCCGAAGGTGTTTCGTTTTCACCCGACGTATCGTCAGGTGGGACGGATGGATGCCGGGTGCGACGGGATTACAAAATAAATTTCGTCCCATTGCACGTTTGCACACATTCTCATGTATAATGCCATCCCTCCTGTGGCATCTTAATGGTTGTAAGGAGGTTGATGGGTGATGGTGACGATAGTCTGAATTGCTGATTCGTCAGTCTAGGACGTTGTTGCACGGAACACATCAAAAAGCCTTACACCGGAGAAGGTCGGCGTTGAGCCGTCCTTTTCCGCGTTTATGGACGGGTTTATGGACAGGTTTAGGCTGAGGGCAGACGTGAGCCAGGGTCTGCAACGGGACTGTCGAATTCGCAGGGTTCCTGTTGCTTTTGATAAGGCGGATTAAATTTCTTGTCTAAAAAGAGTTGATCTTGGACAAGAGCCGTGGTATATTAGTCGATGTCGCCGCGAGAGCGGCACCGCAGAAACGCTTCAAAAACCCCATCACAGCAAGGTCTTT
>NZ_JAJFNK010000095.1 GCF_021739485.1 Alicyclobacillus tolerans
AAGTTCGGGATGAAAGCCGTTGCCCACAGCATGGGTACCGTGAAACGGATGCGGCCTTTGTACATGGTCAGCAGCCAATTGAAGACTTTGACGCCCGTCGGAATGGCAATCGCCATCGTCGCGACGCCAAAGAACGAATTGACGCCAGGTCCGGCCCCCATGGTAAAGAAGTGATGGACCCAAACCACGAAACTCAGCAGTGAAATGGCGACCATCGAAGACACCATCGCTCCGTAGCCAAACAGCCGCTTGGACGAAAAGGTGGCCACCACCTCGGACATCACGCCAAACGCTGGAAGAATGACAATGTAGACTTCGGGATGGCCCCAAATCCAAAACAAGTTCACCCACTGCATCGGCATGCCGCCGCCTGCGACGGTAAAGAAGTGAGCGCCAAACAAGCGGTCAATGGTCAGCATGCCCAGCGCTACGGCCAAGACCGGAAACGCGAACAAAATGATGACTGAGGTAATCAGAATCGACCAGGTAAACATCGGCATCTTGTTGAGCGTCATGCCCGGTGCCCGCATCTTTAAAATGGTGACCAGGAAGTTCACGCCGGTCGCAATCGTCCCAATACCGGTAATCTGCAGTGCCAATAAGTAGTAGTTTTCGCCCGGTCCCGGGTTTAAGTGCAGTCCGGCGAGGGGCGGATAGCTGGTCCAGCCGGCATTTGGGGAACCCCCAATGACAAACGACAGGTTAAACAACATGGCTGCAAAGAAAAACAGCCAGAAGCTGATGGCGTTCAGGTACGGGAACGCGACGTCCCGGGCCCCAATCTGTAGAGGCACCGCTACGTTCATCAACCCGATGATAAACGGCATGGCCATGAACAAAATCATGATGGTGCCGTGGGTCGTAAAGATTTCGTCGTAGTGCTGCGCGGTCAACAAGTGTTCATTGGGCAGCGCTAACTGGGTGCGCATCAGCAACGCGTCGACTCCGCCGCGGAACAACATCAACAACGCGGCAATGATGTACATGATCCCAATCTTTTTATGGTCCGTGGTCGTCAGCCACTCTTTCCACAACCACTTCCATTTTTTAAAGTAGGTAAGTACGAATACAATCCCCAGACTAGTCAGCAGAATCAACGCATCGGAGCCCATAATGAGCGGGCCTTCCTTCCACATCAGCACATCCTGTGTGAAGTGGTGCCAATTGACCATGGATTGTCCCTCCCTTGTCGGTTAATCCGACCCAGGTTACATTTTCATGCTCTGCATTTCAGGCTTCGGCGGCGGTGCATTGGTCGAGTAGGTTTGTTGACCGACCGTTCCCTGCTGCAGCAAGGACTGGTACTTCTCTTGACTCAGTGGCGGCGCTGTCGATTTCACCTGCTGGACCCACTTCCCAAAGTCATGCTCGGGTTTTGAAAGCACGTGAAAAGTCATGTGCACGAAACCCTTGCCTGAAAAGTTGGCGCTTCGCCCCAAGTAGTCTCCAGCTTTGTTCGCCTGCAGCCACAGCCCCAACTCTTTTCCGGGCATATTCATTTCCATCCCACCGAGTTGCGGAACCCAAAAAGAATTCATAGGACCAATGGCATTCAACTGGAACTTCACGGGTTGACCCGCCGGAATCACGACGTAGTTGACCGTTTCAATCCCCTGTTGCGGATAGCTGAACAACCACTTCCAATCGGCGGACGTAACGTCGATGACCAAGGGGTTTTTCGTCGCGCTTTTCGGTGGACTCTGCAAGCGGTACGTCGTAGCGACGGTCGGGATGGCCAAGGCGACGACGACGAGAATCGGAATGACCGTCCAAATCGTCTCAAGTTTTTTGTTGCCATGCACATCCGGAGGTTGATAACCTTCGTTTTCAGGCTTGGCGCGGTACTTTACGATGACATAGCCAAACAAGACAAAAACCGCGAGAACCACCAGAAACATCAGAACAAACGACCATACAATCAGGTTGAATTCTTGTTTCGCTACGGGTCCTGCGGGATGCAACACTTGAATCTGTTGACCGCAGCCGGCCAATACTAAAATGGGAAGCAAACTGGCCAACAGGATTTTCCCGAAGCGCTTCGGGTGCTGCATCGATACTCTCTCCTTTCTCCAGTGAAAATCAAAGTCTCCCTAGTCGGCTTGACGTTGTTCCACCCTTGCCAATCTCACCTGACCCAAACATGCATGTATATTCCAAATCTTTTGATTAGGGGACAGAGTGGTATTACTCATACGTCTGTGTTGTCCTGTCTTCGCTGTGTGTCCGCAAACCTGTAATTTGGACGAACGGTCGCAGCTTGTGAAGGTGCGACAGGCGCAGCATGACAAAGGTGGTTTTGCTCATAAAGTAGCAAATCGTGAAAGGAGATTTCGCGGGGTTTTTTATGATGTCATAGAAGCTTCACAGCGTTGCAATAACTTTTTCAAGAGTTGAACACACAATTGTCGGTTTTTGTGACGATTATGTGTTTTACCTCACAACGCTTGGAGTTTGTGTTATAGATTTGCAATTTACGTCGTGAAACTCAATCCATAAAAATCATACCTACCCGTCTATAGTCCGGATAAATTTACCATTCAATAATTATTACAATTACGTGGATAAATCGTGACATAAATGTGTCTAATCGTTTATAATAATTAAAAAAGTCGAAATCTTTTATTACTTATCTGTGACAAAGACTGATTTTTGCTTACTTCAGGTGATTGAAATAGAGGGGGAGTCCACAATGATGGATGAGTTTCAAACGCAAGTCAAGCCTTCCACCAAAGCACCCACCGAACAACCGATGGGAGTAGTGATTCCGTTCCGGCGCGTCAAAGCTTTGCGCAGACGGCGGGCATCCAACACCCACATGTCAAGGCGAGATAGAGTGTTTTTGACACTGTTTTTGTCCTTGACGTGCCTTCTGTTCGTCATCGTGTAATACGCGTCTGTCCAAATTTCATACTTATCTGAATATTCACGTATATTATCGCTTCCGTCTGCCAGAACTCCTTACACAGACATTGCAAAGCCGGAACAGCAGTAGCGAGCCGTTCCGGCTTCATTGCGGATAAGAAGTTGCTTTACTTGCTCTTTTCCTCCGCGAAAAGAGCATTGAGTTTTTCATACGTTTTGGGGAATTCTGCCTCATAGCGGATAAAGTTCGGTACAGGGTAGCGGACCCCGCCCTTGTGTGTCCCCTGTAATCCTGTCACGAGTTCCTGTGCGTCCTTATACAAAAAGCTAAATGCCATTTCGCCGTCTTGCGTTTGGGCAAACACCCGGTCGCCGTAGCACGGAAGAATCACTTGCGGTTGCCCGGTCTGGAGCGGCTTGATGGCAATGTCGGCGCAATCGGCCCGGCTGGAAAAGGTGGAGGGCAGCGAACCTCCCCGTTGATACAACATCCCTGCCACCAGTCTCATGACTTGCGCTGAATTGCCATACACCACCACTACGTCAGGATCAAACGGGGCTCTGTCGAGAGGAAAGGACACGTAATACCCACTGTCTTCGGGAGCCAACTTCGGAACGTCCTCCTCCGTTCGAACTGCCGTTTCAAAATCCCCTGTGTACATCCCGCAAACGAGGTTTCCGTCCGTGTAGTAGGGCAGCGCAGGCTCATAGCCGAAAGCCACCTTGGCGATCGGACATGACAGGTCCTCTCCGTGCATCGCAATGGTCCATCCGTACCGCCGAGAAAACCCCACAGCTTGGCAAATCGTAATTTCAACGCCTAAGTCTGCCTTGGGATGCTTGCATTTGTCAGGCAGTTCGCTGTGATTCCGAACAATTTTGACACCGACCGGAAACGTATCCGGCCGTACGTAACGCCCAATCGCTTCATTCAATTCCATCGGATCCACGCCTTCGTCTCCTTCCCTTTCCAGCAGGGGTTACTCTTTCTGAGTGCTGCAGTGATTTCTCGATCCCCATGAACCAAAACTTACTCGGTGCTGCGGTGCGTACTCCCCGTTAAATACAAATCCGTAACGCGATAGTCTTGACTTCTTTTCCCGTTCCTTCGATGGGCACTACACCGGTTTCCAATACATATGCGTAGTCGGGAATTCCTAGTGCCAGCCGGACGTTTTTTTACTAAACTCCTCGTCGAAATCCAACGCGTTCAGAACCAGTGGTTCCTCGGTGTTACTCCGGCCACTTTCTGGTAAGCGCTTTCACCGCTGATCAAAATCAGCCGTTAGTATGGGGTCAAAATACGAACACACGGACTATTCGTTTTCTACATAAAATAGTTTCAACCATTATAGTACCGTTATATTACTAGTTCAAACAACATTCAATGAAAATAGAATTCAATGAAAACAGACGAGCCATGGACGAGGTTTTTAAAAGTGCTGGACCGGAGTTGGCCTTTATCGCAAATGAGCCAGATAAGGACATTGTCGAAGAATCAACACCAATTCTTTTGAGGTCTTTTGGATGGCTCCTGCCTGCAATGCCTTTTCGCGGCTCGCCTCAGTCATCAGGTCATAATGCGGGTGCCGTGGAGAATTGTGCAGCCATTGGCGTTTCAGGCCTACTTTGTTCAGCGCAAAATCGTGAAGTTCTTCCAGACTTTCTGAAGAAATCAGATGAATTCCGTCTGTATAGATCAATGTTTCCATTCACACGCCTTTCGTTCATTTGGCATGTCCCACTTTCGTCCATCGACAGCCACCAGCTTAGCGGACTGGCCCTTCGCGCACAGGCCCATTTGCTGACTTACGTGAATAGCAGTTTTTCTCAGTCCTGATACCCGTAGGGATGTGTGCGGTGCCAATTCCAAGCCGTCGAAATCACCGTTGCAAGGTCAGCATACTTGGGCTGCCAACCAAGCACATCACGAGCCCGTTGTGAGGAGGCGACCAAAACGGCAGGATCCCCAACGCGACGCGAAGCATACTTGGCAGGAATATCCACCCCCGTAACCTTCCGTGCCATTTCAATCACTTGCTGAACCGAAAAGCCCGTGCCATTGCCCAGGTTAATGGATTCGCATACCTGGCCATTCGACCGGAGCCTTTGAACTGCCAAGCGATGAGCGCTCGCCAAATCCATCACGTGAATGTAATCCCGGATGCATGTCCCGTCACTCGTCGGATAATCGTCTCCATAAATGGACACAAACTCGCGCTGACCAAGGGCGGCTTGCAAAACAATCGGGATCAGATGCGTCTCTGGCTCATGGTCCTCCCCCATGGGCAAGCTGGAGTGCGCACCCGCTGCATTGAAATAGCGAAGTGAGATCGAATTGATCCCGTAGGCTGTATGACACCATCGCAGCATCCGTTCGATCGCCAGCTTTGTCTCACCATACGGGTTCGTCGGTGTCGTCGGATCGTCTTCGTTAATGGGAATGCGCACGGGTTCCCCATAAACGGCGGCGGTTGAGGAAAAAACAATGTTATTTACCCTCGCATCGACCATGGCCGACAGGAGTTTCGCAGTAGCAGCCACGTTGTTCTCGTAATACTTCAACGGGTTTTGAACGCTCTCACCCACCAAGGAGTTGGCGGCAAAATGAACCACAGTATCTACTCTGTACTGGTGCAACACCTCCGTCAACTTCTGCGTGTCTCGAATGTCCATGACGTATAGTTTTGTATCCGGCACAGCTTGGCGATGGCCGGTTTGAAGATTGTCAACTACGGTCACTTGTTCCCCGTGCTCCATCAATTCTACAGTCGTGTGGCTTCCAATGTAGCCTGCGCCCCCCGTGACCAGTACTGTCAATGCCACCGCTCCTTTGTCACCTCGCGCACACCGCCGATGCGCAATTCGTTGTACTAGGATGTCTTGTACCACAATTTCTCTATTATAGATCAAATCTCAATTCCCTGTGTGCGGGAATTGCACGGTTCTCGCAAACGCGGCCTTTGGCGATGGGCAAAAACAGCCGAAAACGCGGCGGGTTAATCTGGAAGCTGGGAGGAGCGATGCACGTCATCCGTCGAAAGCTCTTGAGGCCCCCTGGTTTCCAAGTTGAGATGAGGCAAATTTGCAGAAAGGTTTGACGAAAGGTTTGCGGATAGGTTTGTCTCCACAACCGGTGCATTGTGGGGTTCCACGGGTGGGAGCAATTCTGGAGACAACTCTGGTTGTACGGCTATTTCTGGGTCATGGACGACCCGCCCCCGGTCTGGGTAAACCTTGTGGGAGCAATTACACCACATATAAGGATACGGGTACTCCGAATACCGCACCCTGCCACAATATGTACACGTGTATATCGTAACTGGAAACACCCGTACAATCAGCCCGCTGGATCGCAGGGCGTCTTCACTTTCAAAGTTGGGCTGCCAATCGTCCGGAAGTGTTTCCACATCTTTTTCCTGTGTCGAAAAATACGCATACACCTTGACGTTGTCTTTGTTCAAACACGTTCTTCTCCCTCCGTAGTACTTGAGGGCATTGCGTTTGGACGCGGCCTGAACAATGTAAATAAACGCCGTATCGATGACCGTATGGCTGGCGTCTGCGTACGATACGCCTTTCAAGCGGTACCAGTGCAGCAGTAACTTTTCCTTTTTCACATGCACAGTCCCCTTTGCATGCCCGACAGAATTTGGTCCAAAAATATTTTTGTACCGAATACGCTTAGCAATGCGTTCCAATACGTTACATCGTTCCCCGAACACTTATGATTCCCATGTTTCTTGGAAAGTATCACGTTTGAGTGCTGTGCGCCATATCACAAGGTGTATGCAAGGCGCTGTCAAAATGAAGTTGAAGCAACAAGATGACGACTGCAGCGCAAAGGGGAGACTGTCGTGCAAATCTCACTGTTAGACGTCCGGTCCATGCTCAAGGCGAAGCAAAAACCCTACGATTTGATTATGAGTCGCGTCGAGTCTTTAGGAAAGCACGACGTATTCGAACTGCATACTCCGTTTAAACCAACTCCCTTGTACAAGGTGTTAGGCAAGCGAGGGTTGCAAAGCGTGTACTGTAAAAAGTCGCTCACTCATTACGTTTCACAGTTCACTTACGCTGAGCTTGGCGAGGATACGTTTCACGTGGATTTGCGCAGTGACGATGCAGCATGGTCCAATGGCCTGGATGCTGCGATTGGCGAAACCCTGAACTCTGACTTGTTGAACGGCGGTGCCCAACAGGTTGCCGTTTGGACGTTCGCAAACTCCGAGCTGCCGGCGCTTCGGAAACCTAAGGCGGAAGGGGTGCCAGAAGGGGGATTCCCGGCACCGGAGGTTTCATATCCTGCTGCCGCCATTAAGGATTTTACTTGTGTTCAGGTTACTTCCTTTGAAGACGCTCAACTCCTATACTTTCGGGCGCGTTGAAACCGCGCCCAAGCCCCCCTGTGGTGCGCGCATACCGAGGGTCGCAGCGAGACCTCTAAAACATACCGTAGAACAAGTGCGAAGGACGGTCCTGGTCGTCATCGCATGCACAAAGGATCACTTGCCCTTCTTTTGTCAACGCAAACGATTCCATGCGCACTCCAGCTTCCACATAAAAATCCCCTGAGGTAATTTTTAACAGCGCGTACACAGGCCCTTTCTCGTAGGCAAGTCCCATCTCTCGCACGGCGTTGTCCCAGTCCGCATTTTGGGCGAAGAACTGGTCTAACTGGTTCTCTACTTGACTGACTTCAACCGGGCTCCACTCCCTTTTAAAGGCTGCTGGGTCGGCAATCACTCGGTCCGGGGTCACGAGTCCTGCCCTCCTCGTACAATGACAGCATCGTAGTGCATGGTGAATCCCTGTGGATATCGCTTGTCGATCGCGTTCGCCAAATGGTCCTGAATCGCCGGTGGAGCGTACGATAACAAGGCAAACAAATTTTGAAAGAAGTCCAAGACCTGTACACCGGCTTCAAATCGAAACGGGATTTTGTCGTGCGAGACCTCCACGTGTTGGAATCCGGCTGCCTGCATCGCCTGCGGAAGTTTTTCCGCTTGATTGATCTTGGCACGAAATGGTTTGGCCATGCGCGCCGCCGTTTTAAATTCGGATTCGACGACCTCAAAAAATTCCTGCCAGGTCTGCGCGCCTGGCACGCTCAAAACTGCCTCGCCGCCGTCGGACAACGACTTTTTAATGCCTGCCATACTCTGAGCAGGTTTCGAAAAAAACGGAAACGCCAAGTTGCATACCGCGAGATCAAACTTCTCTTCAAATGCTATCGCATTAGCGTCCATCTGAATAAAATTCACATTGTCCACTTTGTCGCGCTGGGCGGCCAAAGCCGCTTGGCGAAGCATAGCCTCAGACGAGTCAATACCCGTAACCTGGACCGCCGGGTTTTTCTTCGCGATCGCGAGACTTACTGTCCCTGGCCCGCAGGCAATATCGAGAACACTTTTCACGCGCTCCGTCATTCTCGCATCGAGTTCCTCAATTACCCGTTGAGCCACTTTAGGAGCAATGATTGCCCCAACGGTATCCTTGTATAGAATAGCTCCATCGTCCATTTTGAAATTTGGAATCCGCATCGTTCTCCCTCCCTGCTCTACCATCTCAAAATTTCCACTCGCGGGTTGTATCCTGTGTCACACTTTCGCAGCCCTGCACCACATACAATGAGTCTCAGTCCAACCCGACAAGGATAAGAGGAACAGCCAGAACTACAGCAAGATGTTAAAAAAACCACAACACCCTGGGAGGCGAATTGCAGTGAAAAAACGAGAGCACGTACTCTTAGGTACTCAACTTTCGCAGACCAAAACAGGGAGATAGGCCTTGATATAGCTGGGTAGACCGTCGATCCACTTCTGTAGTT
>NZ_JAJFNK010000096.1 GCF_021739485.1 Alicyclobacillus tolerans
CCGACGGCGGGGCTTTTATGTAGACAGCCTAAGACCACTGATTACAGAGTGCAAGGTGTTCACTATTTGACGCTCACGTTTAAAATCATGACAAAACGTTTGGAAGCTAAAATGTCCAACCCATGATATGCAGTGGCGAGGAGGCCCGATATCACGGGCCTTCTTAGTTGATAAATACACCTTTCACTCAAGAATATAACGATTTCGGATTTCAACAGCCTCGCTTTCCTCTTCATAACGTTGTATTCCGACATATCTGTGGCACGAAAATGGAAGGAACTTTGTCGGGGCTTGGAGAAAAGGATGGGCTTAAATACCGTATGGTAATTAAGCCACAGCACCTTGAATATCCCGCCTAGCACAAGCCACTTCAAGAAAGACAAAACCAACCACACACGTTCATGAGCATAATATTGCTAGTCTTGATGAAATACCTCTTCCATGGTCGCCCACCACTCACCCTGATGGCGTGTCTCAAGCGGTTCCTGACAGGGATTACATAGTTCCCACCACTTTTGAGTCACTGGGTCGTTTGCCATCTTGGCCCTATCACTTTGATAATCCGTACCTGTATACTCAAAATAACTGAATAAAAAACCGTCTTTGTAAAATATTGAATAGTTGTGGATGTTACATTGGGAAATCATTTGCTGTACACCCGACCACACGTTCTTATGAAGCGTTTTGTACTCCTCCAGTTTATCTGGTTTCACTTTAATAACGTTTCCAAAGCGCTGCATTAGCGATCATCCCCCTAATTTTAAGGCTCTAAAGTGACATTCCCACTATAGACTCAAATGGTAAAAATGAATTGCATTCTCACCAAAAATCTTCGCTAGGTCTGCTTCCGTCATGAAGGGTGGAAGCGCATGCATTACTGCAGCATACACGTCTGGATAGTTTGCACCCAACAAACATACTGGCCAATCACTTCCATACATCACACGATTTACGCCAAATAATTCGATTACATCGGCAACAAAAGGTCGTATATCATCTACTGACCAATTTGTGCAATTTGCCCTTGTCACAAATCCGGAAATTTTGCACATAATCGTGGGGTGTGCAGACAATTCCCGCATCGCTTCCAACCAAGGATACCGTTCTTGATGAACGATGTTAGGTTTTGCCATGTGATTAATAACCCCGCGTAACTTTGGAAGTCGGTCAAACAGTTCTGTGATATATGGAATATGTCTAGGGTATATCAATAGATCCAACGGAAAATCTTCGTTGACTAAGACACGTAGGTTGTCAATGACCTTATCCCGTAAAATCCACTTATCATCCTGAATGTCTTGTAACATTGGTCTGATGCCTACAAATTTTGCTTTCTTCCGGAGCATTGCAAACTCATTTGGAAAACTCGATGATTCTAGATCTAGCCAGCCCACTACACCAGCAACTGTTTCTTCATTCTGGGCTATCTCCAACAAGAACTCTGTTTCCATTCTGGTTGGAGCCGCCTGAACCACGACCGTCCTAGCGATACCTACTCCACCAAGATGCAACATCAAATCATTTGGCAGATAGTCCCGGTATAAAAC
Organism: Alicyclobacillus tolerans; assembly: GCF_021739485.1. GTDB lineage: Bacteria > Bacillota > Bacilli > Alicyclobacillales > Alicyclobacillaceae > Alicyclobacillus_K > Alicyclobacillus_K tolerans_A. The sequence continues at coordinate 1,548 of NZ_JAJFNK010000096.1, forward strand.
ACCGGACTCCGAATTCAACCAGGTATAATCCCCTCGTTCGAGCACCCAAAAATGTTGATGTGCATCAACCTTCAATGCTAGCTTCCCCTCCATTACTCGTGAATCAATATGGTTTTCCTGCCGTAACACCACCATCCACAGCTAAGCCAGCACCCATGACATAACGGGATTCACTAGATGCCAAAAACAACGCAGCTTCTGCAACGTCCTCCGGACGCCCCAGTTCTTTCCCTAGTTGACGTTGTTTCAATGTGTCAATGGCCGCAGTCGGATCTTCGTATGAGCGCTTGAGATAGTCTTCTACAAATGGAGTGAAAATTGTCCCGGGTAATAGAGCATTTACCCGAATATTATAGGGTGCATAGTCTACTTGCATGGATTTGGTCATTGATAGGATCGCACCCTTCGTTGCGGCATAAGCTGCTCTCCTTGCTAGCCCTATTTCGGCAATGCATGAGGACATGTTGATGATGACACCATTTTTTTGCTCAATCATAGCCGGCAAAACTTCCTTGGAAACCAGATAGACACCCGTCACATTCACAGCCATAACTTTATCCCACGACTCGCGACCAATTTCGTGGAGTTTTCCCACACTACTAATTCCCGCATTGTTGAACAACACGTCAATCCGTTGGTGACGTTCCATGACAAGCCGTATCCATGCCTCAATAGACATAATTTCGGTCACATCGACCGTCGTGGCAAATGCGGATCCCCCTTCAGCCCTGATTTCCTCTACGACTGAGTTTGCAGCTTGAATATCTACCTCGGCAATTTCTACAATCGCACCTTCTCGGGCAAAAACCTTTGCCGTTGCGGCACCGATGCCCTTACCAGCCCCCGTTATCAAACACACTTTACCTTGTAATCGCATTTAGTCCTAACCCCTTTCAAAATCAGTTCATTGTGTGACTCTCGTTATCCACCGATTGTATCTTAAATCGATTTAATCACGTGGTTTGTTTAACAATTAGAGATTTACATTAAAGATATTAGACTATATGGATTCAAGATTATCCACTGCCATAGATTGTTGATATTTCACGCCGCCCTTCATATCGGCACCTAGCCAGATTATGATACCTGCTAGAAGGTATAGGATAGTGTAATAGTTTAACCCCCGTGCCAAACCAATGCTCTGCGCAATAATACCTCCGACCAACGGCCCGAGAACAGCACCAATCTCGGCTCCGAACATAACCACACCATTGGCCGATCCTGCAAGGTTGGGCGTAATAGAATCGCCAATCATCGTCAAAACGTTACCCAACCAGCCGTTGCCAAAGAATCCAGTTAAGAAAATGCAGATTATCGCAACCATAATGTTGGATGTGTGTAAAAAACCGAGTAGCAACGGAATCCCTAGCAGAGCCCAGATAGAAGTAGTCAATCTACGCCCCCACTTGTCCGCAACCCACCCAGAAACGTACATACCCAGAGCAATCCCAATAGTAAACACCGCTGAAAGGAGTCCTGCGGAAGTGAACCCCATGTGCTTCACCTTGATCATGTATAGTGGAATCCAGCTAGCTAATCCCCAATTGGCAAAGTTAAAGAGTCCATGCAGCAAAAAGCCAACCCAAACATTACGGACTCGAAACACTTCAGAATATTTACCTTGAGTTTTTTGGTTTGAATGTTCGACTTCCTTATATGCTGGTGTTTGGGTACGTGGTATTTCTCGAACGGTTTTTGCTATCCACAAGGCAGTTAAAAGGGTAGGAATTACCATGACTAACCATGGGCCACGCCAACCAAAATGAGCTCCGACAACGGAGGCAACAACAATCCCTACTACACTTCCGAAATTTCCCGCCATTTGAAATATGCCAATAGCCCTCGCGCGCCGTTCACGCGGGAAACTTTCGTTGACCCAGGCCACGCCAGTCGGATACTGAGCCCCTTCAAACAAACCTGTAAGAATTCGAATTATCATGATAAACCAGACAGCAGGTGCTAATGCGGTTAGTCCGGTAACCACACCGAAACCTGTAACACTGGTGACTATCAGCTTTTTTCTGCCATAACGGTCGGATAACCATCCACTAAAAGCAGTTGATAGATATCCAATAAAAAAGATAGATACGACAAATCCTGCTAGAGCTAACGGAATGTGAAAATACACTACAATCAGTGGTAATAAAGGACCGATCATGGCTCGATCAGCTAGGTTCCAAATCCAAGAGATAGAAGTCGTAAGTAGCATGTGTCGAGCATTAGAATTGTCACTTGGTATCGCTGTTGCAGGCATATTGCTACCCCTTTCTTTTCTGTAATCGCTTTCCAACACTGAGTTTAAATTTTCATAAATCTACCTTGATAAATTACGCAGCGCTTAGTCGGAAGTCGTAACTTTAGTGCACTAATATATACAACCACCTCCTTTGAAGATATCAAATGACCTCTAATGACTCCTACATGAAGATCTCACAGAGAGACTGACTGGCAAGAGCACTGTTTCAAAACCCCTTTTCTCCCGACCTTCCCGGATACGTCGGAATAACATGTTTGCTGCGATAGTTCCCATCTGGTTTCCGTTTAGTCCAACGGCCGTTAGTGGCGGGTTTAATAAACTATTCCATTCAGACTCACCGTAACCGATGATGGAGATATCGTCGGGTATGGACAGATTCAATTTTTTTACCACTTTTAATAAAGACATTGTTAACGTGCTACTCATCGAAAATATTGCAGTAGGTTTTTCGGAGGTGAGTAATTCCTCACATGCCTGCATAGCATGATGACTAAAGTGACTTGAAAATCGTACCAGACCCGTGTGATACGGAATCCCACAATCTTCTAAAGCGTTTTGATATCCTAAAAGCCGTTCAACAACGAATGGTATAGTCGGTGGCTTAGACAAAACTCCAATTTTTTCATGTCCTAGTTCCACAAGATATTTGGTCGCTTCGTAACAACCAAGTTGGTCATTTCCTTTGATTATGTCTGTCTCGATACCATCAATCATTCTATCGAGCAGTACAAACGGAATGTCTGTATGAGATAATTCGTCGAACGAAGTGACATCCGTACTTACAGGGCAAAGAATCAACCCGTCTATATTCCGATGAATTAACGTTTGAATATTCGCTTTTTCGCGCTCCGGATCTTCATCTGAGCTGCACAGTATCAAACTGTATCCCTGCTCATAGATTACCGATTCAATTGCCTTAATCACCTGCACAAACCCTTCACTGTGCAACTCCGGGACAATCAGTCCAATAGTCTGCGACTTTTTCATGCGTAAGCCTTGAGCAATAAAGTTGGGTCTATAGTTAAGTTGTGTAGCTGCTTCTAGGACTTTGCGTTTGGTTTGCTCTCTCACTGGTACATTTCCGTTAAATACTCGCGAGACAGTGCCCGGTGAGACCCCAGCCAACCTCGCAACATCTTGTACTGTCACGATAAACATCTTCTCCCTTCAAGTTTTAAGGGCACTATATCGACTGATCGATACGTTCAACCCAAACCGGTCCCGTTGGAACAATTTCACTAAATGTCAACTCTCCAGAACAGACCGAAAGAATTTTATCAAGAAGTTGATCAGTATTGTGGTTACAGCCATACAATGAACCCCAAACGAAATCTACGGGGAACTGGTTCATAGCAGCAACTGAAATAACTGGAACGATGGGACAGATGGAGGTGAGCGTTTGACCAAAGGAAAGAAGCACTTGGCAGCCTTCAGCAACTAGACGAGTTCCTGAATTCACTCTGTGCGCGTAACCTTTTGGAAATAAGTCCCGTTGTTGAAGGCTTTGGGATGTGAAATTCTGCCCATTGCCATCAGTAAATGAAATATTCATTCCAGTTTGACTCAAGCTCTGGATCAGTTCGTGAGGAGACAGACCATAGCAATCTGCGAATGACCCAATTTCTTCACAAACTACACCCACGGTTATGCAGTTTAGCGGAACAGGGACTCTTGGTACTTGAGTACTCCTTGCTCGTAACCGTGCTGCACACTCCATCCCTTCTCGAATGGCATTAGACGCTCCACCGAGCTTATAAATCGGGATCATTTCAACTTGCGTAATGCCCTCCATCCGCTGTTTTACGTCCAGAAGGTCATATTCCTCCAAACCCACGAGAACCACACCAGCTACGTTCACATGGGTTAAAAGTTTACTTTCCATAAGACGCGAAACGCTTTTGTCCTCACCGACTTGCCCCCTGCCGTATGGATGACCGAATACCAGTGTTCCTTCAACCCCAGAAGCAATTGCACGTGCTACTGACCAACACAACCGATCAGTACTGTAAATGACTACGTGATTGCGAACTCCAACATTAACATTTGTTTGATAAGCGAGAGGCTTCACAGTTTACCCCCCCTTATGCTCGTCAAATTGTGATCGTGTACGTGCTGACCAAGTAGTATTTGCTCAGTGGCTCGGCCAATAACCTCTCCATACTTTCTAATGACTGCCTTGTTTTCTATCTGAACCAATGCCAATTTGTGACCCTCAGGGATATCCTCCATGACCTGAACTTGAAAGGCGTCGCGTTCCAGAGAGCCAGCAGTATACGTTGCCCCTGCGTGTAAGGGCACAATTGCGACCCCGACATTATCATTCGCGCTCATACAAATTATTTGCCAGTCCACGGAGTTGACACCCCCTCTTCTCGCCAAATCTCGGACGCCGTAAGACCACCAGACGCAACGTCAATCATTTTATCAATGATGATGTCTTTAAAGTCTTGGTAATCATGCCACTTCAGTTCCACATCAATGTGAAATTTCATAGTTGCATTCGTACTCGGTCTGGCACATATTTTTATAGTCGGCATGATAAGGTCACCATAAGGGTTTCCAACACCTGTAGTAAACAGGCATAACTGGCATCCTCCTGCAGCCATACCAGCTAAAGATTCCGGAGAAAAAGAAGGGGTGTCCATGAATTGAAGCCCATGTCTTTGAACGGTATCGCCATAATCCAACACCTTAGAAATCGGTACTGAACCACTCTTTGCGATTGCACCCAGAGACTTTTCTTCAATAGTAGTCAGGCCGCCGCGCTTGTTTTCTTTAGTCGGATTCGATTCCCGGATATTCACACCTTGAGATAACAAGCGATTCTCAAGTTGTGTGACGAGTCCCCCCAACTTCTTGGTTGTTTCGTCATCGATTGTCCGCTTAAGAAGTATGTGTTCAGCCCCAATGATCTCTGCAGTTTCCCCAAAGACAGCTGCCCCATCCCAAGCAACCCATGAGTCCACAACCGCTCCGACGGCTGGATTTGCAAATATTCCAGAGCTGAAGTCGGATCCACCGCATTGTAAAGCTAACTTGATGGATGTGATGGGTGCATCAACTCTTTGCTCCCGACTCGCATTTTGAACTAATCTCGCCGCAGATGTAATTCCCTCTTGCAACTTCTCCATCCATGAACGACCCGTTGTAACTTGAATAAATTCAACCGGGGGCCGTTCACTACCCATAATGTGGTCAACATACTCACATACAGCAGGACTACCCACCCAAACAACCCCGCCGACGTTGGGATTGCGGCATAGTTTGGACATTAATTTAATATGTGAATGATTTTCAAAGGCTGTGTTTTCCTCAACAAAAGAAGGGATAATTTTTTTTACCTTAGAAACAACTTGTGAAACAGTATCTACAAAAGTGACAAGTTCCACCTCTGCAGTAATTAGTAATACATGATTTCTAATTCCGGCTTCACCATTGGATCGAATATAACCTTTAAAGTATTTGGAACCCATTGCGCCATCTCCATTTAACAACTATTTCTTGCTGGTTAAGAGCCCACCGTCAACATAAAGACTATGTCCAGTAATAAACGATGCTTGGTCGGATGCCAAAAATGTAACTGCAGCAGCGACATCCCTAGGTTCTCCTAGGTGACCCACCGGAACCAGCCATGGAATACGCTCGCGAGCTCCGGGTTGCTCCCAATCGTGCTTAGATAACTCCGTCTCAATCGCCGCAGGTCCCACTGCGTTAACGGTTATTCCGTAAGTTCCCAATTCTCTTGCCATACCTTTAGTTAACATTTTCAGTGCTGCCTTGGTTGCTGCATAATGTACCTGCGTTGGTGCGGCAACTTCGGCGAGTACAGAAGTAATAAAAATAATCCTTCCTTTGACATTTGATTCAATCATTTTCTTTACTAGAGCTTGTGATAAGTAGAATCCTGCATTCAAATTGACATTGAGCGTCTGCTCCCATTCTTCTGGAGTGATGTTAACGAAACTGTTAAACGGACATACAGCTGCGTTATGAACAAATACATCAATCTTCCCGTAATGGTTCCAAACTCGATCCGCAAGATCTAAGACTCGACTACGCTCACTCAAGTCAGCTTCAAACATTTCTGAGCCTTGTGTGTATCTTTGGCACTCGCTTTTGACATTTAACGCGTCTTCTGTATTTGTTTCCTTGTAGTTAATAGCCACCTCAGCACCTTGCTGGGCGGTATAACGACAGATACCTGCTCCGATTCCTGTGCTACCACCTGTTACCAAAATCACCTTACCGTCCAGCATTTGCAATCCCTCTTTATGAAATCGATTTAATTCACAGAGTTTAAAAATAGAAGTTATAAAGCTGTATACATTGTGGGCTAACAGCAACTTCCGAGACATTTATGAAAACGATTTAATTTTATTTGGATTATAGACCTTATCTAGCTTTCTGTAAATATTCATTTTTTTGTTTGTTTATCTAATTCCCTAACAAACCATTTACGGAAACAGTCATGTAACGAATTGTAGGTCCACAAACTCGAGAAAATAGTGACCTACCGGTCCGCTTCCCGTGCCTGTTCGCAGTTGCCATGTTCTTTGTGTTAGAACCTAACTCGCAATGGGATGCCGATCACATGGCAGAGGTTGTCCTTCAATGGATCCTGTTCGCTCGTCCGCACAAAGTTCCATCAAGCCAACCTCAGGTTAATCAGGCCACAATCATTTTTTTTATGAGTTCGGCCCAACCTTCCACTTCTGATCCCTTATCGAATGACCAACACAGTTTGATCATATGATATT
>NZ_JAJFNK010000097.1 GCF_021739485.1 Alicyclobacillus tolerans
TACGGCCATTTTACCTAGCAATTTATGGACAGGCAATTACGTCAGCTTTTGGCCATCTAGCGATGGCCAAAACATTTGGGGTTTACAACAGCAACAAAAATATAAACAAGTCAACATAACCAGGTCAAGTCCCGACCGCCTCTGGGCGATGTTACCATAAAAACAGGTTATCGAGACTAGAAATAAAATGGAATCGTCGTTTTCGGGCAGATTTGACCGTGAGCGGCGATTTTGTGTTTTTTCAGGGACGTCGAAAACATAGGCAAAATTCCATTTCTGGGGGATGCTTCAATCCCTGATTTCCCCCAGATAGCTCCGTTTTTTGAGGCCATCTATATTGAGCCTTTCCCCGGATTGCTTTTATGGATGCTATGAGGTATTCTTTACATAAATGCTGAAATACTGATTTACTGAATAATTATAATGGAGGAGTGGTTATGGCAACAGATACGTACACCATTCAAATTCGCCAACGTGGCGTAGTGACCTTACCCAATGCACTTCGGGAAGCTTATGGGCTTGGAGAGGATGATGTCCTAACACTCGTCGATCTCGGTGGGACATTTGTTTTAAGTCCACGTGTCCCAATGATTTCGAAGCTCGCTCGGTCCATTGAGAAAAAGCGGGAACAAAGCGGTGTTAGTGTAGAGGAACTACTGGATGACCTGTACCAAGACCGGCACAGTAAGGAGTAAAAAATGTCCAATCTCGTTGTCTTCTTTGATGCCGATGTTTTAGTGGCAGGAAGCGCATCTACAACTGGAGCCGCCCATCTTTTATTGACGCTATCCGAACTTGGGATTATCCAAGGAATAACATCCGATCACGTGCAAGAAGAAGCCCGTCGGAACCTGGCCAAAAAGATTCCGGATGCACTTCCTGAGTTTGAGGAAATTATCCGTCGAGCGGTCACCATTGATTCTTCTCTGGTGGATACAACCCCTTTTCATGGCTCCGCTCATCCCAAAGACATACACGTTTTAGCGGCCGCCATTGTAGCCAATGCACGCTGGTTAGTGTCCTTTAACCTCAAGGATTTTTATCAGCCTTCACAAATTACCGTCTTGAATCCAGGACAAGCCATTCGGACAATTCGAGAGACCTTAGGGCATGTAAATGAACAGCTTCGATAACGGGGCAGATCGAGGAGGAAGTACAGTGACTTCACAACCTACACCAAACCGGCAACCCATTACCCGATTACCGCTCATTGGCTCGATGATCGACGAAATGCTTCAGGATGCACAAGAGCAGTACAAAAATCTTGAGAAGCTAGATTAAAGCCTTGGGTGCTGGATGATTACACTGTAAATCGTGTGATTAAGGTGTACATCGAACAACGCGATGACATCCTTGGGCTGTATGAAGAACAATTGAGACGCTGGAAAGGGTTATCGCTAAAGGCGACTCAACGTATAGAGATTGAGCGCTTGAGTGGCCAGCTGGAAAATCTGCGGACGATGATCACTGATATCCTGGTGCTGGCGGATGAACTCAAGAAGGGGACGATAGAGCGGCAATTGGCGAAGGACGATATAGAATTAAGCCTGGAAGCGTTGTTGCGGTTTTTGGGGAAAATGTAATGGCACCAGTAGAAGCCAGACCGCATTCACATACTTATTGCACTTTTTCGTTCCGTTACTCCCCGTACCCCAAAGACGAGAGCTCCTTGAATCCAGGTTTACATAAACGAGCCATGTTTCACACCCACATCGCTAAGAGATAGGCAGTTAGATGTCTCCTCGGCGATTGTTGGGGTGTTTCGGACAAGTCAAGGTGTTTTTGACGTTCTCACGTAATTTTCATGCGTCCCGAAAGCCAGATTTATACAGCAACCACATAGGTCTGTCTTGCCGATTTGACCTTGCCTTGGGGGATGCCAATGGGGAACTTCCAGTATGATGCGATTCGCCGCAACGCATTGGGCTCGCATATCCTCCCTCCACTTGTCACTTCGTTTTGGCCACACGCACACGGGGCCGGGCAGATCTTCGCTTCGGTCCCTCGACGGCAGGCACTGGCTCTTGCGAGGGTATACTTGCGTCCGAATCTATTTCAATGCCAAACATGGCCGAGATGTCATCGTTTTCGAGGACCCTGCTGCTTTTCCTGCCTGATTGCTTCAACAATGCTTCCGATTTTTCCACGATCGCTTTCGACACCAGTTCGTCCACGTTGACGTCACGAAGCACGAAAAACAACGCAGGAATTTCGTCCAGTCGTGCGCCCACACCATACAAGACGGCTGCGACGTGCTTGCACATGTTCGCATAGTCCGGGCAACTGCAGTTCAGGGAGATTTGCTTAGGAGTCGGAAACAGCCCCTTCCCTTTTTCCGTAAACAACTCGGAGAGCGCTTTTGGAAACTTCCCTTCTAAAAGCTCTTGCAATGAGTCAATCTTACCCTCGCAGGACTTCGTGATGGATTCCCAAGCGGTCCGATCGAGCGGTTGAATCGCAATGTCGACTTTGTACGGTGTTGAACGGCTTCCCTGCACGAGGGCAACAACCTTTCCGGACGTGATCTTCAGGTCCAGAACCGCCCCATGCCGCACATAACTACGGCCCCTGACGATGCGGTTTGTATAATCCGAATACCGCTCCAGGTTGGCATTCCAAGCTTTGCCCCACCACGTGCGCGCAAGAGTTCGTCCCTCAATGACAATCGGGGCGATATCAGGGTTTTTCTTCTTCAGTTTTTCAATCGCTCTTTTCGCCTTCCCCCGTTTTTCCGCGACAGATTCATAGGTCGGGTATCCATCATAATATGACATATGCGTCGGTCTCCCACTCACCGATTTTGCAGCCACGGAAGCCTCCGGGCCATGAGGTCTATGACATTGAGAGTCTAAACAGTTCCATCAACTGCTGGTTGTCCATCTCGGTGATCCAGTTTTCCTGAACATCCGGAACGATCTCTTTTGAGAGCTTGGTCTTTTCCTCGATCAACAAGTCTATCTTCTCTTCGATTGTACCCTTTGTGATGAATTTGTGCACCACGACATTTTTCCGCTGACCAATTCGAAACGCCCGATCCGTCGCCTGGTTTTCCACTGCGGGATTCCACCACCGGTCAAAATGAATCACGTGGTTCGCCGCTGTGAGATTCAGTCCCACACCGCCGGCCTTGATGGAAAGGACCATGAACGGCACATATTCATGCCCTTGAAACTTGCCCACCATCTCTTTTCGTTTCATCACAGGCGTTCCCCCATGGAGCACGAGCCCACTGTGGCGAAACACGGATTCCAAAAAGTCTCGAAGCGAGTCCGTGATTTCCCTAAATTGAGTAAACACAAGCACTCTTTCCCTTTTCTCGTAAATGGTTTCACACAGTTCGCGCAGCCGCGCAAATTTGCCGCTCTCGTTTTCCGAAAACACTGCCTGTCCAAGGTACTGGTCCGGATGGTTACAGATTTGCTTCAATTTCATGAGTGACGACAGGATCAGCCCCTTGCGCTCGATGCCTTGCTCTTTGGACTCCAGTTTCTCCTTGATCTCTTCGACGAGCGCGTTGTACAGCGTCGCCTGTCGTTTGGTCAGCACGGTGAATGTCTTCATTTCGATTTTTTCGGGCAGGTCGGCAATGACCGCCTTGTCCGTTTTCAATCGCCTGAGAATGAACGGGCCAACGACCTTTCTTAACCGGGCATAACCCGTCGGATCCTCTTTCAACTGCTTTATAAAATCCGTAAACTCTTTAGCGGTTCCCAAAAGACCCTTGTTCAGAAAGTCGAACAGTGACCACAGGTCCGACAAGCGGTTTTCGATAGGCGTCCCCGTCATCGCAATTCGATACCCCGCTTTAATCTGCTTGACGGCCCTCGTCTGTTTTGTCCCCGGATTCTTGATGGCCTGCGCTTCGTCGAGGATTAGTGTGTGCCAGTGGGTTTCCCGCAGCCAATCGATTTTTGGCAACATGCCATAAGTGGTAATCCACAGATCGTGTCCATCCAACAGTTCTTCATTCGGATCACTCATGGTCTTATTTTCGGAAGCATGCAATACCCGGTATTTTAGGGAAGGCGCAAATTTGGCGATCTCATTCGTCCAGTTGCCAATCAGCGAAGCCGGAACAATCAGCAGCGTTTTTTCCGATTTTTGCGATCGGATGGAATTCAAAAGCGCAATGACCTGAATGGTTTTTCCCAGCCCCATGTCGTCCGCCAAACACGCGCCAAGCCCCATCGACTTCATGGACCTCAGCCAGGCGAGTCCATTTTGCTGATACGGTCGCAGGCTGGCATGAAAATCCTCCCCGGCCGAAAACGACTCGATTTCATCGGGATGCGCCAACCCAGAGATCACTGTGTTGAGCCATTCTCCATTCGTCACTTCGATCTCGCAGGCGTCTTTTTGCACATTCAACATGGTCCCGGCGTTCAACTGGAACCGCATGGCTTCCGTCACGGTCATCTCTGTCCGGCCCATGAACCTCAATGCCTGCTCATACGCATGCAATGCTTCTTTCAATTTCTTATGATCCACTTCCACCCATTTGCCTTTGATGAAAGCAAGCCCCTCGGCTTCGGAAAGCCATTTCCTCAGTTCGTCTATCGTCACGCTTTCCCCGCCCATGGAGATTTGGGCATTAAAATCGACAATGGCTTCAAACCCCAGACGGGACGGCTCCTTGTTGCCGACGGCAATGGACACTTTTAAAGCATTCGATTGATTTTTCCACCAATTCGGGATGCGACACAGAATTCCGGTTTCTTCGTACAGCGGGACTTCCTTCAGAAAAGTGTACGCCTCATGCTCGGTGAGTCCGATCGGATGAAAGACCTCGCCCGATTCCACAAGTTCCGCGATGAAACGGCTCTGAACCGCCGCCTTATGCACCGTTGACAGAAGCTCCAGCAGCTTTTTCCTGTCCTCCTTGTATTCAACCAGAGCATTCTTAAGAGGAAGATGCTTTGACTTTCCATCGGAGGCCAGGCCGGAAGAGTATGTGGCCATGAAGGCAAAAGGATAGTCGTCCCCCTTGTTTTCCACAAGGTGAAAAAAAACTCTGCCCACTAGATGGATACCCGGACTTTGTGCGGCTAAGAAGTCCGCAACACGGCCCCTGTACGCCCTGATTTCCATCGCAAACACGTCATTCAACTTGCTCCAGATCCCTCGGATCCACTCTAGGCTCAGGTACTCCGCGCCGTTCATATAAGGTGTGCTCCGGATAATCCGCTTGCTTTCCTCTTCGTCCAATTCCACGACGACACTTTCTCTCAAAACTTCGACGTCCGGACTTCTTGAAAGATTCTTTACAAAGGCTGTAGCAATGAGGCCAAGAAAGCGAACCGAATCCGGCAGCGACGCCGCGTGGTCAGAAAGTCCAAGAAACAGGAGCGCTTTGTACGGATCTGAGAGATATTTTTGGTAAAATTCTTCCTGGATTAACAAGTTGCTGCTGTCTGATTTCTCGGCAGTTTCCTGCCAGTCTAACTCAAATCCATCCTGCTGAATCTGCACGACAAGTTTATGGTTTTCAATATTTCTTAGGTTATTGGCCGTCGCCATCATCGACTCACCCTTCCGACATAGTGCGGTACGAGTTCTCTGCTGACAGGTGCATGTGGACTGTCGGTTGCTGCTCGTGAATTGCATCCTCAAGTCTTTTGATGCGACCTTCGATTTCGGACAGATGGTGCAGGTATTCCTGGAAAACGGACGGATGTGCGCGGTTTGTCCATTTCAAACTGTCTAACCAAGCGCGATGCCTTTTGATCCAGTTTTTTCATACCTTGTGGTGGCCGACGGTCGTATCGTAGTAAAAACTTAGATAAGCGTTGTTGAGCACGTAATAAATCTTCCTTCGCATCTTCTCTGGCACGAACTAAATCTCGTAGTGCTTCATCATCCTCCGCTGGAACCCATACATCTAGGGGTTAGCTCGCCCGCTCGCAGCAATTGAGCGAGTCGGAGAGCATCACGTCGGTCAGTTTTCACTCCGTCCCCCTGAAGGACAGGAATGAGAGAAGGTGCAACGACTATACAGTTAATATCCATGAACTTGAGCAACCGATACAAACCATATCCGGTGAGCCCCGCCTCGTTGCACACTTCCAGGTCAGCATCTTTCCCTAACTGCTCAATCAGTTTGCGAATCCACGTTGTCACGAAATGGGGCCGGCCTCGCTTATTATGACTACCTGGTGGTGTCCAGTTTCTTGGATCCACTATAAATTTGTTCATTTGTCGCTTGCTGATTTTTATGGCTTTCTCTTGGATTAGCTTGTTGTACAGAACGGCTGTTTTAATGGACATTGTCACCTAAAATGCAGTTTTGGTTCTGCTTACAGTTTTGTATTTAGATCCTAAAAGTTGTCTCGTTGTTTAATCTTCGCTTTTCTCCAATACGCAGTATTTGATGGCGTGTTTGGCTAGCAGGATTTTTCCCATTTCGGTCTCGACCAGTAAATCATATTGGCCATATTCCAATAACTTGCAATTTAAAGTTTCCCCATCGGTAAGGATAACGTCAAAGTATTTGGCTTGTTTAAGTGCAAGTTCCCCCATATTCTGAGCAGTTCTCTTCGGTGTTGGTTTATTTTCTTGTGTCAAAGAGGTATTCATCCCTTCGTGATAGCTTGTATATTAAATCTATCGAAAACACCTAGTTTGTGCTAGTGGTGTATTCTGCAAGTGCGAGGTGCGCTGAAAGTTGGAGACTCAGGATACTTGTGTAGACTGCGGCAAGTCAATAGCGCCTTGGCAGGATGGTCTATGTCGAGAGTGTTTGAAGGCACGTTTATTGCGGCTATTGAGCGATCCTCGGGATGGCGCGGATAACAGGAAAGATTCTTGAGATATTGCGGAGTGTATGAATTTTATTTATTATAGCGAGTAGTCAGAAAGTGGCGGTTGAAGTTGAAATGTTGCCAGTGTTAGAGAAAGAAGCGGGCGAAAGGCGCAAACACGCCGGAGAAATGTTTGGACGTGGACAGGAAAAGGTTAGTCAAAAAATTGACGGACCGGACCTATTGATGAAAACAAGGGTAAAGCGTCTCAACAAGCCGCATCTCTCGTCGGCACGAACCGACAATATGTCTCCGCTGCCAAACAACTGAAAGAAAAAACCCCGGAGATATTGGATGAAGTGAAGTCCGGCACATACAACATCTCTGAGGCCAAAAAGGTTGCCAACAAAGTAACTCTAAAGCGCTCTGAGACAACCCAGGAGAGCGTTCAGGCGTTTTATGGCGTTTCATCATGGGTGTTTTTGCCCATTCTCCCGAAAAGGTTCAGGTTTTCATTTCAGCAGATGTAAGGAACAGGGGCAATGGGGGGACGAATCACAGCGGGAGATGTACCAGGTGCTCACGTGCTACGGTATCCATGAGTTGTAAAATCAAAATGACCAGTGGGTGATTTATCGTCTACTCCCAGCACACCGCATCAATCTCGTAATCATCCGACGAATTGGCTTCACCCGTAATGCAGGTGAAGCATCCGTTCCATCCTACGACCGCAGACCCAATCGCCCAGATTGTATTGCCGCAGTGAATACACCTTGCTCCGTTTTGTTTGGCCTCGACGGCTGCGTTGAGCTGTTTACGAATGGTTTTTTTGCTCTCGCCTGGATTCCCCTTGACAAACTGGCTCACGAATTCGTCTAACTTAATCGGTACCATTATTGTTGCCTCCAAGATTCGTTAAGGGTACGTTGTCATCTATCCACTTCCGAAGCCATTGTCTCATTTTTCGGGCAAACGGTTCGTGCACGGTATATACGTCAAACGGGATGTGACGAAATTTAAAACGATACTTCGTCGGGAATCCGTCCTGGTGATAGCACAGTCACGTCCACAGTTCAGGTTCATCCTGTCCACCGAGACGGTTGAGAATGTGAGATTGGATGGATTCGTTGAACCACGTGAGAAAAACATGGGGTTCTTGGCTCTCGTCCAGGATGTGTAGTGTTCGAGATTCTTCGTCTATGAAAAGTTCCAGTGTCCATAGTCCTTGAATTCCACTTTTAACTCACTTTCCGCGCACCTGCAGGAGAGAGTTTTGAATTTCGGCAGGAATTCGAGGTCTCGCTGGTGAATTTTTGTCC
>NZ_JAJFNK010000098.1 GCF_021739485.1 Alicyclobacillus tolerans
CGCTTCCAGGGATATATATCCATTATACCAAACATATGTTCCCATACCTAGGAAGCTGAGCTAACGGAATAGCCATGTGACGAAATTGAGCGGGTTAATAATCTGTTTAAAGTTGTTGAAGGAAATGCGCCTTTTACCGTTCGCGGTCGTAAACAGGGCGTCGTGGTTACCTGGAGACACGTAAAAACGCGTGGAAGGGAAGGCCTTTTTCACCTTCTCGTTTTTGAAACGCAACAGGCTTGGTCTGTTGCCGGCAAACGCTGCATCCCCTCCGTGAAGAACAAATTGGGGGTTGTATTTCTTGGCTTGTACCAAGGCGTCGTTAAAGACAAATTCCCCCGTGTAGTTAATCACGTCGCAGTTATCGCTCTTGGCGATCCACGTGTCCCCCATGTACACAAAGTTGTAGTTGGCCAACACTTATCGCCCCCCATTGTGAATTACTCATAGTAGATTCCAACTGGGGACAATTGGACGGAGACAAATGCGGACAAGGCGGCAATTTGGACGTGGACCGGCAGGTGCGCACGGTTTGCAGCTGCATTGTCGCAGAAAGGGTACGTGAGAGAAACCCGCATGCCCATTCAAACGTCCCATTCACATGTGGTTTCGTTCCAGCTTGATATCCAGGTATAATGAGAATTTCTGCACAGCGTCCTTGAGGTCGATCTCGCCAATTTCCGCGATCCTTTTGAGGCGGTAGTTGAGGGTATTGATGTGAATGTGAAGGGCATTCGCCGTCTCTTTGTAGTTGCTGTCGCAATCGAGGAACGATTCCAACGTCTCCACTAAATGTGCGTGGTGGTGTGCATCGTATTGGCGCAGCCTTTTCAAGTATGGATTGGTGTACCCTTCCAGCGCCTTTTGCTTCAAGAACGCCGGAAAGTAGCGATAAAAGCCGAGCCTCGGGTAGGTGTGAATGTCCTTGGTTTCAACGGGAAACTGTTGCTTTAACTCCAGCACAGTCAGTGCTTCATGGTAGCTTTTTTGGACCTGCTCAAGGCGCATATAGACGTCTCCAGCCCCCCCAAACAGGGGACCTATGCCAAATCGTTCCTGCATGGTGCGAATCGTCGTTGAAATAAAGTTGGCGCATGTGGTCTGCGACAACTCCTTTGTGTGGTGCGGGGCTAAAAGTAAGACAAGCTGCTTTTGGTCAGAAACCGTAAATAGGGTTCGGGCCTTTTGCGTCGTATTGGCAATGTAAGACATTTGCTCGTGCTGTTTGACCGTGATGTCGCGTTGGAACTGGAATACCACTGTACTGAACGCGGAGGGTACGTCCACTTTTAACGCTTTGGCCTGTTCAATGAGGCTGTCGTGTGTCGGATAGTCGCCGGTCAGCAATCGCCAAAAGAACTCCTGATGCCCTTCTTCTTCTCTGCGCTTCCGTGCCTTCAATTGAAGCAGTTTCGTGGTGGCTGCTTTGGCGGCTAAGCGCAAAAACCGGTTATCCTCGCGGTCGAACGGACGGTTTGCAATGGCCCAGATATATCCTAATAAGGATTGGTCCTTGTGAATGCCAATGGCGACGCGGTTACCTAGACCGACGCTCTTGATGGCGTCGATTTGAACCGGCTCCAGGCTTTCGTTGAGCTGTTGGATGACGCCTTGATGCCACAGGCTGTTGATAACCCGCTCTGGCACCCTTCTTCCCATAATGGTAGCCATCCGGGCTTCGTCTGTGACCTCTTGTTGATGTGAACTGTACGCCAGCAAGCGGTGCTGGGCGTCCTCGATGGTGACAGGACATCCCAACACTTCGCTGATGGCATCCGCGAGAGTCTCCAGGCTGTCAAACGACCCGCGGAACGGATCAAACTCGGCGTTCATGGAAGGATACTCCTTTGTCCTGCCTTACTCCACGTGGACCTGGTTTGCAGCGGAAGTACGGCTCAACACACGGGTAAAGAATTCGAGCGTGCGAGCAAAGGCATCCCGTGCTGCTGCGACGTGGTAGGACGCCCGCGTGTCATTGAAAAACGCGTGGTTTGCGCCCTGGTAGACGACCGATTCAAACGACTTGCCTGCCTTTTGCATGTTTTCTGCCAGTTCAGGCACGGTACTGGTAATTCGAGTGTCTCGTTCACCATAAAAGCCAAGGACTGGGCACGCAATGTTGGCAACTTGTTCGGGACTGGGCGAACTTCCGTAAAAAACAACGGCTCCGGACAGGGCGGGGTCGCTGGATGCAAGCAGTGCAGAGAGTGCGCCGCCCATACAGAATCCTACAGATGCAACGCCTCTGGAGCGGGTCTCGGCAAATTCGCCGCGCAAAAAGGAGGATGTCGCTGTAAGTTGACCCATGTAGTTGCTCATTTTCAAGCCGCCGAACAACGTCGACAGCGTGGCGCCGACGTTTTCGCGCTGTGGACTGGGCAGGGCAGCCACTGCTGCATCCCGTTCGGCAGGATTGCCCCAGGCTGAAGGCGGCAGAGTGTCCAAAAAGGCCTTGACTGCTTCAATTTGCTGTGCCTCCAACGCTGCAGGACGCTGGCCGTTGACAGCGTATAAATCCGGTGCAAATGCGACATAGCCTGCTTGCGCAAAGCGCCGGGTGATCTCTTGAATGTGCTCGTCGACGCCCCAGATTTCCTGGATGACTAAAATCGCCGGCAACGGTCCCTGCACTCTCTCCGGTTTTGCAAAGTAACCTGAGTACACGTTGTCCGTGCCATAACGGACCCATTCGGTATGTAGTGACATGTCTGGTTCCCTCCGTTTCGAGATGCGTTTTTCAAAGCATAAAAGCGGTCCGCCTTTTCATTGTAATGAAACCATCGTTGCGATGACAAATCGAGCGGGAGGCAGGAGAAGCGAATTTTCGCATTCTTTGCAGTGCTAATTTGATAAACAGAGCCGAATAGGAAGTATTTAGTAATATACACTCTCATAAAAGGTGCTATAATCTAAATACTCAGAAACATATTATCAATCGTTTCTATTTCTCCTCTCTCCAGGTTGTCGCTGCGCTTCTCGTGGGACGGTTGGACAAGCCAATTTCACAACGCCCAACTAAATATCCGAATATTCTGGTATTCGGAGAGTCGAAATTCGGTGTGGTTTGGGGTTCGTTACAACACACTTAAGGAGGCGGCTACAGTGTCAACCATTGTGGAACGTTTGCTCGCTCACAGCCACACGGAACAATCCTTGCATTGGGAAGGGACATTTGTAGAGTACCTAGACTTAGTGCGGGAAAATCCTACGATCGCGAACACAGCCCACGCCCGAGTCTACGATATGATCGCGTCGGCAGGGATTGAAGAGGTAGATGGACGCAAAGTCTATCATTTCTTTGACGGAGAGATTTTTGGCATCAACACGGCACTGGAGCATTTGGTGGAGGAGTATTTTCACGCTTCCGCCCGCCGTCTTGATGTAAGAAAGCGGATATTGCTTTTGGTTGGACCCGTCAGCGGCGGTAAATCCAGTTTAGTCAGCCTGCTCAAGCGCGGTCTCGAAAATTATAGCAGAACACAGCGTGGGGCGATGTACGCTATTGTCGGCTGCCCGATGCAGGAAGAGCCGCTGCACTTGGTGCCGGCCGGAATGCGCAAGGAGGTTTCAGAAGAGCTTGGTGTCCACATTGAAGGGGAGCTGTGTCCGGTTTGCCGGCAGCGCCTGCAGGTGGAATACCACGGCGACCCCACGAGGATGAAGGTCGAACGCATCTTCTTTAGCGAAGCGGAGCGGGTAGGAATTGGCACGTTCAGTCCGTCCGATCCGAAGTCCCAAGACATCGCCGACCTGACCGGGAGCGTGGACTTTTCCACGATTGCCGAATACGGATCGGAATCGGACCCTCGCGCGTTCCGGTTTGACGGGGAACTGAACAAAGCGAACCGGGGCGTTCTCGAGATGCAGGAAATGCTCAAAATTGATACCAAGTTTTTGTACCACCTGTTAAGCCTCACGCAGGAGGGCAACTTTAAGGCCGGGCGATTTGCGCTCATCAGCGCGGATGAAGTCGTGATCGCCCACACGAATGAAACCGAGTATCAATCGTTCATATCGAATAAAAAGAACGAAGCCCTGCTGTCGCGGATGATTGTCATGCCCATCCCGTACGCACTGCGGGTGTCCGATGAAGTCCGCATTTATCAGAAGCTGATTCAGGCCAGCGATTTAAGAGGCGTTCACGTGGCTCCGCACGGCCTGAAAACGGCCGGGACGTTTAGCGTGCTGTCGCGGCTGAAGTACTCGAGTAAAGCGGACATCATGAAAAAACTCCACCTGTACGACGGAGAAGAAACGGATAAAAGCCAGGACGTCGACGTCAAGGAACTGCAGAGCGAGTTTCCGACGGAAGGCATGGGCGGCGTAGATCCGCGTTACGTGATGAACCGCATTTCGTCGACCTTAGTCAAAAACGACATGACGTGCATCAACGCCTTGGACATTTTGCGGGGGCTCAAAGAAGGGCTGGACCAGCATGCCAGCATTACGAAGGAAGACAAGGACCGGTTGCTCAACTTGATTTCGCTGGCTCGCAAGGAGTACGACGAGATCGCCAAAAAGGAAGTGCAAAAGGCGTTCGTCTACTCGTATGAGCAGTCTGCCCAGTCCATATTCAACAACTACTTGGACAACGTCGAGGCGTTTTGCAACCGGCAAAAGGTGCGCGATCCGATTACAGAGGAACAAATCGACCCGGACGAAAAGCTCATGCGGTCCATTGAAGAGCAAATTGGCGTCAGCGACAACGCCAAGCGGCAATTCCGGGAAGAAATTTTGATACGGATGTCCAGTTACGCGCGCAGGGGACGCGCTTTCACGTACGAGTCTCACGAGCGCTTGAAAGAGGCCATCGAAAAGAAACTGTTTGCAGATTTAAAGGACGTGGTCAAGATTACGACGAGTGCGAAAAATCCGGATCCGGACCAACTCAAACGCATGAATCACGTCCTGGATACCCTGGTACAACGGCACGGCTACTGCCCGGTATGCGCGAATGAAACGCTGAAGTACGTCGGCACTTTGCTCAGCCGTTAGGTTTGGCGGTTCGGCTTACTGTTTGACTGAGCGGCGGCAAATCCACTCCGGCGGTAAATTCCACCCAAGTTCGACGGTGCGACTTCGACGGTGCGAATGCAAATTTGATGGTGCAGGGAGGGACAGCCATGGGCATCATCTCACAGGACGACTGGTCTTTAGACCGCAGGGGACAGCAGGCGCAGGAACGCCACAAAGCAAAGGTCAAACAGGCGATTAAGGCCAATTTGGCGGACGTGGTTGCCAATGAAGGACTGATCCTCTCGGACGGAAAGAACACGGTGCGGATTCCGGTGCACTCGTTGGACGAGCCCCACTTTTACTTTGATAAAGGACAGCAGCAGCACGTTGGACAAGGCCCCGGAGAAAGCGGGGACGTCATTGGCTCCGCTGTTCCGGGCAAGGCCCCAGGGACAGGGTCTGGGGCCGGGGAATCGCCGGGTGAGGCGGTATACGAAGCCGAGATTGTGGTGGACGACGTGGAGGAGGTCTTGTTTGCAGACTTGCGACTGCCAAACCTTCGACCGAAAGAGGCACAAAAGGAGGTTGTGGAGCAGTCGGAGTGGTCGGACGTTCGAAACAAAGGTCTGCATGCCAATGTGGACCGCAAGCGGACGTTCTTTGAAGCCCTCAAACGAAGCCAGATGAACGGGCAAGACTTTCACATTTTGAAGGAAGACATGCGTTTCCGGACCTGGGAAGACATTCCTCGCCCCCATCATGGCGCCGTGATCGTCGCTATGATGGACATATCTGGAAGTATGGGGGAGTTTGAAAAGTACGTGGCCCGAACCTTCTTCTTTTGGATGGAGCGCTTTTTGTCCAAACACTACCCTCGCGTGGAAATGCGTTATCTGGTGCATCACACGGAGGCGTTGGAAGTTTCCAAATCCGAGTTTTACGCGATTCGCGAGAGCGGAGGCACCCGCTGCTCTTCGGTGTACCAGTTGGGACTGGATGTGATTGGCCGCGATTACCCGGTTGAAACCTGGAACATCTACCCAATTCACGTGAGTGACGGGGACAACCTCAGTTCCGATAACCACTCTGCGGTCTCTTTATTTAAGCAGTTGTGTGAAGTGTCGGCATTGGGGGCTTATCTGGAAGTCCACGCCTACCAAAAGCAATCGACACTGGCCGAACGCCTGCAGGAACTGGCGGCTATGAATTTTCGCAGTTTCACGGTTCCGAGCAAAGAGTTCATTCATAAGGCGTTGCAGCACTTCTTTCGCGAGGAGGCCGTCGGATGAAAGCCAAAGAGCTGGAGCGTTTTGAGAACACGGTCCGATGGATGGAGGATGCAGCACGCGGCTTTGGCCTCGATTTCTTTGATATGCGTTACGAATTCTGTCCTCCGGACGTAGTTTATCGAATTGCCGGGGCCGGGATGCCGACGCGTTTTAACCACTGGAGCTTCGGAAAACACTACTACCGTCAAAAACTGGACTACGATTTCGGCTTGTCGAGAATTTATGAATTAGTCATCAACAACGACCCGTGCTACGCGTTTTTGCTGGAAAACAACACCGTGCTGCAAAACGAACTGATTGTGGCTCACGTACTTGGACACTCCGATTTCTTTAAAAACAACGCGCGTTTTGGTCCGACGAACCGAAGCATGGTGGAAACCATGGCAGCCACTGCACACCGTTTTGACAGCTTCGAACGCGAGTTTGGAAAAGATGTCGTGGAGCAAATCTCGGATGCAGCGCTTGCCATTGCGGAGCACGTCGATCCGTCTCTCATTCCCTGGCAGCCAGGCGCACTTCACCGCGGAGGATATAGTCTGGGCGGGGCAGGGTACGCCACGGATTTGTTTGAGGGACAAACGCCTTCTCAAGGTGACGGGCCAGAACGGGATTTGCTTCGGTTTATTCTTGACAACGGCAGGCACTTGCCGGAGTGGGGCCGGGATGTTCTGGCCAGCATTCGCGAGGAGTCCTTGTATTTCTGGCCGCAGATGGAAACCAAGATTATGAACGAAGGATGGGCCACGTATTGGCACGTTAAGTTGATGCAGGAAATGGACCTGTCGGTCGAAGATTCGATTGAGTTCGCCAAACTTACGGCCAATGTGGTTCAGCCGAATCGTTTTGTGCTCAACCCGTACAACGTCGGCCTGGCCATCTGGCGGGACATTGAAAAGAAGTACGGCGTAGAACAAATGTTCATCGCACGGGAGTGCGATTCCGATATCAGTTTTTTGCGCAACTACCTCACACAGGATTTGGTCGACGAGTGCGACTTATACCTCTATGAAAAACAAGGCGATAACTGGGTGATTGTGGAGAGGGATTACCGGGTCATCCGCGACCTGCTTGTGCAGCAACGCGTCAATGCTGGGTTTCCGGTAATTTATGCAGAGGACGGGGACTACAAGGGGACGGGAGAATTGCTGCTCGTTCACGCCTACGAAGGCTCCGAACTCGACGACAAATACGTCCAAAAGACACTGCCGCACGTCTATCGCTTGTGGGGCAGACCGGTATCGCTTCGGACCAAGTTTTCGGGCCACGATGTGGAGTATGCATACGACGGTCGCAAGGTCGTACGCACGCGAATCTGACGGAAGGGGCGGCGCAGGCAGGGTGCAGGCAGGGTGCAGGCAGGGTGCAGGCAGGGTGCAGGCAGGGTGCAGGCAGGGTGCAGGCAGGGT
>NZ_JAJFNK010000099.1 GCF_021739485.1 Alicyclobacillus tolerans
GGATATCAGCCCCGGAACGGGGAAGCGGAAGGAAAAGTTAGGGCTGGAAACATGAAGACTTGAAACGTACGCTTACAAGCATCGCAGCAGCGACGCTGGCCATCGGAACCCTGGTTCCGGTCGCATTCGCATCGACCTCGAGTGTTACATGGAGTCAAAAGTCCATTTCAGCCGGTACTTCTTACAGCGCGAATCCAGAAGGCTTTGCTGCTCAACAGTCCGGAACCATGACCACGTTCATGCCAGTATTTTATGTAGAGCAGGCTTTGAGAGCTCTCGGTTATACTGCAAACTGGACTGGTAACGCTTTGATTGTACAAACGCCGAATGGTGTGAAGCCAGACTTCAGTAACATCCAAGTCGGAACCGGTAATGCTGGCATCTATGTCAACGGAACCTTGGTGAAGAAAGTTGACACCATGGTCGAAGGCGACCCAGCGTCTGGCGGCAAAATCAAGACCCAATACATGCCGATTTACTACATCGACGCTCTGCTTCAAGCAGCGGGCGTGAATGCAACCTGGAACGGCAATGGCTGGACCATGCAGGCTCCTTCCACGACTTCTACGGGCGCAGGACAAATTAGTGCTCCGGCTGTAACTGGTCAAGCAGTGGGTACGGGTGCTCAGGCGAGCCCGGCAACATCGTTTGGCAAGCCCATTACGGTTTCTGCAACGTTGACAGATCCAAACGGTAACCCGCTTGTTGGAGTTAATGCGTTGATGGACATCGTCAACTACGGCGGCGGCGCCCCGACAGTAACCGACGCCAACGGCAATACACTTGCTTCCAGCAACGTTACCACCAGTGATGGAGCAGCGTTACAATACAAAGTTCCGACGAACAGCCAAGGCGTAGCTGCGGCTACCATCTCTGTTGGTCAGAACATTTCTGCTGGATACATGATTCGCTTTGAGACTCCGTATAACGTAGCGGGCACAACGAGCACGCTGAAATCCTCCAAAGTATATGTAGGCTTCGTCGCTCCGAATACCTTGGGAGTTTCTCCGTTTGCCACTAGCGGAACGCCGTACCAGGCTACTGTGTCTAATGGCTCCAACGGCTCTGCTGGATTAGTTCCGGTTTCGGTTGTGATTCCTCCGAACAGCTCGACCACACAAGCGGGCGTGCCAGTTACCTTCTCTATCGTAAGTCCTGGCGGTACCAACCCTGCTTTCTTTGCAACATCAACCGGTAGCTCGATCGGCACCAGTAGCCAGACGGTCTACACGGATTCCAACGGTACGGCTGTGGTCTATGTCAATGCTTCTTCGTTGAGCCCTGCTGGCACACCGACGGCCATTAATGTAAGCTCGGCTAACTACAGCACCGTAACGACATACATCGAATGGAACCAAACTGGCGTTGTGAGCAAGTTGGCTAACAAGAGTGTCAGTGGCTATCAGACCTCTGGTACGCTCAATAGCCATAATGAGTACTTCGTCAACTTGGGAGACAATGCGACGTTCCAAGCAACGGCTGAAGATCAGAACGGCAACCCTGTGCCGAACGCACAGATCTTGATTGCCAATACTCAGGCTTCGACGACGGGCGGAGTTACCACTGATTCCAATTCGGCACATGGTAACTACGTGAACGGCAGCACGACAACGGCTTTCCCGAGTGTAGCTGCTTCCAGCCTCGCTGGTTCTACGAACCCGTCTAGCCTCGGTGAGGTCGTGACCACGGACTCCGCTGGCAACTTCAGCTTCTCAGTGAATGACAACGAGCAAAATCTTGATCACTACTATGTATATTCCATTCAAGGTGGAACCGTTGGCGCATTGCTGGAAGCACCGTATGTACAGTGGCAAGCAAGCACGACTCTTGACACCATCGGTATTGCGGGTGCAGGATCCAAGATCAGCTACGACAGCCAGTCCATCACGGGTTTGGTCGGTCAGGCTCAAACAAGCTACAATCCGAGCACACTGCCAATTGTGCGTTTCGACGGATTCGCTGGTAAGGACGCCCCGATCACCGCTGGCTTGAATGAAACCTACAACATTGCCACCAGCGGTGAAGCAGATGGTTCTATCTGGGGCATCCATGTTGACGCTAAACCGGGAACCTTGCCTTCAGGGTCTGAGTACATGGTGGATCCAAATGGTGGTTACTGGTACGTACTCAACCCGTCCTCGAGTGACACTGCAACTACCAGTTACAACCGTGGTGTAGGAAGTGTCAGTCTGCGTGTGAGCAACACTGCTACCAACACCTACGAATTGTACGTCAATGGTACAGATATCGGTACCAACACCCAAGCAGGTTACGGTGTAACCAGCAGTGGTGCTGACGGTGAGTACGCTGGAACGGTTGAGTTGGCGGCTGCGGACGATGACAGCGGCAACGTTACGGTTACGGTGTCTGCTCAAGGCAAGTCGGCAACGGCAGGAATCACGTTCAACGGTGGTGCTGCATACGAAGGTGCCTCCTTTACGCCTTCTCAGGTGCTGTTGAGCAACGGCACGTCTCAGAACTATACGTTTACTCTTGAAGACAGCAATGGCAACCCCGTTGCGAATTCGTTGGCCACAGTAACGTTTAAGGATGCGCCAAACCTTTGGTTGACTCAGATCAACGGTGTAGCTCTGACGATGAGCGAACTGGTAGGAACCGGTCCTGCAAGTGAGCCCACACCGATTCCGTTGTGGGATACCACAGGTACAGCTTCCGGCGAGAGCTCCTACGCACTGAGTCCGGCACTTCATTACACCACTGGTGTAAACGTCGCAGGTGTCGGAAGCTGGACGCCTTCTACTTCTGGCTACCAGACAGTAAAGGCGTACAGTAACTCCAATGGTCAAGTGACCTTGACGTTCGAAGATGGAAATGCGACCTACTGGGCTGGCGGCACAAGTACGGTTTCGGCCCCTGCAGGTGGAAACGGTAGTACTTCGGTCACTGTTTACTCGCCGAAGAATGCAACTGGTACACCGGCTAGCAGCACGAGCCAAGTCTACGTTGGTACAAACCCGGGCAACTGGGCATCGCAAGGTCAGATCAACTGGTAATCAGTGCTCTGATGTAACAAATCGACAGTGCGTATACGCTAGAAGTTCTCCAGTAGTAGTACGAAATTGGATGCCTCTAGTACGTGCAACCGTGAAGGGGCAGGCAACCTGCCCCTTCATTGTCTTTTCAGCGAGTCTAAAGGACCTGGAATGCTGATCTTTCGAGAAGATTCATTGACCTGGCCGTAGGTGTAAGGGAGGACTTGCTTTGGACAAGTGCGCAGAAACCAAGAAAAATCCGCCGTCCCGACTCTATATTCCCGAACTGCCCACGCATCAGGTCACTGATAAGGCTATTCATGAACTCGTGAGTTTTGTCTCGGAGTTTAAACTAGATCCGCACACATGGGTAGCGGTGGGTGGTATCCTTCAAGAACTCGGCTTGTTTAGCGCTGCGGCGCGAGCCTACCGACGGGCATCTCTTTTGGATTGGCGTATGGCTGGGACCGAAACCGCCGAAGACCGTGCATACCGAAAGTGGGGCTCCACCAACCCGAAGTGGGTGGAAGACCTATTTGCTGTTCCAAAAGCTTCCGTGAGTGCATGTATTATTGCTCGAAATGAAGGCGAATACATTGGAGAGTGTATTAAACATCTCGTTTCAGCAGTAGATGAGGTTGTAGTGATCGATTCAGGTAGTCAGGATGATACGGCGCAGATCGCCGCTGCACTAGGTGCCAAGGTGCTTCGATATAACTGGGAAGATGACTTCAGTGCCGCTCGAAATTTTGCCCTATCACAAGTTGCATCCCAATGGGTGTTCTTTGTTGATGCTGATGAGTTTCTAGACGACCAAGACGTAGAGCATGTTCGGGAAACTGCCGGACTTTTTCACGGAACCAAGTCCATGTTACGAGTCATCCAGGTCAATCAAGTCGGTGACGAGGTTTTTTATAATTTGAGTAACGTTCGTCTTCTCCCCACTCAGTTTGGTCTTTGTTGGGAAGGACGTACTCACGAGCGGGTAGTGCTACCGCCAGCAGAAGATGCCATGGGGTGGCAAAGGCCAGTCATACGGATTCGGCTTCATCATCGGGGATATGATCCACACTTGGAGGGAACAGCAATACGTCTCCAACGCAATGTAAAATTGCTTCGCGAAGTCGTAGGTGAGCATCCTGAGGATATAGGAGCTTGGAGTGCCTTAGGACAAGCATTGTTTAGACTCCAGCGCTATGAGCAAGCCATCGAGTGTTTCGACACGGTGGAAATGCTCTCTCCCCAATATCCTGAGTATGGCCACCTGACAGAGGCCAGAGTGACTCTTGCGAGAGCGTTAATGGAACTGGAGCGATGGTTGGAAGCCATTGGGGTCTTGGAGCGTTCGTTGCAAAACGAGCCTGACTACCCATCCAGTCACTTCTATTTGGGACAAGCCAAGATGCAGTTGGCTCTACACCTTTTAACAGAGGCCCGAGAGTCGTTTGCGAACAGTCAGACTCTGGTCAATGTGTATCAGGGTCAGTCGGCCTATGACGCCAATATTGGTAAGTGGAAAGCGGCTTGTGGAATTGCGGACACCCAGAAGTATCAGGGTCACATGATTCAAGCGTATGAGGGGTACCGCAAGATTCGAGAAGCTAACCCAGACCATGAAATGTTGCAGCGGCAGATGCTGTTGTTGGAGTTGCAGGCCAAAGAGATCGTCGGTCTCTCTGGCAAACCTTAAGACAGACCTACACTGTGTGAAACGAACAAGGTTTATTTATCGTTTAAAAACACGGAATATTCGATTCACGAAATAAGTAAACAAATAAGTATAAGTTAATAACGCATAAAACCGACAGAGTTGATTCTCGCTCACGAATGTAGCACACCACACTGAAAGGGGTGATGTCGGCGGCAAGCCGATGTACAGATTCGACAACAGCGTTGTACGAATGGGCTTGCTACCACACCACGGTCACAGGCAGAGTTTCGGGTCATCCGATGGACAGAACCAGCTGCTGACACCCATAGACAAAGAGCGAACAACAGGGGGAACAAACATGGCGATTGCAGAGAATACACTGGTCAGTCATTCAGCGATTCTGCGTTTCACCGAGCACTTGCTTGCAACCGATCGGAGTCAGAAAACCGTCATTGGGTACCAAAGCGACTTACGAAACTTTGAACGATTCTACTGTGCCAAATATAACGGACCCTGGTTTGTGGAAGAAACCACACGGGAGGACGTAGAAGACTTTTTAGCCATGCTTACGGTCGAGAAGCGCATGAGTCCCGCCTCCCGGAACCGGATTCTCTACGGCTTGAAGTCATTCTTTCGGTTCATGGAGTACAAAGGCATCTGTGAGAAGAATGTCGCAGAAGCCATTGAGCCGGTGCGCTATGCCAAAAAGGAACGGCATTTCCTGTCGGAAGAAGCCATTCACGACTTTATCCGGCAGATTGACCACCCGATGATCCAAGTGGCCACCACGACCCTAGCCTATACCGGAATGCGCATCTCGGAATGTACACGGCTTCGCATGAAAGACGTCGACCTGGAGAGCCGCACGATCGCGGTGCTCAATGGCAAAGGCAAACGGGATCGCAACATCCCCATTTCGGACAAGTTGTATCCGGTGTTGAAGCGCTACCGGGATCTAGAGCGGAGTACAGCTAGACCGGATGAACGGTTCTTTGCCACCGAGCAGACCGGCAGTTTGTCGGCGTCGTATTTCAACCACGTTTTGGTTCAGACGTCTGAGCGACTGGGTTTGAAGAAGAAGGTCACCGCCCACGTGTTTCGGCACTCGATTGCCAGTAACCTGATCCGAAAAGGCGTCAACGTCGTACAGGTGCAAAAGCTGTTGGGGCACAGTTCCTTGCAGATCACGTCGGTGTACACGCATGCAACGCTTGAAGACTTAGCCAACGCCGTCAATACACTATAAGGAGGTAAACCATGTCCATCCCAGCAAGCGAGCTTTCAAACCGTTTGTATGACATCTTAGATGCGATATCTGGTGGGTTAACTCGTGACGAAGTGGCAGAGATGTATGGACACAAGGACAGGGCTTCAGTGGATCAGTATATGCGTCGGCAAGGCTATGTATGGGACAAGGTACGGCAAAACTACGTGCGCAAGGACAGTGCCGCGGCGATGCAAGGACGGGTGTCTTCATCCAGAGCGATCGACGTGATCGCTCAGTTTCGCAAGCCGGGTGCGGACGCCCGAGAGATTGCCAAGCGCCTGCGGTTCACCAACCACCACGAGATGGCGAAGTACATGCAGGCGCGTGGGTATCAGTGGGATGCAGCCATGGGCAACTACGTGTCTACAGCCAATGAAGTGGAAGACACGGACGACCCGGATGAAAGCGCAACCGAACAGCCGTCCACATCTACCGGTGCACGTGGGACCGCGTTGCCAAGCATCGACTGGGGGAAGTTTGTCCCCCTCCTGATGCGGCTACAAAAGAATGAAGACAAGTTGTTGGCACTGTTGAGCCAGGCGGGTACCGAATCGGCGGAAGTGCCCAGATACGCCATGCCTGGAGTATTTACCGTAAAGTCGATTCATATGAGCGTGTCGCTCGACCAACTGGTGAAGGAATTCAGTCGTGAGAAAAACATTAGTCAGCGAGAGATTTTTGAGGTGGCCTTGGTACAGTTTTTCAAGAGGTACGGGTACGAGCGAGAGATTGAGGCGTTGTTGTCGAGATAAAGCCCGAGGTAACCGAATGAGACAAGTTTAGCGGGTGCTTCCGATAGTGGGAGGCACCCGCCATTTATTCAATTTGGAGAACTGCTTTCGCCATACCAAGACAAGTTGCTTTCCTATGTTATATGATGTCTCTCCATCTCTTACGCGTGCCAGTGTGGTATGCTCGCGATCCTCGGTGTATAGCGACCGCACTTAAGTTCCCTAAGAAGGTTTGCAAATTCATTCGGAGTCTCGTGAAGCACCAATGCCGCAGCTACGGTCACGCAATACCCGAAGGGATGAAGAAAGTACACAACTTCGATGTCCAGGTGGCTGAAACCAGACGATTCTTCCCTTGTGGTACAAGTTCAAACACACAATTATCCTCTCTTTCGTCAAGACACTGCCACGGTACTTCCAAGAGAAAGGACCGTTGATGATGTAAAGGAGAAAAATTAGGAAACGCGCAAAAATATACGAGAATAAGACGCGTGAGAAAAACTCGTAACGGGTGTGTTTGACAACGTAAAAGTGGTTCTTGCGCACTTTCGGTGAATGGTTACGTATTGCTGCATACCGAATCGACATTTTTCGCACTTCTAAGCGCGG
>NZ_JAJFNK010000009.1 GCF_021739485.1 Alicyclobacillus tolerans
TCAACTACAGAAGTGGATCGACGGTCTACCCAGCTATATCAAGGCCTATCTCCCTGTTTTGGTCTGCGAAAGTTGAGTTCTTTACAAATGGGCTTCCTGGGTTCAAGTCCGGCAAAGTCATCCTCACAGTCATCCTTAACTGCATATTTTTTCTACAAATATGCAAAAACCAACTTTTTTACACAACAGGACATGCCTATTTTCATTACCAGATCCAGCAAGTGGACAAACCGCAACCGCATATCCATCCCGTGAGGTGGTGGAGATGCACGTGAAAAAGGTTAGCGTCGAGAACGTTACGTATGGAGACGTCTGTTCACGGGCCTTGTCCGAAGACGTGGTGCGCATACTTGTCCGTTATATCCACGCCAACACCCTGGTGCGTTCTATACATCCGAGTCCGAGTCCCAATTCGACACGCGGACAAGTCGGCTGCGATTCCCCCAAAACGCGCATGGACCGCTGGCGATAAGGGATGCCTACGTGTGCCATTTACGCTCGCGTGTCGGACGAATCACAAGTCAAGGGGGATTCCATCGAACACCAGGTTTCCTTTTGCCAGGAAATTGCCAGGCGTCGGAGCCTAGAAGGCGGTGAGCCCTGGATAACGCCAGAGAGCCTTGTCTACATTGACCAAGGCATCACCGGTACAAGCTTGGTCAAGCGCGCCCAAGTGCAGCGCCTCATACGCGATGCGCGTACCCATCTCTTTGACGTGGTGCTCTTTAAGGGGATCTCTCGATTTGCCCGCGATACGGTTGACGCGCTGCTGATGCTCCGCACGCTTTTGTCTTGTAACGTTCGCGTTGTCTCCATGGAGGAAAACTTCGACAGTCAACGCGACAACGCCGAGTTCGTTTTTACGATTCACAGCGCTTTAGCTCAAGCAGAGTCTGAGAAAACGGCGATTCGCGTTCGCATGGGAGCCATGCAAAAGGCGCGGGCAGGTCAGTGGAACGGTCGGCCCCCAGACGGCTACCTTCTCAATCCACAAACGAAGCGGCTTGAAATTGACGAGTCGTTTGCACCTGTTATTCGGGAAATTTTCGAGTTGTACGTCAGTGGGTACGGCGCCCGGCGTATTGCGGATACGCTAAACCAACGCGGGCTGCGTACAAAGCGGGGTTTTCAGTGGACGCAGCGAAACGTGGCGCGCGTTGTGCAAAACCCGGTATATGTCGGGGACGTCGCGTACGGCCGCAGGGAACGGCATTTTGCTGTGTCTGATGAACACGACTTGTTTTCGCGCAAAAAGGTGACCCGTTTTGCGAGCGATGAAAGGAACGTAGTCATGTGCACGGACGCGCATTCTGGGATTGTCGATCGCGATACGTTTGGCAAAGCAGCGGCGGCAAGAGCCGCGCGACGGACCCGCGCAGGTCGTGCGGGGAAGCTGCACTTGCTTGCAAAAGGTTTGATGAGGTGCAACTGCGGGGGCAATATGACGATTCGCTACAATGGTTCGGGTACCGCGTATTACCGTTGTTTGCGGCAGATGGAGCTGGGCCGCGATGTTTGCGACCAGCCCTATGTGCGCGCAGATGAAGTGGAAACGGCCGTTTTACAACGCGTACAGATGGACGCAGCAGCGGTGTTTCAGTTTGACGGCGTTGAGATGGCTTCAAGTTCGGCGCATCGAATGGATGCTGCGCTAGCTAACGTTGAACGCGAGCTTACAGAGCAGATGAGAAAATCACGACTTTTGTTTGATAAGTATTCGTCCGGAGTGCTGTCGGATGAGCAGTATGAACGGTTGAACCTGTCGGTTCGGGAACGCATTACACAGCTGCGGGGAATGGAGGCGGAGTTAACGGCGGAGTACCTAAAGGACGAAGCCATCGAGATTGACCCAGTCAAGCTTTCGTCGGCAATGAAGCAGCTTTTGAGCGAACATTCACAGGACCTGCAGACGACTAGACAACTTCTGGAGACCCTGATTGATTTCGTCGTGGTTCAGGGTGCGGGAGTCCGTATTCATTACCGCTTCAATGGTGATTAATCACTTAAATAGTCATTAATAGCTACCGTGGTAATTCATCACTTCGACGGTAATTCATCAGTTCAACGGTCATTCGTTTGCACCTCGGCCAGTAACCCAAGAGTGGGGGTCCCAGACATTAGCCACTGATTCCAAACGTGTCGGAGGGATTAAAACCAGGACCCAGCGCGTTGCTGGGTCCTTGAAGAGCTAAAGTGCCATCAATATCCACCCATCGTTCCCGCAGGGACGACGAGAACGAACAGAACGAAGATAATCAAGAATACAACTGCCCACTGAGTGTATCCACCGAATGTTCCCACCTGAGCACCCCCATTCGCATGACGTAATGTGTAGGGTACGCTTCTATGGGGGAGAACGGGTGGGCACAACGGCGTCACTTCGTTTTAAATCGCTTAAATCCGTTGAAAAAGGCGGACCCCATCACGAGGGGACCCGCCCAAATGTAATACAGGTTTTCGTTGAGATACGTCGCAAGCCCAACCTCTCAAGCGACCATGCGGCTCCGATGACCGCGCCTGATGAATCTGAACTAGAACAGTAATGCATGGGGATTGACAACACCCTGAATGTTTGGCACTACACGTACAACCTGCTAACTAGACTATTATACTCTAAAATGGCTGGTTTGCAATCATACGACTCGGATGCGGGTCCGTCATTGAAGCACGAAGGGATTGAGGATAGTGCGATTTAAAGCGCAAATACTCAACGAGTAGAGGCGAAGGAGAATCTCTGCTAAGACTCGAATACGATACCGTGAGGTTTGAAGTCTATCGGCATTCAACCGACGACAAAGGGGAGAGGCCATGGAGTCGTTTCTGCTGTTGTTATCGGTCATCTTATTGGCTGGCGTGTGGTCGGCGCGGGTTGGGAACCGGTTTGGCTTTCCCGTACTGATTGGATTCGTAGCTATTGGCGTATTGTTGGGACCAGGGGGCTTCGGAATTAGCCCGCTCGTATCGCTTTCCCTTGCGAAGTCCGTGGGTTACGTGGCGTTAATCTTGATTCTGTTCGAGGGCGGATTGCATACCTCTGTCACGCGGATTCGGCAGGCTTGGCTGCCTGCTCTGTCTTTGGCCACATTCGGCGTTCTCATTAGCGCCGTTATGATGACTTTCCTGGCCTATTACCTGCTCCACTTGCCATTTTACGCGGCGGCTCTGCTTGGCGTGGCATTCAGTTCTACCGATGCGGCTTCGGTCTTTTCCATCCTTGGAGGCCAACCCCTGCGCCAACGACTGATCGATGTGTTAGAGGTCGAATCCGGCACAAACGACCCGATGGCATTTTTCCTCACACTTGTCCTCCTTCAATGGTCGGTTCACGGCGTTGGTTCACCTTGGCATGCAACGTGGTATGTGGTGGGTACATTTTGCCTGCAGATGTTCGTTGGACTAGCTGCTGGTCTGATTGCCGGGTATTTGGGTTCTTACGCAAACCAACGCGTTAAACTCGATACGGGCGGTTTGTATCCGACGCTGTCCTTGGCCTTTGCGATGTTGTCGTACGCGATCGCGGAATTGTTTCACGGCAGCGGATTTCTCTCGGTGTACGTGGCCTCTGTGGTCATGGGCAACCGAAGGATGGAACACCGATACAGCATCATGCGCTTTCACGAAGGGCTTTCGTGGACGATGCACATTTTGATGTTTGTGGTGCTTGGCCTGCAGTTGGTGCCTGCGACGCTGACGGGTATCTTGTGGCCTGGACTGGGTTTGGCCCTGGGGGCTCTGTTCATTGCTCGGCCAGCGGCCGTTTGGATCTCGACGATTGGGATGGGATTTTCTTGGCAGGAAAAGAACTTTCTCACTTGGGCCGGTTTTCGCGGCGCTGTTCCCATCGTTTTGGTTCTGACAGCTATCCTGGCCCCTGGTTATACACCGGGCACGATGATGAGCGCAGTGTTCTTTGTGGTGATTGCCTCCACGCTGGTTCAGGGCTGGACGGTCAAACCCCTCGCTCAAAAGCTTGGCTTGCTGGAACCGTCACCGTCAGAAGGGCTGCTTGAACTGGTTGCCATCGCTCGGGAAAACGCCATCGTGTTGCCTATCGAGATCACGGAGGGGTCTCGTCTGGTCCATTTGAGAATGGTGGACATCGCATTTCCCCAGAACACACTGTGCTATGCGATTGTTCGGGACAACAAAGTCATCGTGCCTCGAGGTGCGACCCGGCTTCAGGCATCCGATCACCTTCTGGTCCTGTCTGACCGCCGCCACAACGACGACTTGCGGTTGCTGTTCGAAGGCGAACTCATCGGAGCTCCCGCTTTTCTGCCCTGAAATTTGATTGCAGCGCGTTTGCGGGTATCATAGTGAAATGATGCGGAACAATTCGACAGCGTCTGTGGTGGGGTTGCGGGTCCATAAACTGAATGAAATGGGTATCCGGAATTCGGCCGCAGCGGTGTTTAAAAGGTGGTTTTTCATTGAACAAACAACACGAATTTACGGTGGAGCAGGAAACGCAGCTGCTTCCGTTTTTATTGGAGAAGTACGCGGGCACAGGCAGAAACAAAGTCAAGGCGCTGCTGACTCGGGGACAGGTGATGGTTGGGACGCGGGTTGTTACGAGACATGACCATGGCCTGTCCGCTGGCGATCGCGTTAAAATTTTGAGTACTGGGTCCGTCCAACAACGAGAGTTGATGGCTGGCGTGAAAATTATGTACGAGGATGATGCCATCCTCGTCATCGACAAACCCCCTGGTTTGCTGTCTATCGCAACCGACGAGGAAAAGGAACGAACCGCGTATCACATTATGGTCGATCACGTTCGCACCAGAGATCCAAAATCCCGCGTGTTTATTGTTCATCGGTTGGACAAAGAGACCTCGGGATTGATGATGTTTGCGAAAACAGAGGCGATAAAACGCCAGCTTCAAGACAACTGGAAGGACACCGTTATTGAGCGTTCCTACGTCGCCCTCGTCGAAGGAGCCGTAGAACAGGACCAGGCAACCATTAAGACGTGGTTGAAGGAAAGCGTCACGAAGACGATGTACGTGAGCCGACCGGGGGACGGGATGATCGCCATCACGCACTATCAGGTCATCGAGAGGACACCAGAGTTTTCCTTGCTGGCCGTGCAGCTAGAAACCGGCCGGAAAAACCAGATTCGCGTCCATATGCAAAGCATCGGTCACAGTGTCGTGGGGGACAAACGGTACGGATCGAAGCACAACCCCATCGGGCGGCTTGGACTTCACGCTCAAATTTTGTCCTTCAAGCACCCGGTTACGGAAGAAACCCTCCGGTTTGAAACGGCGATTCCGGACAAGTTCCGCGCAGCCCTTTCCGGGAACAAACCCACCCGAAAAAATAAAACAGCCTCAAACTAGGTGTTTGAGGTGGCCGTTTATCTTTACAACGGACAACCTCCCATCCATACCGTGAATGTAACGTGGGGAGGTTGTGCGAACCGTGGCAGCCTGGATGTTGAGTATTCTGATTGGCATTAGTTCGAACTTCGACAACCTTGGAATCGGGCTTTCGATTGGCGTTCGACAAGTGCGCATCCCGTGGGTGTTTTGCAGTCTGAACGCCTTGACTTCCTTTGCGGCGTGTCTGTTGGGCAGTGCCACTGCCTTGCGAATTGGACACGTTATCTCTGCATCCGACAGCAATCTGCTGGCTTCATTCATTCTGATTTGTGTTGGATTGTGGACCATGATTCAAACGTTCCTCGCGAAAACAGAAGAATCGATTCCTGGGTCGATTGGCTTTAGCGAAGCGATGTTCATAGCGTTGGCTCAAGGGTTGACAGACCTCTCCATCGGCTTTGGTGCGGGTTTTGCCAAGCTGAACGTGGGTATGACGGCTGCGTGTGTTGGAGGGTTCAGCTTTTTGTTGTTACTGCTACCGATCGGGCTCGGTATCCGCTGGATACCGGGCGGATGGAACACGGGTGCCGCGTTTTTGTCCGGAATACTGTTGATTGCCGTTGCGCTGTTCCTGTGATTTCTCCGTTCGCAACCTTCTTGCCATTTTCTCGCCGGCAAAGCACAGGATTGCACCTCCAGAGATGCTTAGGACCACGTACAAGGCAGCAGACAGAAAACTAGTTGCCGCAAGATGGACGACCGTCGTTGCAAACGAGGAAAACGTCGTGAACGAGCCAATCAGCCCAGTGGCTACCCCGTCGCGCAGCCATTCCGGAACGCGGCGGCCTCCCAACACTTCTGCCAAAAATCCAAGTGCAAATGAACCAGTCAAATTCACAACAAGGATATCGACGACGCCGGTTGCCATCGCCGCAGTGGAGGGACTGAACGTTTTCAGCCAACTGCTTAGCAAGAGCGAATGGAATACCTGAAACGGTTGGATGTTCTCAAACGACAGACGAAACATGCCGCCCCAAGCAGCCAGAACCAGGATAGCGATGACGCTCGCGACGCGGTTTTTGGAACCCATCTCATTCACCTTCCTTTACATGGACATCTCGATTTACATCTTCAGTGATCCTCTTTGGTTTGCTTGTTGGAAGGTACCTGACCTTGCGACTTTGACTCACTGCCTT
This sequence comes from Alicyclobacillus tolerans, assembly GCF_021739485.1. Classification (GTDB taxonomy): domain Bacteria; phylum Bacillota; class Bacilli; order Alicyclobacillales; family Alicyclobacillaceae; genus Alicyclobacillus_K; species Alicyclobacillus_K tolerans_A. The sequence goes on from NZ_JAJFNK010000009.1 coordinate 6,521, forward strand.
GTCTCCAAAAAAAATGGCTGCTGCGAATTGGTGCGTTCGCAGTAGCCATTATCCGATCGGACGTTATGGTGAGCTACATCACCGATGAAGTTACCCCCATCTTATTCAAGAACGACAGTGAGTGATACGACAAACGCCTGTTTGTGCGTGAAGGCATGCAAATTATTGCAATTTAGTGGTTGAAAATTGAGATAACGGAACTTATTATGGAGGATGGCTGTATGAAATGGCTTTGAAATTTCCAAAATGATGAAGAGTCGTTCGGTCGAGGATTCATCAAGTACAAGCGGTATAACGACAGCAATTGTGAATAGGTTTTAAAATAGATAAATGTCGGTTTGTTCTGAATGGGGTTAAGGCGATTGGAGTCGATTGGCTTGGATTGGAGATCAACGCGAGATCGTTTTGAGTTCCCAAATTGTTTTGTTTTCCAAAATTGTTTCGTGCTCCATGAAAACCATGAATGGGTGGAAATGGGCTAGACCGAGTGGAGCTAGACATGAGCCGGAAATTCGCCAGAGGGCGTTTTTTCGGTTTTTTTGTCCTGAGAGGAGTCATCGCGTGTCTATGTCGCAAAATGTGGTGAGTGACGAAAAGCTCAAGGATATCCTAAAGATCTCTGAAATCGGACTTTGGGAATTCAACATGGCTACAGGAGAATTGCGCTGTAGTGCGGAGACATTGCGCGTTTTTGGACTCGACCCGGAAGAGGGTCTGCTGACGATTGACGCATGGATGCAGGCCGTTCATCCCGAAGACCTTTCAAGAGTCCAACGCATGGTAGAACAAGGCTTCGATGAATCGCTGGATGTGGTGTATCGCGTTGTTCGAGCGGACGGTCAGGTCCGAACCGTATGGTCCCATGGAGGTGTGTTGGGAGACCGTCCATCGCGTTGCCTTGCTGGCACGGTTCAAGACATCACGGATCGGGAACAGTACTCGCTCTCCGGGAATGGCATCGGACAGCGGGACCGGGAGTGGCTGCTGCGATACACTACAAAGCGCTACGAGTCGCTCAAGCGTTACAATCCCAATGGCGTGTGTTCATTGGACCGGTACGGCCGTGTGCTCGGCATCAATCCGGCCTTTGAAAGAATGACCGGGTACTCGTTGCCAGACCTTGCCCAGGCAAATTTGTGGGAGACACTTTTCGCTCCCGAGGATGTGGAATGGGCTCAGATGAACTTAACCAGCACGCTGGTTGAAAACGTTGAACTCACGATTCAGAGTCGGGCTGGCCACCCGGTTGACGTCAGTCTGACGAACGTACCCATCGTGATTGACGGAGAAACGGTCGGAGTTTACATCATGTTAACCGACATCACGCAACAGAAACGCGATCGACAGCGGCTTTTGGAGGTCCAACGCTTATATCAACTCATATCGGAGAATTCCCAGGAAATTATTTCATCCAGCACGCCGGATGGAATTTGTCGCTATGTCTCACCGTCGATTCGAGAACTTCTGGGTTATGCCCCGTCCGAGTTCATCGGTCAGCCGAGTCACCAATTCTTTCATCCTGATGATGTGGATTATGTGACCGCGGTCGGACGAAGGATCTTGAAGGGCGAGGATGTCAACCGGTTTACGTCTCGCGTGCGTCTGAAAAGCGGAAACTACCGGTGGTATGAGACGACATTAAAGGTTGTTCGGGATTCGCGAGGACGGGTCTTGCAAGTCGTCGGTGTGGGGCGCGACGTTTCGGAGCAAATGAATCTGCAGGAATCGTTTGAACATGCAGTCCGCATTGCCGGGCTCGGTCACTGGGATTGGGTGATTGACAACGGGACGGTGAATTTTTCGCCCCAAATGTATCAAATCCTAGGACTCGAGCGCAGACCTGAGGGAGTTACATACGACCAACTCATGAGTTTTGTCGACCAACGCGATCTTGAATTGGTGGAATTGAGCATCAAAAAGTCAATCGAGACAGGAAATCCGTTTGACAGAGTCTTTCGGATTGTCCGCAGTGACGGGGAGCACCATTACCTCCACGGTCAAGGAGAGGTGTTGTTTGATGAATTCGGAACGCCCCTTCGCATGATCGGAACGTTTCAGGACATCACGCGCCAAATCAGGTTGGAAACTCAACTGCGCGAGAGCACGGAACGTTACCAGAGACTGGTGAATAACTCTCTCGACGCAATTGGAATTTTCGAAGATGGAAAATGGGTATTTATAAACCAGGCTGGAGTAAACATGTTCGGTGCCGAGAGCGAAGCGCAAATCGTGGGCCAAAGCTGCTACGATTTTCTTCACCCGGACCACCATGAGACATTCAATACTCGCGTCCAAGCGCTGTTGCTGGGAAAACACACCGGTGTCACTGAATACCAGTGGATGAAATTAAACGGGGAACTGTTTCACGCAGAAGTGTTCGGAGTTCCGTTTGGTCAAACGGCGGTTCAAATCATTATTCGCGACCTAACGGACCGGAAGCAAGCTGAGGAAACCATCATGAGACAGGAAAAATTGGCGGCAGTCGGCCAGCTTGCGGCGGGCATTGCCCACGAAATTCGCAATCCACTCACTGCGCTCAAAGGGTTCACGCAATTGTTGCTGGGACAAACGGACGAGGGGAACCAACAGTATTTCGAGATTATGCAGGGTGAACTGACTCGCATTGAAGACATCCTCAATGAACTGCTGCTACTCGCCAAGCCGCAGGAAATGAACTGTAGACCCACGGATATCGGGTCTCTTTTGGACGAGGTCAAAACCTTGTTGGAAGCGCAAGCGACCCTGCACAGTGTTGTGATGGAAAATGTCGTGGCTGGCCAAGTGCCCATGGTGAATTGCGACGCGAATCAATTGAAACAGGTGCTCATCAACATCGTCAAGAACGGCATCGAGGCCATGCCGGAAGGGGGGAACCTTACGGTTCAACTCTCATCTGCCGAAGATAAGGTCCGCATCACCTGTACCGATACGGGAAAAGGCATTGCCAAAGACCAACTCGCAAAGCTTGGAACGCCCTTTTTCTCCACCAAAAAAGAAGGAACCGGGCTAGGTTTAATGGTGAGTCAAAAAATTATCGAATCTCACCACGGAAGGCTTAAAATTTCCAGTGAAGTCGGTCAAGGGACGGCGGTCAGCATTGTCTTGCCGGCGCATTCATCCTAAGCGGCAGGGCGCGCGCGACAGGTGAGGCTCAGGCCAGGTGAGGCATGGCGGCATCCACTGCAAGGAAATGTAAGAGTGCCGAACTGCGAGTGCGGAAGTGCAGCCCTTGAACCCCAGTGTACACGCAAAAACACCTTATCCCGGTAAGTGGTAAGGTGTTTTTGTGTACATCTTTAGGTTATTGGGTTGTTTCTATTGTATACAAAATAGTGTACAAATGCAACAATAATCGCGAAAAGGTGCCGTCAACTCGACTGGGGCGGTTGCCGGAGGCGGCGGTAAATCGCGATCGTATGACGCTGCCATCCAATGATTCGCTGAATTTGGTCGCTGCAGTGACGATGGTACCATTGGACTTTATTGACGAAGTGATGCAGAAGTTCCTAAACTGGATTCAGGACTAATCAGTACGGGTCAGCCTAGTTGGGAAGCCAAAAGTGGCCAGTCCGTTCGGTGCCTGCCAACGGCTCGGTCCGTCCGCCATGCACCTCACCTTTGGGAATTAAGATGGGGTGAAATAGACCGGAAAATCACCTTAAGAGTCCGTTCGTGAAAGGGCCGTGTGGAATGAAGGGCATGTTTCGGCCTGAAGCCTCGTGTTGCAATGAAATCCCTGGATAAGGTGAAGGTTGAGACTGTTGATTCGATTTCTCCTCGTCTGTTTTGGTGAAAAATCGAAGGGCAGACTTGGAGGTCTCCTGTTCGTGGGGCCTGCACCGCCAAGGAACCGAATGTTCACTGTGTGAGGACGCGACCCATGCGCTTGGCACGGTTAACGAACGGAATGTACACTATGTCACCTCTAGGGGGGGCCGTACCGCTGGAACAAAACCCACCATTGCCGTGGTTAAATTGCTGTCAAAACTACGGGATTTTCCTTTGGAAGTCAAGCAAGAATTCTATCTGCAAGTTAATCGACGGTTTCAAACGCGGTCATTTGATTTTGACAGTCCCAAGCTCAAAGCATCAGAGGGAATTTTCGGCTGAATTTACGTGCCTGCGGCCATACCTGCCGCAGTGTGCCCAAGGCCGTGTCTCTGGCCTGGCGAAATGTTGGTGATTCAAAGTGCGTCTCTGCGAACAATACCTTGCAACACTATTCTTTAATGACTACTAGAAAAGAAGGTAGAAATGAATACGAATACGAGCTTGGAATCACTGACATCCTTTGAATTTAGCCGCGTGCGCCGACTGTGGATGGCGCTGGTGCTCGGGGCGTTGACTGCACTTGCACCGCTGTCCATTGACATGTACCTTCCGTCTTTGCCTGTGCTGGCCAAAAACCTGCACGCCACGACTTCTCAGGCCCAATTAAGTTTGACAGCATGTCTTTTGGGGCTTGCACTTGGGCAGCTCATCGCTGGTCCCATCAGCGATGAGCGCGGTCGCCGAGTTCCGCTGATTACCGGTATCGCCGTTTATACGGCTGCGTCGTTTCTGTGCGCGGTGACTGGCTCTATCTGGGTTCTGGTATTGCTGCGACTCGTGCAGGGGCTGGCCGGTTCGGCAGGCATTGTCATTGCGAGGGCGATTGTTCGCGACTACTTTTCCGGTTCTGAAATGACGAAGTTTTTTGCCCGGTTGATGCTTGTCAACGGTGCAGCACCCATTTTGGCACCCATTCTGGGAGGGCAGCTGCTTCGCTTCATGTCTTGGCATGGAGTGTTTATCGTTCTCACCGTTTTGGGTTTGTTCATGCTCGGTGGTGTCGTCTTTGGACTGCCGGAGAGCCTGCCGGTCCACCAACGCACTGCGGGTGGATTGACAGCGACGCTGTCTACGATGAGCGGGCTTCTCAGGGATAAGGCGTTGATGGGTTTTGTGCTATCCCAAGGACTCGTGTATGCAGCGATGTTCGCATATATCGCGGGTTCTCCGTTCGTGTTGCAGGATATTTTTGGAGTATCCCCGCAGGTCTTTAGCCTGGTCTTTGCGGTCAACGGTCTGGGAATCATCATTTCTGGGCAACTCGGCGGGCACTTGTCGCCGCGCTGGGGTGAAAAAAGGCTGCTGGCCGCAGGTCTTGCCGTCGCGGGCGTTGGAAGTTTGGCGCTTATGGCGGCGATTTTGGCCGGACCGGCGTTGTTTACGGTACTTCCGCCGTTGTTTTTGATTGTGTCCACCGTCGGGGTTGTCTCTGCGACGAGCACGTCGCTCGCGCTCCAAAACCAACGCAAATCTGCCGGAAGTGCATCCGCGTTAATTGGGCTCTCTAGCATGTTGGCTGGCGCGTTGGTCACACCTCTGGTCGGGGTGGCGGGGGCACATGCGGCATTCCCAATGGGTCTCATCATTGTGGTGTGCGATTTGGGTGCTGTCGCGGTGTTCCTGGTCCTGACCCGCATCAGGCCGCAGCAAGTGTCTTAGCAAGTGTCTTAGCAAGTGTCTTAGCAAGTGTCTTAGCAAGTGTCTTAGCAAGTGTCTTAGCAAGCCTCGAAATGAGGTCTGGACACATTTGCCCGTTGGTTATAGTATTTATCTCAGTTTACGTCTGTTGAGTGAAAATCCATTTGGGAATCTAAGTGGAATTTGTTGGAACACATTTGGAAATCCAAGTGAAAACCTAGTTAAAGTCGCAAGAAGGGTGTTCATTGTTCGTGAACACAATAGGGAAACCGGTGAAAATCCGGTGCGGTCCCGCCACTGTATAGGTGAGCCGCGATGGTGAGGCCACTGAGTGCAAAAGCGCTTGGGAAGGCGAATCGCAGGCGACGACCCCGAGCCAGGAGACCTGCCCTTCTTGTTTTGCCACACCCTACGGTCGATAGGTCGGTGCTCATGGCGCGAATGCAACGCCCTGCAAATTGGCGTGGACTTTTTGCGTGTCAACAACCGCTATCTGCCGCGAGGCAGGTAGCTTTTTTTACGACATTTTTAAGATAGGAGAATACGCGGTGCTGCCTGAAATTCTGAACCGGAGCGAGAGAATCCCGCCGCTTGACGTTCGTGCAATGGAGAAAGCGCGCGATCGCCTGGACGACCTGACCAAACCCAGAGGCAGTTTGGGTGTTCTTGAAGATGTCCTCGTGCGTTTGTCTGGAATGACGGGGCAGGCGATTCCTGGTTTCCGCCAACCTCTGGCTGTGGTATTTGCAGCCGATCACGGTGTAGCCAAGCACAGCGTATCCGCCTATGGCACTCAGGTGACCGAAGAAATGGCGGTCAACATGTGCATGGGGAGTGCGGTCAGCAGTGTGCTGACGCGATCGCAGGGCATTGAGCTCAAAGTCGTGGACGTCGGAATTCGCTCTCGCGTTCGGCACCCCGGCGTGTTGGTTCGAAAAGTGGCTCCTGGTACCAAAGACTTTTCGGTGGAACCCGCGATGACCCTCGAACAAGCCTACGAAGGTGTCTTCACAGGCCTGGAGATCGTCGAGCAGTCCATACGGCAAGGGTGCGATTTGGTCGTTGTCGGTGAAATGGGGATCGGCAACACCACAGCGAGCACGGCCGTGATCGCCGGTTTGCTGCAACTGCCTGTGGAAGATTTGGCCGGAGAGGGGACGGGAATCTCTGCGCAGCAACGGCAAAAAAAAGTCGAAGTGATTCGCGGTGCCCTGCAAAGGCACGCACTAAACCCTGCGGACCCCTGGGACGTGCTTTGCAAGGTGGGGGGATTTGAGATTGCAGCGATGGCCGGGGCGATGATTGCCTGCGCGCATCATCGCGTTCCTGTGGTGTTAGACGGCGTCATTACCGGATGTGCCGCGTTGTTGGCGAGTCGGTTGAATCCGGCAGTGACGAACTACATGTTGGCCTCTCACCGTTCGACCGAGCCGGCGCATGAACGCGTGCTTGCGGCACTTGGTTTGTCTCCGCTCGTCAACTGGGATATGCACCTTGGCGAAGGGTCTGGGGCCTTGTTTGTGCTGCCCGCCATTCGCAACGCTTGTAAGGTCATGGCTGAAACGGCCACGTTTGAAGACGCGCGGGTCACCAATCCGCACAAGAGCCCTTTGGACGCAGAAGGCGGCGTCTTGAACGGCGGCAGTACTCAAACCGGCGGCAGTCACGACGTCTGCGCCGCTGCGAATGGAAACGCAGACGGAAACCCAGAAGTCCGTCCCGAAACCGCCCCTCATGCGCGCAGCGCCCCGATTGTGCGGGACTTTGACGACTTTGAACGCGCGGCGGTGTACAAAGCGATTTTGGCCCGGCGCGATATTCGTGCGTTTTTGCCGGATCCCATCCCGGACGATGCGCTCGACCGCATTCTTACGGCAGCGCACCACGGTCCTTCGGTCGGGTATATGCAGCCTTGGAATTTCATCCTGATTCGCGGCCGTCAACAGCTGGAGCAGATTCAGGCCGTCGTGGAACGCGAACGGGTTCGCGCAGCCGAGCACTACCGCGACCTCAAACAGGATTACTACCTGCGTCTGAAAGTCGAGGGGCTTTTGCAGGCTCCTTTAACCATATGCGTTACGAACGACTCGACACGCGGAGGGCCGCACGTTCTCGGGCGCAACACGATTTTGGAAACCGACCTCATGTCCACGTCGTGCGCCATCGAAAACATGTGGCTTGCCGCTCGCGTGGAAGGGATTGGCATGGGATGGGTCAGCATTTACCAGAAAGCCGATATCCGACGTATCTTGAACATCCCCGAGCACGTCGATCCCGTTGCGCTGCTGTCCGTGGGCTACACTTCTCACTTTCCGGAAATCCCCTTGCTTGAACGCGTGGGCTGGGGGAGCCGTTTAGATTTGCAGACTTTGATTTATCGCGACACTTGGGGGAATCAGGAGGGATTGAAACTATGAGAATCTATACGCGTGGCGGAGATAAAGGGAAAACGGCATTGATTGGTGGGCAAAGGCGTTACAAGGACGACTTGCGGATTGAGGCGTATGGCACAGTCGACGAAGCGGGGTCGTTTGTCGGTCTCGCGATGAGCCATTTGCAGCCGGACACAGACCGCGACATCATCGACTTGTTGTCAGCGGTTCAACAGACCCTTTGGGACGTCGGCGCTGACCTTGCGGCGGCTCCAGGGGCAAAGTACACCTTTCGGACTGCGGAGGATGCCGCGGCCGGGTTAGAGCCGTCGATTGACACGTATCAGGAAGAAGCCGAAAAGCTGACTAAGTTCATTTTGCGCGGCGGCGACAAGGGGGCCGCATTTTTGCACGTCGCTTGTACGGTCGTGCGCCGGGCTGAACGCCGTGTGGTTTCTTTGATGCAGCAGGAGGAGGTCCACGAACCTGCCCTCAAGTACCTCAACCGCTTGTCCGACTTGCTCTTTGTGCTGGCACGGGCCGTCAATGCCAGGCGCGCGCAAAAAGACGTCGTCTACAAGAACAGCACCGATGTGTTCCGCGAGGGGCCCAGCGGTCCAACCCGAGCTCCCCGAGTCGGAACAGGCGATGCCTCGACTGCGCCAGAAGACAATTCTTTGAAAAACGATTGACAGGCTATAGACAATTCCATATGATACTTGCGATTGAATCAAATCGTTCTTCAGGTGCTCTTTTGTAGAGATAATAGGGAAACCGGTGAAAACCCGGTACGGTCCCGCCACTGTAATCAGCACGTTTGCATCTGCGTCACTGCGCTTGCGTGGGAAGGCGTCGATGATCCACGCTGAGAGTCAGGAGACCTGCCTGAAGAAGTGCAAGCGAAACCTTCGAGGAGAGGTTTAGTTGGGCGTATGGCAATTTAAACATTCGACCACAACCAATCTCTGCCGCAAGGCAGGGATTTCTGTTTTGAAGGGGACGTTTGATGAAACGTCAGGAGGAATTCCAATGAAACAAAGACCTGTATTGGGGATGGCCGCAGCAACCTTACTTTTGGTGATCGGCGCTGCAGGATGCGGCGCAGCGACGACAGGGCAAAACTTAAATCAGTCGGCTAGTTCCAACGCCTCTGCAAATACCAGTGCAAACACCGCGCCGTCTGCAACCTCTCCGAATGGACAAACGGCTGCGTTCCCCATCACCCTCAAAGACGACACCGGCCATACCGTGACCATTTCGAAACGGCCCGTGCGGATTGCCTCGACCACGGAAGGCACGGACGAAATTCTGTCCGCGCTGGTGCCGAAAAAAGACATCGTTCTGGTGACTACATATTCCAGCGATCCGGCTTTTTCCAACATCACTTCCTTTGTCAAAGGGATTCCCGCCATTCAAAACGCCAATGCCGAGCAGATTATCGCTGTCCACCCCGACTTGGTTCTGATGGCGTCTTATACGACTCCGGGCGTCGTCAACCAAATCGAACAGGCCCATATCCCGACGTACGAATTCAACAACTTCAACTCGGTGAGCGACATTGAACACAACATTGAAGTCGTGGGCCAACTCGTTGGCAACGAGTCCACGGCAAAGGCGCTGGTGCAAAAAATGCAGGGTCAAATCCAATCCGTGAAAGACAAAGTCAAAGGCGCCACAAAACCCACCGTACTGGACTACAGCTCTTATGGGTTCGCAGCCGGGAGTAACACGACGGTGAACAGCATCATTGACGACGCGGGTGGAATCAACGCGGCCGCCAAGCTCAACGGATGGCAAAAAATCAGTGACGAAGAGATTGTCAAACTCAATCCACAAGTGATTATCGACGCCAGCAACGACACGGGATTCGTTCAAAAAATCTTATCGAATCCCGCCCTTTCCACGGTCTCGGCTGTGAAGAACCACCGGGTGTACAGCATTAACGGGCCGGACCTGACCACGGTATCGCAATACATCACCCGGGGCGTTAGGGATGTGGCCAAGGTGTTGCACCCGAACGTCCAGTTTGGGCAATGAACCCTGCCAAACGTGGTTCGGTGCGATGGGCATTTGTGATTCTAGCGATTGGCTTTTGCGCAGCCGGAGCGCTTGAATTGTCGCTCGGTCCGATGGGGACGCCCGTGGCTAAAATTCCGGCCGACATATGGGGGTACTTCACAGGAGGCCACAGTACGGACGACGTGGTTCTCGGCGCTATCCGCCTCCCTCGCCTGTTCGTTGCATCGCTCGTGGGCGCCGGGCTTGCCAGTACCGGAACTGTGCTCCAAGCGATGTTTCGCAACCCGATGGCCGATCCCGCTATCATCGGAGTTTCCAGCGGTGGTTCGCTTGGGGCGGTGCTGGTCATTCAATTCGGCCTCTCCCAGCTCTCGGTGTGGTATGTGCCCCTTGGGGCGTTCGCGAGCGGCCTCGTTACCGTATTTGTCATTTACCGCCTGGCGACGATTCGCGGCAGAACGTCCATTTATTCGCTGCTTTTGGCCGGAGTGGCCATCAGTTCGCTGTGCAGCGCAATCGTGACGCTCGCTTTGTCGCTGGCCCCTCTGGAGACGATGCAGCAGATGCTGTTCTGGTTGATGGGGGGACTCGACGGGAGCACGTGGAAGAACGTCTTCATTCTCACGGTGTTTGTCCTGGCCGGCCTAGCGGTGTACCTATATCAGGCACCCGCACTGGACCTGATTTCCATCGGGGAAGAGCAGGCTGAAGGCGTGGGCGTGCCGATTCAGTACACCAAGCAAATCACACTGGCCGTTTCGGCGCTTGTGGTCGGAGCCTGCGTCAGTGCAACCGGCGTGATCGCGTTCGTGGGCTTGGTCGTTCCCCACCTTTTGCGATTGTGGATTGGGCCAGCTCATCGCAACCTGATTGTCGCGTCGGCTATTGGCGGGGCCGTACTCATGGTTCTGTCCGACCTCGTAGCCAGGATGGTTTTGCTCCCTGTGGAGTTAAACGTCGGAATTGTGACGTCTTGTCTAGGCGCTCCGTTTTTCCTGTTCTTGCTGCGCCGACAAGAGTCCAACGCGTTTCGGGGCTAATGGGAACGGGTAACGTGAAATGGGTAACGCGAACGGGTGTCATGTGAACGGGGGTCGCGAAATGGATGACAACCTTTGGGCCTTGTCCCTCGATAACGTTTCGTACCGCAAGGTGTTGTCCGGTCTGAACCTGCAGTGGCAGTACGGACAACTGATTGGACTGATTGGACCCAACGGCGTCGGGAAGTCGACCTTGCTGCGGATGCTTGCGGGGGTATGGCGGCCGACTCAAGGACATGTCTACCTCGAGGGCAAGCCGCTGCACGCCTTGACGGCGCGGCAGCGGGCGAAACACGTTGCGTATCTGCCGCAGCAAATGCCGGAAACCGCTGTCTTTACGGTCCGTCAATACGTCGAAATGGGGCGTTATGCCTACCGTACGGCTTGGAAAGGTCTCGGACCGGACAGCCGAGAAGCAGTTGAAAAGGCGATAGATGCACTGGACCTGTCATCGTACAGCGACGTCTACCTGGACCACCTGTCCGGCGGAGAGCGTCAGCGCGCAGGAATGGCTCGGTGCATCGCGCAAGGCAGCCGGATTATCCTTTTAGACGAACCCATCTCCAACCTCGATTTGTACTACCAGGTGGACATTCTGCACCGCCTGGAAGAGTTGGCAAAGGCCGGTTACCTCGTTGTCGCTGCCATTCACAACTTGGAACTCGCCGCGCGCTACTGCACCGCCTTGGTCCTTCTGAACAAGGGCAGGGTGTACGCGCACAGCTCACCCGAACAGGTTCTCACCGAGCAAGCCCTGCGAGATGTCTTTCAGGTTTCCGCGAAGACGTACACAGACCCGTACAGCGGCTTTCTTCGCCTCAGTCATCAGGCGTGATCAGCAGGTTTCGGCTGCGGCCCCGTTGGGCCGCGCTTGGCTATACAGCGTTCGCGGGCTTGGCCGTTTGGTGCACACGGGGTTCACGCAGTGGGGCCGAGTAGCAAGTTCGCAAAGGGGGCGAGGAAAGTGGAGTGTACCTTGGTTTTAGGCGGAGCACGCAGCGGCAAGAGCACCTTCGCAGAGGCACTGGCTCACCGTCTGTCTGAGCAGCGGGCACTGCCGGTGACCTACATCGCGACGGCACAGCGCAGTGACCGCGAAATGGAGCAGCGCATCGCCTTGCACCAAAACCGGCGACCAGACACCTGGACGACCGTCGAAGAACCTTTAAACGCAGCAAACTGGATTGCCCAGCAAACACAGCCGCAAGTCGTCTTGCTCGACTGTCTCTCGCTTTTGGTCAACAATTGGATGTTTCTCGAGCAGTGTTCCGAAGCCAGCTTCTTTGCCCGGATGGACCAGTTGACCCAAACCTTGACCCAATCGACGGGCCCAATCGTAGTCGTGAGCAACGAGGTCGGGCAGGGGATCGTTCCAAACGACCCGTTGACCCGTCAATACCGGGACTACTTGGGACTCTTAAACCAGGCTGTCGCCAAGGTGTCGGATTCGGTCATCTGGGTGGTCGCAGGTATCCCCGTCGACCTGCGGAAAATTCAGGTGCCTTGGCCGTGATGACGCTGTGGAGCGTGGGAATGGCGCTGTTGCTCGATCGCCTCATCGGCGACCCGCCTTGGCTGCCTCACCCAGTGGGTTGGATAGGCAAATGGATCGCGTTCGTCGAACGGAAACTGAACCGCCCACCCACGGCAAAGGCCGCCCAACGAGTCCGAGGCTGTCTGTTGACCCTGAGCACGGTCGGATGGGCAGGGGGCGCGTCGTGGGGGCTTTTATGGCTGGTTCACACGGTCTCCCCGTGGCTGGCTGTCGCGCTGAACGTCACGCTCGTCTGGACGACGATTGCGTGGAAAGGACTGGTGGAAGCGGGGCACCGCGTTTACCAAAAACTCCAGGCACACGGGATTGAAGCAGCTCGCGCAGAAGTGGGCATGATTGTCGGCCGCGATACACAAAACCTGTCCGAGCCGGAGGTGGTCCGCGCGACCGTGGAAACCTTGGCGGAAAACATCGTGGATGCCATTGTCGCACCGGTGTTTTTCGCGTGCATCGGCGGAGCTCCTTTCGCTTTGTTTTACAGGGCGGCCAATACCTTGGATTCAATGGTCGGATACAAGAATGAGCGCTTCCGCGACTTTGGCTGGTGCAGCGCCCGCTTGGACGATGTGCTGAACTACATTCCCGCGCGCTTAACGCTGTGGCTTTTGTGGGTCGGGTTGTGGCTGCTGAAAATGAATCCGGTGCGGGCGTACCAGACGATGCGTCAGGACGCGCGCAAACACTCTAGCCCGAACAGCGGGATTCCGGAATCCATGGTCGCCGGAGCCCTTGGGGTACAGCTTGGCGGAACGAACTTCTACGGCGGCCAACCCTCTTTTCGAGCTGTCATGGGACGCTCGCTGCGACCGTTGGAGGGCCGCGATATTCTGCGGGTGGAACGCGTGGTTCATGTCACCGTGTGGGGACTGTGGGTCCTGCTCTTGCTGGGAGGTGCCATTAGATGGCTCCCTTGAAGTGGTTTTTGCTGGCAGTGCAATTTGCAACCGTTGCTCCCGTCCCTTCGCCGCGAACCGTCAGCGAGGAAGACGTGCAAAAAAGTGTGCTGTTTTTCCCAGTCGTCGGCCTGCTGCTGGGGCTGCTGTTTTACGTTGTCCGCTCTCTTCTCCTCGACGTCATGCCGAATCTGCCCGCGACCGTTGTCTCGTTGACGGTGTACACACTGGCCACAGGCGCTCTCCACATCGACGGCCTCATGGATACGGCAGACGCCATTGGAAGCCGCAAGCCGCGCGAGGCCGCCTTGGCCATCATGAAGGACAGCCGCGTTGGGGCCATGGGAGCGGTCGCCGGCGTCCTGTTGCTGCTGGGTAAGGTTTCTGCGGTTTCCGCTCTAACTCTGTACGGCGGGATCGGCATCTGGCATACGGCCCGGCAAGGTTTTGACACCTGGCACGCAGCGGCTCCCTTTGTCGTCGTTCCGGCGATGTCGAGGCTGGCCATGGTCTGGTCGATGGTGCTTGCCCCGTCGGCGAAAAAAGAGGGGTTGTCCGCCTCGTTTGCACGCAAGGTCCCTGCCTGGGTAGTCCTGACGGCAACCGTACTTGGCATTGCAGCCTGCCTGTTGTTCCTTCCGGTTGCACAGAGTATCTGGGTTTTGGTGTACTCCGCTTTGGCGACGGGACTGTTCACCGGATGGATGACGAGGCGATTTGGCGGGATGACTGGGGACACGTATGGAGCCTTGAACGAAGTGGTGGAGTGGCTGGGGTGGTTCGTGTTTGCCGCAATCTGGATGTAGGAGGTGAAGGCACATGCACGGCGGGCGAATTTACGAATATTCAAAGCGCACAGGGATGTCGACGGAAGACATTTTGGATTTTAGTGCCAACATCAATCCCCTCGGACCTCCGCAAAGCGCAATGGCCGCCATTGTAGCGGCGCTCAACGGCATTCGCCACTATCCGGATACGCGGCATGCGGCCGCGAAGGAAGTCGTGTGCGCGCGGTTTGAAATTCCCGATTCCCGAGCGGTCTTTTGCGGCAACGGGGCGTCTGAAGTCATCGACTTGACGCTTCGGCGAGTGCAGCCCAAACGCGTTTACGTCTTTGAACCGGCTTTTTCCGAATACGAAGCAGCGGCTCACCGGGTGGGTGCTCGAGTGGTGCACATTCCCTTGGAAATTTTCGCGAGCCAGCGTCATCTTTCGCTGCGCGATGCCTTAGCCGCTGCTGCGCCGCAAAGGAACATCCCTGGCAACGCGCCAGCTCCAAAGGCTGGGGACGTGGTCGTCGTCAACAACCCGCACAACCCCACCGGACGCTGTTTTATGCGTGCCGAAGTCCTCGAACTGGCCGAAGAATTGTGTGCTAGAGGCGTGGTTGTGCTGGCGGACGAATCGTTTCTGGACTTTCGGGCGGACGGCGGAGAATTGACCGTCATTCCCTGGGTGTTTCAGATGCGAACCCTGGTGGTGGTTCGGTCTGCGACGAAAATGTACGCCATCCCAGGTCTGCGGTTCGGGTTTGGCGTCGCACACCCGGACTTGGTTGCACGCATTGAAGAGCACCGCGACTTTTGGAGTGTCAATCACTTGGCACAGGCCGCTGCAACAGCCGGCTATCAAGACGAAGCCTTTGTTCAGCAGACGCACCAGTGGATAGCCAGGGAAACGGCGTACGTCCAGCGTACCTGGGGCGCACATCCACGGCTGCAGTTAGAACCGCCTGGAGCGAATTACTTTTTGGTGAAGTTGGATTCTGGCATCGACGTCGAATCCGTTGTTTCCGGGCTTGAGCACCAAGGCCTGTTTGTCCGCCGCTGTGACGACTTTCGGGGTTTAGGCAGTCATCACCTACGCATCGCCATCCGCCGGCATGCGGACAACGAACGGTTATGGCTGTCGTTCTCTGACTTCTTGAATCGCCCGCTGTAGTTGTTCAGGGAGGTGGCCGGTTTCGTTGTACGAAACGATGTGGGCGACTCCTTCAAGCCAAACCACGCGGGTGATCGACGCGTGAGCGGGTTGCCAACGGCGGAACCGCCCGAGGCCTTCTCCGCGTTGACCTGCCAGCCACAGTCCTAAAGGGCCTCCATGCGTCACGACGCACACGGTTCCTGCTGGGTGAGCGTGCACGAGTTGGTAAATGGCGTTGTTAAACCGCCTCAGTGCCTGACTCCTCGATTCGCCGTTGGGGAACTTGAAGTCCGGCAGGGTGGCGTCAAGGGCCGAATCCATGAGTTTGCGGTACTTGTCGTAGGCAACAAATGAGGACAGACCGTCGACGATTCCGAGGTCGATTTCGGTGAGGGAACCCAACGCCTCGATTTTGCTTGCGGGGTGCATGGCCGCAATCGGTTCGGCGGTGCTCATGCACCGCAAAAGCGGGCTGGAGACGATGGCGTCGAACCGGGTCGAAGACAGAGCCTTTGCTGCGGCCCGCGCCTGCGCTGCGCCGTATGCGTTTAGGGGCGGGTCGGTGCGCCCAATCAAAGTGTAGTTCAGGTTTTCGTCTGTCACGCCGTGCCGCACCAAAATCAACGTCGTCAATTGAGAAACCCCTTCTGTCGGATGGGATGAAAGCGAGTGTGGAAAACCCGATGAATTTACCGCGATTGGTCGTTGCAGGGACGCACAGCAGCGCTGGCAAAACGACCGTGACACTCGGTCTGATGGCTGCACTGAAGCAGCGCAAGTTCGTTGTACAGGGTTACAAGGTTGGTCCGGACTACATTGACCCGAGCTATCACACGGCAGTGACAGGCCGCGCTTCGCGGAACCTGGACAGTTGGATGCTCAGCCGCGAAACGGTCCTCGACGTGTTCGCTCGGGCCGCAAAAGACGCAGACATCTCCATTATAGAAGGGGTCATGGGTTTTTTCGACGGCAAAGACCCTTTGTCCAACCTGGGGAGTACGGCGGAGATCAGCTTGTTGTTGAACTGTCCCGTGGTTTTAGTCATCGATGCCTATGGAATGGCACGCAGCGCGGCGGCGGTCGTCAAGGGGTTTCAAACCTTGGACCCGTCCGTCCAAATTGCGGGAGTGATTGCCAACCGCGTCGGCAGTGAAGGTCATTTCCACTTGATCAAACAGGCGGTGGAACAGACGTGCGGGATTCCTGTCGTGGGGTATCTGCAAAAACACCTAGACATCCAAATGCCTGAGCGCCATCTCGGTTTGATCCCGGCGATCGAGCGGCAAGAGCACAAACACCTGCTTGAAGAGCTTGGGACGCGGCTCGCCCAAACCGTGGACCTCGACGCGATCGTCCAACTGGCTCAAAGCGCTGCAGACCTCCCGTACAACTTTCAGCAAGGCGAAGTGCCGCAAGGGCTGGAGTCGCAGCGACAGGGTAGACCGACCGCAGTCATCGCGGTCGCCAAAGACGAGGCCTTTAACTTCTACTACCCTGAAAACCTGGAACTGCTGGAGCACTTTGGCGCGAAACTGGTGTTTTTCAGTCCTCTGCACGGGGAAAAGCTTCCGGAAAGCGCGGATGGGCTGTACATCGGAGGCGGTTTTCCAGAGGAATTTGCGGCGCAGCTGAGTGCCCAAAAGGCCGTGCTGCAAGACCTCAAGCAAAAGATCGAGGGCGGCTTACCGACTTACGCGGAATGCGGAGGGTACATGTTTTTGGCACAGACGATTGCCAACCGGCAGGGCACGAACCACGAGATGCTGGGGGTCATTCCGGCGACGGTGCGGATGCAGGGACGTCTGACTGGATTTGGTTACCGCGAGGTCAAAGCTGCGGCAGACAATTGGCTGATTGGACCTGGAGACAGCGCGAGAGGCCACGAGTTTCACTACTCGGAAATGACCTTTCTGGAGCCTCACACAAGTCCGCTGCAGGTGGAGGGCGCCCAAAGACGCGTTGGCTCGCGAAGGGAAGGCTGTGAGAAAGACAACGTGGAAGGCTATGTGAAAGACAATGTGGTTGCCGGCTATACCCACCTGCACTTTGCATCCAATCCAAAACTGGCGCAGCGCTTCGTGACCGCTTGTGAACGGTACCGAACTAAAGCCGAGAAGGGTTGATCAGACATGGCGAAAAGCATCATGGTCGTGGGGACTGCATCCCATGTCGGTAAAAGCGTACTGACTACCGCTTTGTGCCGGATCCTGAGCCAGGATGGCTTGCGTGTGGCTCCGTTTAAGGCGCAAAACATGTCTTTGAATTCTGCAGTCACCCCGTCCGGGCGAGAGATTGGCCGCGCACAGGCGGCGCAAGCTGAAGCCTGCGGAATTCTTCCCAACGAACACATGAATCCGGTACTCCTCAAACCCACCGGGCACTTGCAGTCCCAGGTTGTGCTGCAGGGACGGCCGGTGGGGACGCGGTCTGCCAGAGACTACTTTTTTGACGAGAAAAACGAGATTTGGAACGCGGTTGTGGAGAGTTTTAACTACCTGGACGAGCGCTGCGACGTCGTGGTCCTGGAGGGTGCGGGCAGCCCCGTGGAGATGAATTTAAAATCGAGGGACATCGCCAACATGCGCTGTGCGGAAATGGCTGATGCGCATGTGATTCTGGCGGCGGATATCGACCGCGGCGGGGTGTTCGCGTCCATTGTCGGGACTATCCAGCTGCTTGCACCGCACGAACGGGAACGGGTCAAGGGCATTGTCATCAACAAGTTTCGCGGAGACCCGAGTCTGTTTGCGGAGGGCAGACAGTGGCTGGAAGACTACTTGGAAATCCCGGTGTTGGGTGTCGTTCCACACATTCAAGACTTAGGGATTGATGAGGAGGATTCGGTCAGTTTGTCCTCAGAGCGCTATCAGGTCAAAAAGCCAGATGGGGTTCAGACGCCTGAGGCATTCGCGAAATCCGGAGGGTCACCGGTCCGTATCGGGATTGTTCAACTACCCCACATCTCCAACTTCACCGATTTTGACCCTTTGTTTCTTGAACCCGGTGTGCAGGCTTACTTTTGCACCAAGCCTGAAGACTTGTCGGAGGCGGATGCCATCGTGATCCCCGGGACAAAGAGTACGGTGCAGGATTTAGCCTGGCTTCACGAACGAGGGTTTGTCACCGCGATTCAGCAAGGCGCCTCATGCAAAACGGCGCTCATTGGAATTTGCGGCGGCTATCAGATGCTCGGCAAGGCCGTCCTCGATCCGCATCACTGCGAATCCGACCTAGAATCATGTGCAGGTCTAGGGGTGATGGATGCCGTTACGACCATTCAACTGGATAAGACGACGGTGCTGGTGAAAGGAACCCTCACAGGCGTTTATGGGGGAATCGAAGTCGAGGGGTACGAGATCCACATGGGAGCGACCGACTTTTCACTTGACCCGCACAGGCAGCCATTCGCGCATACCCGACGGGCCGAGGTCTTGGCGTCGGTGGACACAGGTATGCCGGCATACGACGCCGTGGTTGCGGACGCTGAGAATGCGGACGCCGTAAATCCATATGTTGGGATACAGGCGAGTGACCCGTCCCCCGAAGGGTTTGTTTCCGAAGATGGCCGGGTGATTGGGACCTACTTGCATGGGATTTTGCACAACGACGAATTCCGGAGTGCCTGGTTAAACAGGCTGCGGCGAAAAAAAGGGCTTCCGGTCCAGCGCACCGTCCTCCATCTCGACGAGTTGCGAACCGAGGCGTACGACCGCCTGGCCGACGTGGTCCGCGAGCACCTGGACATGGAGCGAATCTACGAGATGCTGCAACTGCCTAAACCGAAGCGGCCGCTTAGAAAGCGCTAAAGGCGCGTGGATGGATGGCAGCGGACTGAACCCTGGAGCCACCGCGTTGAACTGAGCTGGGCGTTTCGGCGAACCCAGTTAGGCGGTGGTCTCCTGCCTTCTGGCTGGCAAGAAGATCTCCACGGTTGTCCCTTGCTGAGCTTGGCTGTGAATTTGAAACGTTCCTTGGTGCTCCTGGACAATCTTCTGACAGATCATCAACCCAAGCCCCGTACCGGTTTCTTTCGTCGTAAAAAACGGTTCTCCCAATTTGTCCAGAACTTCTTCTGGAATTCCGCTTCCCTGGTCGATGAAGCGAAGGATGACCCCGTTGTTCTGTGCAATTTCAACTTGGACGGTGATGGTACCGCCGTTTTGCATTGCCTCAATGGCATTTTTGATGACGTTGATGAAAACTTGCTTCATTTGGTTTTCGTCGCACCGAATCACCGGTTTGCCGTGAGTCGGTTCCAGGGCAATCTTCACATTGTTGCGGGCAGCTTGAATGCTCATCAGTGAAACCACTACCTCCAGGAGGTCGTGGATATCGTGATCCGTAAAATTCTCTTCGTGGGGTCTAGCCAGCACTAAAAACTCGCCGACAATGGAATCGACCCGGCTAAGTTCAGAAAGAATCATGTCAAACTGGTTGTCATCTTCTGGGTTGGCATCGTTATACCGCATGAGTTCGACCGTCATTTTGATGGCCGCCAACGGATTTCGGATTTCGTGGGCGATGGCAGAGGCCATTTGGCCAAGCACGGTGATTTTCTCAGACCGGCGCAAAAATTCTTCAGCTTGCTTGCGTTCCGTGATGTCGACCCGGAATGAGACGTACCTGTACGGTTTTCCCTCCGCATTGAGCAGGGGGACAATCGTCGTATCCATCCAGTAATAGGATCCGTCTTTGGCTTGATTCCGGATTTCTCCTCGCCAAATTTTCCCGTTTGCGATAGTGTGCCACATGTTTTTCCAAAATGATTGCGAGTGGTATCCCGAATTGATGATACGGTGATTCTGACCCAGTAATTCGTTGCGGGCATACTGGGAGATATCGCAAAATTTTTGATTCACAAAAATGATGTTGCCTTTCACGTCCGTGACAGCCACAACGCACGCTTCGTCCAGTGAGTAGTTGATGTCTCTCAGCTGTTGCAGCGCTAGTTCCAGGGTAGTCATGGTTTCTTTTAACATGATTTCACTCTTTTCGACATCCATCGGCAAATCGTGTTGGAAGACACTTTTGTGTTGAAAGACATATTAATGGTCCGCACACCTTGGTGATCGGCAGATATCATCGCGGGCGGACCATTAATCCTGGGTTAAGTTGCAATTCGTAGGTGTCTTACACCCCAGTATCTATATTGTGTTGTATGGCCAGATGAATACAAAGGTACAATCGGAGGATTTCGTCTAGTACAAACGGACTACTTACAAGGGTGGTTGGAGTCAAGACACTTTTTGACCCGTTTGAAGCGGACGTTTCAGTAGTAACAGCTTTCGGTCGGGTGCTCAAATTGCCGTCCCCAAACGTCCATGTGTAGTCAAATGACGGCCATCGGTCCCCCGATGGCCGTCGCCCCCATCAATCGGGTACGCGAGGTTCTACAATATGCGACGAGGCAGATACGGCCCGAAAAAGTCATGATGGGCATGGCACTGTACGGATACGATTGGCGCGTGCCGTATGAGAGCGGGGCCTTGGCTTCAGCCATTGACAACAACAGCGCACAAGACTTGGCCATTCGGGAGCAGGTCCCGATTCAGTGGGACGACGAGGCTGCATCCCCATACTTTCATTACCGCAACCGAGATGGGGAAGACCACGTAGTTTGGTTCGATGACGCACTGAGTGCCGCGGCCAAGATGCAGTTGGTCTACGACTTCAACTTGCGCGGTATTTCGTATTGGACTTTGGGACGGAGCTTTCCACAAAACTGGTACCTGCTCAAGGATTCTTTTAACATCAAGAAATGGTCAGCCAAGGGAAGTGGAAAGTCAGTGGGTTAAGTAAGACCCCAACAGACGACGCGACGACGCAAAAGTGACGTGCGGTTGAGGCAGTTCCATCCGCACGTCACTTTTTTGCGCCCATGCATCGTCCTTGATGTGGAAAGTGAAACGTTCGGCTTTCGCCAAAAGGAGTTTAGAATTTCGGCGATCTACACTTTGAAATCGATGCGGTTTCCAGTATACGCCTGCAATGCCGGTGAGAATACGGTATGATGATAGGGTCAAAATTGTAGGGCCAAAATTCGAGCATATCAAAATCATCCCAGTTCAGCGTGGAAGGGTGTGTTTCTTCGTGGATGGCGTGAGACAAAATTTCAATGACAAAGCGGTTCAAGACTACTATCCTGACGACTTTTCTTGGTGCTACGGTTGTGGAAGATTGAACGATAAAGGACTTCAGATTAAGACAAGGTGGGACGGGAATGAAACGGTGACCGAGTACACTCCGCGTCCGGAACACACGGCTATCCCGGGTTTTGTTTACGGAGGGTTGGTTGCCTCGCTGATTGACTGCCACAGTACAGGCAGTGCTTCCTTGGCACTTTACAGAAGAGACGGACACGAGCTCGGCGACGCGGCTCCAGTCCCGCGTTGTGTAACGGCTTCACTAAAAACGGACTTTTTAAAACCCACCCCATTGGGAAAACCGATTGTCATCCGCGGGCGAATCGTTGAAGTTGGACAGAAAAAAGTCGTCGTTCAAAGCGAGCTTTCTGTCGATGGAGTTTTGTGTGTACGCGGCGAAGTCGTCGCAGTTGCAGCGCCAAAGACGATGATCGGATCGAACCAGTAAGCAATCACCCCAAGCAATCACCCTCAACCCTGGATGACGACTTGTTTCCATGGCCGCACGCCTCTGGACGATAACGTGTTTCCATGGCCGCACGTCTTTGGGATCACGCAGGGGCAGGGAAAGGTACAGAGGATGGCGATTTTGTGCAATTACTAGCCTTTCTACCGATTTTATTATCCTTAGTTCTGCTTGTCGTTTTCAAGGTTTCCAGCCTGCGAACAGCGGTAGTGGGTTATCTGCTCACGGTTTCAATCGCGTTGATTCCGTCTCCATTTCACACTTCTTATGGGTCGCTTGAGTCTGCCTCGTTAAAGGGCGTGTTCGTCTCTCTGATTGTCATTTATGTATTGGTGTTTGGGTTGCTGCTGTACAACTTGTTAAAGGCGGGCGGAGCCATTCAGGCCATCTCCCACTTGTTCACCCGGTATACCACCAGCCCGGTGGAGCAGGCACTGTTGATTTCAACTGCCCTGGGTCCTTTTTTGGAAGCGACCAGCGGCTTTGGAATCGGCATCGTAATTGCCGCACCGCTATATCTCGAACTGGGTTTTGAATCGAACCAGGTGGCACTGTTGTCCTTGTTGACACAGTCTGCTGTACCGTGGGGAGCATTGGCGGTGGGGACCGTTCTCAATGCGGAATTATCCCTTGTTTCACTGCATGCGCTGGGGATTTGGAGTGCGTTGCTGTCAATTCCCTTGTTCTTGTTTTATACGGTGGCGGTCGTTGTCATCGCAGGAGGAGTCAAAGCGGTCCGGGGACACCTGGTTTCAATTTTGACCTCGTGGGGGCTCCTTTCCTTTTTCACTTGGTTCGCAAACGCATTCCTTTCTACACAGGTTGCAGGAGTTGTCGCTGGCCTGATTGCTGCTTTTGGCCTGTTGCTTTTTTGGCAGGTGCTCCATCGCGTCCAAGCAAAAGCGGGGATTGGACAAACTGCGGCGGCTGTCGATCCGGTCCAAAGCCACTCCCTTTCAAAGCGGTCCTTGTCAAACGACACCCTCTCCGGTCGAACTATCTTTAAATCCCTATTGCCTTACGGCGTGCTCCTGGCGTTTTTGTTCGCTTCCAATTGGATCCCGCCGTTCAGGGAATGGTTACAGGAGTTCCTGGTCATTCGGGTCTCTTCATTTCAGTATCAATTAGACCTTCTTTACAACCCGGGATTTGCCCTTTTGCTGGCGTCCGTCGTCGCAGTGTTCACCTATCGTCTCCATCGGGAGCAACTGGGTGCCAGTCTTCTCGCTACGGCGAAACAAGTGTATCCAGCGGCGCTTTCCACCATGGGGTTTGTTGCGATGTCCACGGTGATGCAACAAGCTGGGATGATCCACGTCATTGCTCAAAACGCTGCAATGCTGTTTGGAACGGCGTTTATTGCGATTTCTCCTCTGATTGGGGGACTAGGAGGGTTTATTACTGGAAGCAACAGTGCCGCGAATGCGATGCTTGCACCGTTCCAAAGTGCCATGTCGCACAAGTTGCATACTTCCACTTTGGTGTACGCGACGGCTCAAAATGTATCGGCATCGAATATGACCATGGCTTCTCCTTCTCGCGTGGCGCTGGCAGCGGCAATTTCGGGTCAATCCGGTCGTGAAGGGGATTTGACGCGCAGGATTCTTCCTTTATCGCTGACCGTTCTCCTTGTCGTCACAGTATGCAGCATCCTGATGCAACGCTTTGTTTAGATGTCAGACAGAACGAGAAACCACATTTGCGTGCCCCCTTTACACCAAATCTCGTTTACCCATGCAGAGGCACACGGAACCACGCCATAAGGAACACAATGATACTCGCTGAGATGGGCAATGCAACCTTCCAATTCCTTGCGTGCATCCACGTGAATGCAAAAAAGCAAAAATCAATAAATACCGACCACCCAAGGCTCCAACCAAATTGGTAGATAATTTCTCCACTGAGCTTGAGGCACAGTTCCATGACGACATAGACCGCGAAGAATCCCAGGAAATACAATGTTCTAGCCAACTTGCGGCGGGGGAGATAGCGCAGAAACAAAACGGCCGAGCACGGAAACAGCACAGCGAACTGAATGAGGGTAGACAGTTTATCCGTAAAGAGGTGCCAGTTGCGGAAGTGCCACAGTAAATGTCCGCGGCACAGCAATTGGTATAAAAGGGAAACCAAACTCACGTATAACGCAGTGGGGTAGTATTTGTCCAGGAACCTGTAAGAACGGGTGAGAACAAAAGCGGCCAAGAAACACAATGTAAAAATGAGGATAATCATACGTTGTATCTCCCCAATTTGGTTTTCAGTTTGTTATAAAACTGTCTGAAAAAGGGTCGCCAGCAGTACAGCAGTTTGTTTGCAAACCCGCGGCGCCAACTGGTTTGGAAGATCCTGCACAGTATGACACCGTTGGCAGGAAGTCATGCGGAACAAAGTGCGGGGCTAGGGAATGGTGGACCCGTTGGGGGTGAAAGTTTCGGCTAAAATTTCCTGGCTAAAACCACTTTTTCTTTTTAAAAAACCACCACAAGGCGACTGTAGATACAATCAGCAACGTCCAAACCCATTCGTAGCCGTATTTCCACGTGTATTCAGGAACACCCTTAACGTTGATGCCGTATAATCCGACAATGAACGATGCCGGTAAGAAAAACGTCGCAACGACGGTTAACGTCTTCATCACCTTGTTCATGCGATCCGCTTTCAGGGATGTTTGCAATCCCAACAAGCCCGTTAACGAGTCGCGAAAGGCATCCACCGTGTCGACCACGCGGTTGAGGTGATCGAATACGTCTGCAAAGTAGGCAACGGTGTCTTCCGTCGTAAAAGGAAACTGCGCGTGCATCAGGCCGCCGACCACGTTGCGTTCCTCCGTAAAGATTCTGCGCAGGTTGTGCAGTTTGCGCTTCAACGAAAGGACGTCTCCGCCAATCTGGGTAAACGGATCGTCGTAAATCTTTGTTTCCATGTCGGTGATTTGGTCTTCGATCGTGTCAACGACCAACAAATAATTGTCTGTACAATGGTCGAGCAGGGCATACAAGATGTGCTCTGTGCTCTGCATGCGTTGTGCGTCGCGTTTCAATTCTTCCTCAAAGCCGGCGAGGTAAGGCACGTCGCTGTCCGTGAGCACGACGATAAACTGCGCTCCGAATACGACGGCCATTTCATCGAGATCCCAATCCATGGTCACCCAAAAAAACGGGATATAGGCGTGATCGGGATAAACGTCCAGTTTTGGACGCTGTCCCATATGTAAACAGTCTTCCACGACCAGCGGGTGGCAGTGGTAGAGGTCCCCGAGGACGTATTGAATGGTCTTTTCATCGGCGCGGTTCAACCACACAAAAGCGACTTCTCCATCGCGAGGTGAACGAACCGACGTTTCGAACAGTTTCTCACCCTGGAACACCAGCAAAAGTATCATCCCTTGGCCGTCAAGAGGTTCGGCTTTGATTTTCAACAAAGTTTCAAGAAGATTTATGTACAGTTTGTCTCACTAAAAAGCTATCGCCGTACAAATGGTTCAGGTTAAGGACGAGGATTATATTTGCCTCCCCTATTGCGCGCAACCGACCGTGCAATATACTAGATTGTAAGGGATTTGTTGGAGGAGATCGAGAGGCATGCGAAAGAAGACGTGGCTGTTCTGGGCAGCTGCAGCCACAGTGGTTGCGATCGGTGGAACATTTACATACGCGTCCATCGCGAAAATTCACACGAAAATTCACACGAAAATTACGATCAGTGCAGCGTCGGTTCAAGCGGCCAAGGGGATGGAGTTGCGTTTTAGCCAACCGGTCCGATCCGTTCGTTGGACCTACAACGGACAGCACCACCGGACGAGTTTGCCCACGCCCCAAACCACGGTTTGGTTAAACGCGAACTTGCCCCAGAACGCGAAAGTGACCTTTTCTGTGGATGCGGCCACAGGCAGGTTCGGGAACTCATTGGCCAAACCTGCCGCGTTTTCAGAGGTCACCCCAGCGCCTTTGTATGTCATGACCAACCCGGGCATTTATCAGTACAATGTCCCCGTCAGCGGCCCGTTTACGCTGAAGTTCAGCGCGCCTGTTGCCAATCGCGCAGCCGTGGCTCAGGACATTTCGTTTCAGCCCCCAGTCCCTGGCAAGTTGGTTTGGACTTCTGGTTCACTCGCTTCCTTTGTTCCGTCAAACCCGATTCCTCCCACGCAACCGGAATTGATGACAATTCGCGGCGGGCTCAAGGGACCGCAGGGCAGTTCTGGCCAATACCTCTCGGCCGACGTGAAGCGGCCGTTTATTACGGCGAGCGACCAGTTGATTGTCGTGAAGGAGAGCAAGCCGGAAACACTTACGCTGTACAAGAATGGGAAAGCGGTCTTTAAGACCTTAGCGAACACGGGAATACCAGGGGCGGCTACGCCAAAGGGGCACTTTTACATCCGTTCGATGGCCTTGTATGCGAACATGCGGGGGACGGAGCCAAACGGTCAGCCTTACTATTCCCCGCACGTTCCATGGGTGATGGGGTTATTCGGAAACATCGCCATTCACGGCTACATCCGCTCGAGTTACGGTTTTCCGCAAAGCGTCGGGTGCGTTGAATTGCCTGTCAAACAGGCGCGCATCTTGTACCACATGGTCAAGGTGGGCACGCCTGTGGACATTCAATCGTAGACCCAATCACAGCCTTCAACGGCCGCCAGCGTCGGCAACGGAACGTCCGCCTAAGTCGGGTGCGGCAACCGTCGACCGGGCGACCCAGCGGCAATGACTGCTGGAATGCAGCAAGTTGCCGTAGTCGCACTACGGAAGGCGATACGTTGCGAACGGCGTACTGTGCCGGAAGGGGTCGCTCATCTCATCGAGGCTGGCCAGAGACTGGGCATCGAGCGAGACGTCGATACTTTGCAGGTTCGCCTCTAACTGTTCGACGCGGGTGGCGCCGCAGATGATGGTGGATACGGCGGGACGCTGCATCAACCAGGCCAACGATACGGCACTTGCCGAGTATCCGAGGCCTTGAGCGAGTTGTGCGACTTGTTCGCCTAACGCGATCCGCTTTTCGTCAACCAGGCGCTTGGCGAAATTTGGGTCTTTGTCAGCGCGCGATCCGCTCGGAGTCGCCCCAGACGCGTACTTCCCGGTCAAAATGCCGCCTGCCAGCGGGAAGTAGGGGATGATGCCAATCCCTTGATCCAGGCACAGCGGGACCAATTCCAACTCGACCGTGCGGTCTGCGAGCGAGTAGCAAGGCTGGACGGAAACGTAACGGGACAGGCCCATCTGTTCACTGATGCCAAGTGCCTTCATCAGTTCCCAGGCCGCGTAGTTGGATGCTCCTATGTAGC
This sequence comes from Alicyclobacillus tolerans, assembly GCF_021739485.1. Lineage (GTDB taxonomy): Bacteria > Bacillota > Bacilli > Alicyclobacillales > Alicyclobacillaceae > Alicyclobacillus_K > Alicyclobacillus_K tolerans_A. The sequence continues at coordinate 33,691 of NZ_JAJFNK010000009.1, forward strand.
GGACCTTTCCTGCGCGAACCATGTCGTCGAGGGTGCGCAGGGTCTCTTCCAACGGTGTGTAGGGATCAAAGGTGTGGATTTGGTACAGGTCCAAGTAGTCCGTTTTGAGGCGTTTTAGGCTGTCTTCCAACTCGCGCTGCAAGTGAAAGCGCGAAGACCCGCGTTCGTTTGGACCCTCCCCTTTCACGAGCCCAGCTTTGGTCGTCAAAACGACTTGGTGCCGCCTTCCAACCAATGCTTCCCCGATGATGCGCTCGGATTCCGTTTTACTGTAAATGTTCGCCGTATCGATGAAATTAATGCCGGAATCGATGGCGTGGTGAACGATCCGCGTGGATGTCTCTTGATTGGCCCGAGACCCAAATGCGTTCGTGCCAAGGCCGAGTACGGACACTTTGAGTCCGCTGCGTCCGAGGTTGCGATACTCCATCTTTACAACGCTCCTTTTCGGTTTATAAATTCACAGATTCTGCGAATCCCCTCTTCGATGTTCTCCTCGCTGTTGGCCAGAGATACCCGGACCAGTCCGGCTCCACCTTCTCCGAAGGCTTCACCCGGGGCTACGGCCACCTGGGTTTGCTGCAAAATAGATTTTGCTACGGCCATAGAGTCCGTACTGACGCTCGAAACGTCGATCATCAGGTAAAACGCCCCCTGCGGGGTATAGCGGTACAATTGGTGCTCTTTGAGGATGCCAAGGGCAATGTCGCGTCGTCGGTGGTAGGCTTGACGCATCGTTTCGACAATGGTTTGGTCCCCATTCAAAGCCGCGACCCCTGCCTTTTGCGTCAAGCTGTTGGTGCTCGAGATGATGGGTTCCTGAAGCTTCGTGATGATGCGAGCCACCTCAGGGGGGGACACGGTGTACCCGAGACGCCAGCCGGTCATGGCGTACGCCTTGGAAAACCCGGAAATAGTGATGGTGCGTTCCGGGGCAAAACGGCCTGGGCTGACGTGCGCTTTGTCGAAAACAATGTGTTCGTAAATCTCGTCAGAAACCAGCCACAAGTCGTGTTTGTGGGCAAACTCAGCCAGACTGCGGACTAGGGCTTCGTCGAAGACGGTCCCCGTCGGGTTCCCTGGAGAGTTCACGACAAGCGCTTTTGTCCTGGGCGTGACAAGGCGCTCCAATTCATCGAGATTCGGCAGGAACGCGTTTTCAGACGCCAAGGAGTAGTGGATTGGGACGCCGTGCAAAAGGCGCACTGCCATTTCCCCGTTGGGCCACGACAGACCGGGCATCAAAACCTCGTCGCCGGGTTCGACCAGGGCCAACATCGTGCTGAAAATTCCCTCTACCGCTCCGTGGTGGACGCAGACTTGCTGTTCCGTGACGTCCAATTGGTTGTACCGCTTCATCTTGTTGGCAATGGCGTCGCGCAGTTCCGGAATCCCAGAATTCGGAGTGTACTTGGTGAAGCCGCTTTGCCCTGCTGCCATCGCAGCTTCGACAATGTGCTGCGGAGTCTGGAAGTTGGGTTCGCCGACCTCTAAATGAATGCACTCTTCGACCTGCCACGCCAAATCCATGATGACGCGAACACCCTGAGGAGGGAGTGCAACGGGAATCGATGCTAAAGGCTTCATGCTCGTGTTCCTCCCACAAACTTTTCTCTGTTTTCGTTGTTTTTTTGGACTCTTTTGGTTACTCATTTCGGTGCTTTCCTTGCAATTCCTTTTACACTGAGATTTTCGCTATACTCAGGGAAGATGAGTCTGGGTGGTTCCTTCGAGTTCGATGGTTGAACGACTGCAATCGCGGTTGCCTATTGCGGTGTATGTCTATTTTATCCAAACTGTGCCGCGTCCACCAGATGCAAGGCTTATGCCTGTGCTGAAACCAGGAGGTGAGAACACTGAACACCGCGGCGCGACAACCCAAAGCGGTGAGAAGAGGACGATTTGCTCCGACTCCAAGCGGAGAATTGCACGTCGGCAATGCCCTCACTGCCCTCCTGGCATGGCTTCAAATGCGCAGTGTGGGTGGTGAGTTCGTGCTGCGCATTGAAGACGTGGACACGGCGCGATCGCGTTCGCAGTACACCTCCCAAATCCTCTTTGACTTGCGCTGGCTTGGACTGGACTGGGATGAAGGACCCGATTTCGGTGGAGCGTACGGCCCGTATGAGCAATCCAAGCGGAGGGAGCTGTACGAGGAGGCGTTGGCGGTTCTTAAGCGCCGCGGATTCTTATACCCGTGTTTTTGCAGCCGGTCGCAGCTTCAAAAAGTTGCCCAGGCACCGCACGGACTTTCTGCGGAAGGGCCGGTTTATCCGGGAACGTGCCGCACTCTTTCGCCGGAACAACGACGGCGGCGGGCGAAGCAAAAGACACCTTCGCTGCGTTTCGCGATGACCAACACGGGCGGGACACCGCGTGCAGTCGAGGAGTTTGCAGTCGAGGAGTTTGTGGACCTTGCAGCGGGACCGCAGGCGTTTGCCGTGGATGCAGGAGGCGACTTTGTCGTCAAACGGGCCGATGGGCTGGTCAGTTACCAACTCGCAGTCGTGGTTGACGATGCCGCGATGGGCATTACAGATGTACTGCGCGGTATCGACCTGCTCGATTCGACCCCGCGGCAAATGGCCTTGTTTCGGGCGCTTGGGTGGAGAGTCCCCCAGTTTGCGCACGTCCCGCTGCTTCTCGGACCGGGTGGCAAGAGGCTTGCAAAGCGAAACTGTGCACTGTCTCTTGCGAGCCTGCGCCAGTCTGGGGTGCAGTCGGAACGAGTCATAGGCGAATTGGCACACCTCGCGGGACTCATTCCCTCGCCTGAACCGGTCAAACCTCGGGATTTGATGGCCGGATTCGACCTGAGTCAGGTTCCCCGCCATCCGCTGACCTTGCCGACGGAGTTTTTGGGCACATGGCGTTGGGTGAATTAGGAGAGGGCTTGCCCCAGGCAGGCGACGAGATCGCACAACACTAAAAAGGCCAACGCATAACCAGCCGTCCAGCGCATGATGACTGCGGGACGCTCTCCTGAGACCGTTCCTGCGACCGTCAGCGTCGCCATGAAGGGGCTGAGGATAAAGGTGGAGACTCCGCCGCCAAGGAGGCCGACCGACAGCCACAATCGGGCAAGGTGGAGCAAGGACGGGTGAAAAACGCCGCTCAATAAGGCGATGCTGACCACCGGATGGAGTCCCATTAAGGCAAGGAGAACAATCAACCAGGGGATGAAAGCCAAAAAGGCAACAGGGCCGACCGCATGAGAGACGACGAGAAGGCCGCGATCGAGTGCGTGCGTATACCCCGAACGGGCTAAAGCGGTCACGAAAAATCCGGCGCCTGTGAACACGGAAAACGTGGTGCTCAAGTTTTCGACAGCCGTGCGATACCCTGTCATGCTGCGGAAAAACGCTGTGCGTTTTCCGATGAGGGCACTCCATAAAAGCGAAAACGGGAATGCCAAAAGCGCAATGACCGCGCCGATGGGCCAGTCAAATACGGCCTGAAGTGTAAACATGCAGACCACAAAAATGGCGATACCCATGCCAATCTCCCAAAGTCTCCCGCCGCGCGCGTGTGACGGCGATTGTGAATCCGCTTGCAGTGCGAACGGGGCCGATTTGTCGAGAGCAGCAGCATGTGTGGCCTCATGTGTGGCCGCGTGTGTGGCGGGATGCGGACGCCACCAGAGGTTGCTCAACCCAATTCCCAAGAGGCTCAATCCAAACGATACCGGGAACATGGTGGCCCAGTGAATTTTCGTTTCCGAGACGACGGCTGCCAGGACCGCCGCAACAGGACTCCACAACAGCGGCATCGTGTATCCAGACACGATGCTGGGAATCAAGAAACGATTCGAGTCTTCCTGCCCAAACCGCTCTCCCATCCGCGAAACAATCGAATACATCATGGGAATGGCGCCGATGTTCACCAGAATGGAGAGTAAGTAGGAAACTGCACTGACAATCCACTGAAAACGCCGCGGAGTGAGTGGACGCCCGGTTAAGAGGCGTTCGACGGCGTCCCGGTAATTGCCGGATTGCAAAGGGAGCGCGAGCAACGGGACCGCTGTAAACAAGCTGAGCAGATTCAGCATGCTTCCAAAGGACTGGACCATGGTCATTCCACTGTCGTGATGCAAGATGAGCAAAGCGAATCCACCGATGAGGAAAGAAGACGTCAAAATTTTACCTGTTTTTGAAGCATCCGGCCATGCAAACGCGAGGCTCGCTATGGAAAGCCACGGCAGCACAGCTTTTAACCATGGGTTGGAAAGCACTACAGCCAAAACGAAGAAGACAACCGCTGCCATGAATACCCACGCGCGCGACCGTTGCATCCCTTGACGCAATCGATAAATTCCGTTCATCTGCGTTGTTACACTCCATCTCGCCGTCGTAAACCTGCTAGAGAGCAAAGTTTCGAGTTCCTATGAGTTTCCAATCACTAGCATGGCACAAACAGGACTGGTTTTGTCAAGGGGAGCCCCTTTGCGACTTACGGGTTCAACCGGGGGTGGGGGCTGCCGCTGGGGTTGTACCCAGGGTCGCACCCGGGCACGGCGCACCGTCTGTTCCTTCGCGGTGTTAAGCTCGCGATCGCGTCCGTTGCACTCGCTTTGCGGTATGATGAAAGGGACTGAGACTGCATTGGTAAAGGAGACTTCATCATGCCCATTTCGCATGAACCGGTGACTTTGGCTCACATCCAGCAAGCGTCAAAACGGATTGGCGATCGCGTTGTGACCACCCCTCTTCTCTACGCCCCGCGCCTGTCTGAACTTTGCCAGAGAGAGGTCTACTTAAAATGCGAAAACCTGCAGCGGACCGGAGCCTTTAAACTGCGCGGTGCCCTGAACAAGGTTCTGTCCATCGCCGAGCATGGGGGTGCAATGACAGGCGTCATTACCGCTTCGTCCGGCAACCACGGCCAGGCAGTGGCTTATGCGGCTGCTTTGGTAGGGTTGCCGTGTACGGTTGTCGTGCCGGAAAACGTCCTTGCCATTAAAGAGCAAGCGATTTTGGGCTACGGCGCACAGGTCATCCGGTGCGGAACCACGTCGTCCGAGCGCATTGAGCTGGCTGAACGGATTGCGGCGGAAAAAAACTTAAAGTTTGTACCTCCGTACGATGACCCTTTCATTGTGGCCGGGCAAGGGACGGTGGGGCTGGAGATTGCTGAGCAACTGCCGGATGCGGCCGCAGTGATTGTACCTGTGGGCGGCGGGGGGCTTCTGTCCGGTGTAGCCACCGCGATCAAAAGCTTACTGCCAAACGCCGCCGTCTACGGCGCAGAACCGGCGCTTGCGAACGACACCTACCTGTCGCGCCAACAGGGCAGGCCCGTCGACATCGGGGCGACCAGTACTATCGCCGACGGGTTGCGAACCAGCCATCCGGGCGAGTTTACGTTTCCAATTGTGCAAAAGTATGTGGATGACATTGTGTTGGTCAGCGAAGAGGAAATCAAGGCCGCGCTGACGACGCTGTTGGAGACCAGCAAGCTTCTCGTAGAGCCGTCCGGGTGCACCAGCGCCGCAGCTGCACTGAAACTCCCTGAATTGAAACCCAATGAGGATAAAGGACCGGTGGTGTGCGTTTTAAGCGGGGGAAACGTGGAACTGAGTACGGTTGCTGAACTGATCTTAGGTCGTTAGGTCGCTGAACCCGCCTGCAAGGATACGATGCGGCCCGGGGCCAATCCCCTAGGTCCTGCTGTTTGCAAGTTTGCGAGCGATGCCAGAGCGTGTACAGGCAAGAGCAATGTTGCTTTCACTTGTACACTGGCATCGCTTCTGACTCGCTTTGTTGTGGCCAATTACACATACGGCTCGTTTACCGCCGGTTGCTTACCGGTCTTGGATTTGATCGAGCCGGATGGCGCGCTTGTGAATCGTGTGATGCCATTTCCGATTCCCTTGCGTGAAGTATGCCTGTAAAGTCACTGGTCCCCACGTCCAGAGGAAAATTGGAACGAGAATCAGCCCGACATATGCCCTCCAATTCGTCCGCTCCAATAAAAGTGCCAAAGGCATTTCCAAAAACAGAATCGCCGAAATCCACATCCAGACAGAGGCTGGGATGATTTGGTGGACATGCAGTGAGACCATCGCATCAAAAAATGGAAGATTAAATATGAACAGCATAATTGACATGGCAAAGATGGTGAGGGCTCTCATTGGCTGAAACAGGTAAACCGCCAGGTCGAATTTTATGAAGCGGCGCTCCTTAATACTGTCCCTGACTAATGAAACCAGGTACCTCTTCGCACAGTTGAAGTGACCCTGCTGCCAGCGCAGACGTTGGTGAAACGATGCCATGAACGTCACGGGTTTTTCGTCGTAGACCTTCGCGTCGTGTGCCCAGACGGGAATGATGTCGTGCTCCACACAGCGCACTCCAAACTCCAAGTCTTCCGTGAGCCCTGTGGCTGTCCAACCCATCTCTTGCAAAAGCGGATAGTCGATGCACAGGCCTGTACCGCCGAGGGCACAGGGGAGTCCCAGGCGGCTCCGTGCGTGTTGCCACATGCGGTTATCGTACCAATAGGAGATGGCTAAAGATACGCTGACCCAGGTGTCAAATGGGTTCTTAACGCCAAGATATCCCTGAATAACTTTGTGACCAGAGCACAGTTTTTCATTCATGATGCTAAGAAAGTCGGGGTGTACAAGGTTATCCGCATCAAACATGACGAGTGCGTCGTAGGAACTGCCGTATTCTTTCAGTTTCTCGATCATCCATTTGATGGCATAGCCTTTCCCGACATTTTTGTGGTCGGTTCGTTCATGGACAATGGCCCCGTGCCTGCGGCCCACGTCTGCCGTGTGATCGGTGCAGTTGTCCGCAATCAAGTGAATGTCAAACAACGTATCCGGATAATGCAGCGATTTTAAACTGTCGATGAGCGGACCCACCACTCGTTCTTCATTATGAGCGGGAATCACGACCGCAAACCGTTTTTCAGGCTTACGGGTAATCGGTTCTTTACGGTGGCGAATCCCAAAAATGGAAATCGCAAACTGATAGAGGGCAATCAGTAATGTAAGTATCTGAACGACTGAATAAACGACATCGAAAAGACCGTTTATCAGGAACATACATAACCTTCTTTCCTAGGTCCTTTTTCGGTGCAACTACAGGATGTCAGCTACGGTCAGGACTCAAGTGGCTATTACAGATTAAAGTGTACGGGCTCGTATTTCACGCACAACCTCTATTATAATCCAAGTAAAGCAGATACCCTTCCAATCATTTATTAAAAATTATTTATGAATTCGTGTCGTCCAAACTGCAATAGCACTTGCCGCGACCAGGCACAGCAAAATCGAGCCCACTGAATTTAAAAGACTGACGAAATCTTTCACCGTGAACACTTCTTTCGTGCGCGTGTTATTTCCTTTTCCCGCAGCTACGCAATCGCGCGATTGCGCAAAGCGAATCCCGCAACAATGGATGCGCCAAGCAACGCGAACGCGGCTAGGGTAAAAGGTGAATCCAATCCCCACGTGCTTGTCACCGGAAAGCCCTCAGCGACGAGTACGACGCCGATAGCGACCAGGCCAGAAACCAACAACCGGCTCATTCGCATTTTAATGACAATCCAAGACAACGCCAAGAGTCCAACAACCGCAAGGACGGTATGCACAACAAAGTGCCAGTGCAATACGAAGGCGTAAGATAGAACCTGGCCAACAAGCAAGTCGAATATCGTCAGTTCAACCCACGTTTTTCGGTAGCCAGGCGGAATGCTGACCAGCCACAGTGCAGACATTGCCATGACCGCAAGTACGCCGAGCACCGCAAAGTGAAGGACCATCGGTTTGATGAGCCATATGTTCACCTCGTTGACACAAAGGGCCCAAAACCCGGTTAGCAGCCAGTTCCTGACTACAAGGCCTCTGTCCAATGCGCGCACAGGCCCGTCGCCCATCTCAATGTGTCCCCAAACGAGAAGCAAAGAAACCACAAAGAAATAGCACAAGGACATGGGCGCGTATTCAAAGACGTTCTCAAATCCACTGTGAATCAGGACGGACAAAAGCCCCGCAAGCCCTCCTAGGAAGACCATTTTTTTCCCGCCGGATGCGTTTGTGACTCGGGCCCACAAGTCTTGCATCAGTTTGATGTGCATGACAAAAAACAATGTAAGCCCGACAATTCCGGTTTCACCCAGGGTTTTGGCGTAGTAGTTGTCCGAATACATGCTGAAGTGATATAAAACGGCCATTGCTCCGCCGTAGTGGCCAGGGCCAACGCCAAACAACGGATCACTTTGCATCGCCGAAAACGCTTGGTGCCACCGGGCAACGCGACCGCCATGAGCCGATTTCATCCAGTAGAGTGGCGAAAAAACATCCAAAATTCGATGCTGCATCCCTGGAATCAAAAATGCAGCTGCGAACAGCAATGCCAGACCGATGAGCAAGCGTCTCTCAAAAGCTATGGCAACAACGACGATGGCAAGGCCTAGTGAGAACCATGCAGCTCTGGAGAACGTAAAAAGCAACGTCGCTGTACAAGGAACGAGTCCGAGTCCCAGCAACCATTTTCTCCAGCGGTCGGTGTCATAAAGCATCAACCCTCCGATGAGAGGGATCATGAGAGCCATGTAAGCACCCAGTTCGTTGCAGCTTACCAGGACGGAAAAGACACGCGTGCGCAGGTGCTCACCAGGGTCCACCCAAGCTTTAGGGATGGGGGTTTTAACGATGTATTGAAAAACGCCGTCGATTCCAATCAAGATGGCAATCAGTGCCGCACTGTACAGCAGCTTAGGAACATCTTTTGCTTCAACGACAAACGGGATCAAAAGGCCAAAGAAGATGTAGTACACGTCAATGCGATACCCAGCGATGGTCAAGAGCGGATGCGTAAAGTTGGCAAAGACCAGCGCAAGGCCAAAGAGGCAGAAGTAAATGGCAAACCTCGACCACGTTATCGGAACGGTTTTAGTTCCACTCCAATAGCGAATCGATGCTGCGCCCATCAAAAGAAGCAGCACCACTTTATCCCAAACGGATCCAATGGGTGCGACGGTGTGCCTCAATCCAAAATCGATCAGCGGAAACGCGGTGAGTGCGTAAACGGGCCACTTCACCCAACGCGAGTTATCTACGCTGACCTTCGAGGAAAAATGAATTGTTTTGAACGCCGTTACTCTCATTCGACACTTGTCCTTTTCCTGGTCTGTGAAAATGACACACGGAGGTATCAAGCGAGCGAAAGTTCTTCGTCTCCGGTTTTTTTGTGCCCGATATACTGTAACACATGTATCCAAGAGTTTTCTCTGCCTATCTTGCTACACCGCGAGCTCGTTTCAATGGAGAACGACATGAGGAACTCATGAGAAATCCGTGAAGAAGCCGCGAGAAATCCCTTGAAAGCATGTCCTGTTTCAGGTCGCGTTTATAAACGGACCATCTCGTTGTGCAGTTCTTGATACATCTTGGCTTCCGATTTTGCGATGGAGCGTCCCACTTCGAACATGGTCTGTAAATCGCTTTGGCTGGTAAACTGAATGAGAATATCCTTGCAGAGTTGATAGTGCCTGGGCTCGTGTTCGTCTGCATGGACGTCCCAGAACAGCAGGTCGAGTTTGCTTTCCAAATTATAGGATGGATGCCTGAGGCCTCTGGCGATGGTGCCCATGACGTCGCCGGCGAACACCTCAGAACCAAGCCCGACCGCGGCCATCGCCTCAAGCGGGGAGGCGTTTCTGAAGAACTCCAAAAACGTGAAAATCGCCTGATCCACGGCGGGCGACACCCCGTCTTCCGGCATACCCAAGTCGTTGAGAAACAGTTTTGGATCTACGGACAGTAGAAATGTTTTGTACAGTTGTTCGTGAGATTTGCCGGGTTGTCCACGACCGGCTTCGTCCCACAAATTGTCGGCCAACGGAACCCACCAGGAGTCCATGGGAGCCATCGCAGCGATGGACGCTCCAAGAACCCTCGGAAAGTTGCGGCTGTAAAACGAGTATTGAATGGCAAAGTGGCGGATTTGCGCTCCGCTGTATCCTCCGGCCGCGAGTGTACGGAAAAAATCCGCCTCGTGGAACTCAGTTCGCACGACTTGCTGCATTTCCCGTTCCACGTCTTCATATGTAGCCAAGTGAACTGTCCCTTGAAGACCGCTTGGTTTCATAACTCTCCCCCTGTACTCCAGCGACTGCTGCAATGGGCGCTTCGTGCCCTCGCGAAAACCTATTCTACCATATGCAATAAAAAGTCTTTCAATCTCAACCGATGCGTTTATCCATCTGCCGTCCGCACAGGTGTTCCGCCTTGGGTGGATTTACCGTATAATTCAGACTAACGTTAGCTTGGAAAAGAGCCTGGCGACTCGACGAAACGGACAGCCATCCGCATCGTGGCGTGCCCGGGCGTCCAACTGACGGAGCCCTTGCGAATGTGCGGAGGCTGCAGAAAAAGGGGTGATGTTATTTGGGAACGCCAGTGATTCGCCCTGCGGGCGATCAGGCGCTGCTGATTGAGTTCGAACAAAAAGTTGACCCGTCCATCTCCTTGCAAATCATGGCCCTTGAGCGGTGGCTTATCAACCACGTGCAAAGCGGCATTTCCGATTATGTGCCTGGCTACTCCACGTTGTTTATTGCCTACGATCCGCTGGTTTTTCTGTACGACGACCTCGTCCAAAAGGTGGAGCAAGGCCTTCGCGAGGTTTTGCAACACCCGGTACCGGGTCAAGGGAAGAAACTTTGGGTTCCGGTGTGTTACGGAGAACATGGCGAAGAGTTTGGTCCCGATCTGCGAGACGTGGCCAATCACTGCGGTTTAACCGTTCAAGAGGTCATTGAACTTCACACAGCGCCGGATTATTTCGTCCATTTTACGGGTTTTTTACCGAACTTCCCTTTTCTCGGAGGGATGTCTGAGAAGATCGCCACGCCCAGACTCCCTAAACCTCGTCAACAGGTTCCGGGTGGATCGGTGGCGATTGCAGGGGAGCAAACCGGCTTCTATCCCTTATCCAGTCCCGGAGGATGGCGCCTAATTGGAAAAATTCCTGTTTTGCTGTACGACTTGCGGCGGACAGACCCATTTTTGTTTCAGCCTGGAGACCACATTCGCTTCTACCGCATTACTCTGCAGGAATACCGGGAACTCGAAGAATTGGACCGCAAGGAACCGTTTCAGTTTCGCGTCGAGGCGGAATCGGTTGAAGTGAACGGAGGGGTGCGGCAATGACGCGATTTCGAGTCCTTCGCCCTGGTGTCTATTCCAGCATCCAGGACCTGGGTCGCCACGGTTACCAACGTCACGGGCTGTCCGTTTCCGGTGCGGCAGATAAATACTCCTTGCGGGTCGGCAACCTGCTGCTCGGCAACGACTTGGCGGCCGCTGCCATTGAAACGACTTTGTTCGGCTTGGAACTCGAAGTCCAATCGAGGAGTACCATTGCAGTCACAGGCGGGGACCTTGGATTCGCGGTAAACGGGAAACCGGCTCCGACTTGGACAACCCTTTCGGTGGCTCCAGGAGATGTCCTGCGTTTTACCGGCGGGCCAATAGGGTGTCGAGCCTACGTGTGCGTGAAGGGGGGAATCGACGTTCCCGTCCAGTTTGGCAGCCGGGCGACCGATTCTCTGGTGGGTTTAGGCGGAGTTTCAGGGCGGGAACTGAAAGCCGGAGACGAGATTGGCGGCTTTGACCCATGGGCCGGCACGCCCGAGGCGCCAGCAGGGTTCGCAGGTGCCGGGCCTACTGCCAACGCCTTCGTTTCGCCGCCAAAAATTGACGGTTCTGGTCCCAGCCGGTCTCCTTCATCCAGTCTTGGACGGCGCACGCAAAGACGAGTGCTGTCCCCGCGATGGCTTCAAAACCGCGGCGAAGCTCAGGTCATTCGCGTGGTGTTCGGACCTCAAGAAGAGGCCTTTTCGGCGGAAGGAATTCGCACATTTCTCAATTCAAGTTACTCGGTAACGCCACAGTCCAACCACATTGGGTGCCATTTGGAAGGGCCGGCGATTGCGCATAAGCACAAGGCGGATATTCTCTCGGAATGCATCCCGGAAGGAGCCATTCAGGTTCCCGCGTCCGGAAAGCCGATTGTTTTGTTGGCTGGTCGCAGAGGTGTCGGAGGATATGCAAAGATTGCCAATGTCATCTCGGTCGACATCCCAAAGATTGCCCAGGCAAGGCCGGGAGACCAGGTAGTGTTTCAGTCCATTTCGGTGCAGGCCGCCCAAGCCCTGCTGGTTCGCCAAGAGCGCTACTTCCGGCTCATGGACCGCCTGGTGCAGCACAGTTAGACCGCAGGCGGATTTCAAGCTCAAGTTCCACGCTTCAGCTTGAATCACGCCTTCAGCTTCAAGCTTTGCCGGAGGGTGTGAAGGTCAACGGCAGACTGGTGACGCCGTGAACGATAAAACCTCTTTGGGGTTCAAGGGCTTGGTCGTCGCGCCGGGCCATGTCCGGCAGGCGATTCAGCACCGTCCGCAGGGCCACCTTGGCTTCGAGCCGTGCGAGCGGGGCTCCTAAACAGAAGTGCACGCCATGTCCAAAGGCAATGTGCGGGTTCGGGTTGCGAGCAATATCAAACAAGTCGGCCTCGGGAAATTTTTGTTCGTCTCGATTGGCCGATCCAATCCACGCCACCACTCGGCTGTTCGCGGGTATGGTCTGACCCCCCAACTCGACGTTTTCTTTGGCGATGCGAAACATCGCCTGTACAGGCGACCGGTAGCGCAGCGACTCTTCGATGGCGCTGGGCAGCAGGTCAGGGTGTTCCCGCAGGCGTTGAAGTTCATCCGGGTGTTCCAGCAGGGTCAAGACCGAGTTTCCAATCAGGTTGGTGGTCGTCTCATTTCCGGCCACGAGCAGCAGCCAGCACAAAGCGAGGATGTCTTGCTCCGAAAGGTGTTCGTTGCCTTCTTCAGCAGCGAGCAAAGCGCTGATGAGGTCGTTTGCCGGTTCCGTTCTGCGCTTGGCAATGATGCTGCGGAAGTATTCGTTCATTTCTGCGTGCGCTTGTGAGGAGTCGGTGTCCGCGCCCCACATGTTGTCGGCAGACGCCACCACGTCGTCTGACCAGTGTTTAAACTTGTCCTGGTCGGCGCTTGGGATCCCGAGCATCTCCGCGATCACGATGACCGGCAATGGATACGACAAGTCTCGGACCAAGTCGATTTCCCCGCGGCGCACGACCTTGTCGAGAAGCCCCTTCGCGATTTGTTCGATGCGGGGCTCCAGCGCCGCGACGGCGTTGGGCGTAAACGCCCGGTTCACGAGGGAACGCAGCTTTGTGTGCCGCGGCGGATCCGTGGTAATGAGCAGCGACCCTTGTCGGACTTGCTGCGCTTGTCCGGCTTCTGCAACGAGATTGGGGGCGGCGTTCTCGGTTTGGCCCTTTCGTTGTCCATATTCCGAAGAAAAGCGGGAGGAATCGGAGAGTACGGTACGGACGTCGTCGTACCGGAACACCGACCAAATTTGAAACGGTTCCATATAAACAACCGGATTTGATTCGCGCATCATCCGATACATGGGGTAGGGGTTGCGCTGCAATTCAGGGGGGAACATGCTCATGGGCTTCAAAAACCTCCTGTCAAACGTTGACCGAATCCTCTGTTATATTATACATTGGTGAAACGATGTATGAGACGAACACCGCGAGTGCGTCGAGATCACAGATAGAGAGACTCCAACAGCGACTCAATCAAACCCGCATCGAAAAGACAAAACCGAACCAGGCAAAAACCAACTCGAAAAAAAAAAAACGAACCAGGCATGTTCCGAATTCAACAAATTCCTATCCAGACATGTTCCTTCGACGGGGATAAGGGCACTCTCGCGCCAGAAAGACGAACAGGGAGGCCGCGCCAAGGTGAAGATACTTGTGGTTGAAGACGATGTGAGACTCGCGTCGCTTGTGCGAAGAGGTTTAGAGGCCGATGGACACGTGATTGAAAATGCGTACACCGCAGGCGATGGCTGGAATCGCGCTTGGGCCGGTTACTTCGACGTCTTGATTTTGGACATCAAACTGCCGGATTCGGACGGCATGACACTCTGCAACAACCTGCGTAAAGAAGGATTCACAACGCCAATTCTCATGTTGACCGCCCGGGACAGCGTGGATGACAAGGTTGCCGGTTTAAGAGCCGGCGCGGATGACTACCTGACCAAACCGTTTTCGTTTGACGAACTCAAAGCCCGTTTAGAGGCCTTGACGCGTCGCCCGTCCCAGTATGTAGACACCAATGTGCTTTTGATTCGCAACGTAGAACTCAACCCTGCCACTTCGGAAGTGAAAGTCGACGATGCTGTAGTGACCCTCACGAGAAAGGAATTTGCCGTCTTGGAACTGTTGATGCGAAACGTGAACCAGGTGTTGACGCGGGAGCAGATCCTCGATCGCGTTTGGAGCACCGAATCTGAGCCGGTTGCAAATGTAGTGGACGCGGTCATTGCCCGGCTTAGGGCAAAAATTGATCGCAACCGCCGGATGAAGCCTTTCATTAAGACGGTACGCGGCCTCGGCTACAAGATTCAGTTATGAATGCGACGAAGCGGCACAACGTCCTGGCGGCCCTGAGTGAAAGAAGGCTTCTGACCCGCATACAGTTTCAGTTCATCCTGTTGTACTTGACCGCATTTTTAGTTTTTGAAGGAGCCATTATCGGCGCCACTTTTCTGTTCATGAGAGAGAACGTGCTGGGTTCCGCCTACCACGTGATCCAGGAAGAATGGTCGCAAAAGATTCCCGACACGTTAAAAGCGTTAGAGAGTGACTCGGAAAACAAAACGGTTGAGCCCGCCATTGACAACAAACCGGAAATTGTCGCCTCGTGGGTGGTTCTCCCGGATGGACAGTACACTTCCAAAGACCTGGCATTGGCTTCCGCACCTGGAAAGCTGGATTCGCTTTTTCAGCGGTTGGCCGCACAAGCAGCGCAAAGTACAGGAGAGTTTTGGCGCATCACATACGTGGGCAAAGTTCCGGTATTGACGGGAGCGTATCCGCTGTTTAACCGTGAACACAAGTACATCGGCGCAGTGTTGAGCGCGTATTCGCTCAAATCCGTGTACGGCACGGTCAACACGCTGCTTCGCGTGGATATGAATGTCGGACTGGGCAGCTTGGTGGTCTTGTTGCCCATCACGTACCTGTTATCCAAAAGGTCGCTGAGGCCGATTCGAGGGGCACTCCAACGCCAGCGCAACTTCGTCAACGACGCGGCCCACGAACTTCGCACACCGCTGGCGATTCTTCGCGGTACGCTCGAACTGGCCCAGGCAGAGGACAAGCTCCAAGCCGTTCGCGAGGCCCTTTCTGAAAGTGTTGCAGAAACCGACTACATTACCCATTTGGTCAGCGACTTATCGACGCTGGCGCGCCTCGAGTCCGGGGCTTTGCCTGTGACTAAGTCGACCATTGACGTCGGCAAAGTCATTCGCGATGCGGTTGAGGACGTGCGGCCTTTTGCACAGCCCAAGGCCATCTCCTTCGAGCTGCAAGGAGTCGATGCATTCCTTCCAGTGTTCGGGGACTCCAACCGCATGCGGCAGATGCTGTTTATTCTGTTGGAAAACGCCATCAAGTACAACGTCCAAGGAGGAAAAGTAGCGATTGCGCTGCAGCGAAACCGCCACGAAGGGAAAATTGCCATTTCCGACACAGGCATTGGCATCCCTGAGGAGGACTTGCCGCACGTCTTCGATCGCTTCTACCGCTCCACCCGGGCAGAAAACTATGCGGCGGGCAGCGGGATTGGACTGGCCATTGCGGCATGGATTGTCGAAACGCATCACGGCCGGATTGAGGTTGCCAGCTCTCACGGGGCGGGCACGACCTTTATGGTCACGTTGCCCCTCATGCTGCGACACCGGCAGCAAAAACCGTAAGTCGGGCTGTTCGCGGCGAAGCATACCGACGCCATATGGGCCCAGAAGTGGATCGGCATCGGGCGGCAAGACATGCCTGAGAACCGGATTACAGCCTGATGAGAAAATCCTAAGCGAACATGAGTGCGAGCTGTCAGACCGATGAAAAGTGCCTGAGTTGGCGCAAATATGCTATAGTTTCCTGGATTTATCATGTTTGTGTCATCTTCCGTGGTTAGATTGAAGCCATAAAAACCCGGGAGGTGTTCCGTATGAAGCATCGTTTCCAATTCGCGTTAGTGGGTCTTGGGATGGTGTCGTTAGCGTTTTTATCCGGCGACAGGTTCGCTGCCTCCAAATATTCTGCTGCAGCAGACCCGGCGCCTGCTCCCGCAGTTCAGAGTACAGACTTGATAACCAGCGCAGCGGTCAATACAGCGGTCAATACGGGGGCTTCTGGCTCATACCGCCCTCGCGAAATCAGCGACCGGGTGTTTAATGCGGACATCGCAGCGAAAAATGCCGTCGGCGGCGGCGCCGTTCAATCCGTGACGAAACAAACCGTCCACCAAGCCCCGGCGTGGGTGGTCACGGTCAACCAAAACGGCCACAACTGGACGGTTGTGGTAGCTGCTGCAGATTACCAGGTTTTATCAAAAACTATGAATTCGTAGAGAACCACCAAATAAAACGGTCACGACAGCGTATTGACCGAAGTCAGGGTGAGCGCGGGTGTTTTATAAACGGGAGTTCTTGGCCATGGGGTCTCCCTTTATGGTCAGGATCGACGTCTGGGACGGTGGCAACTCGTCGGCACGGGTTGCCGCTTCGATTCAAAGGGCACTTTCCGGCTTGCAGGAACACACGGGCGAATTGGAGCAGTCCTTGTCCAGGTTCCGGGATGACAGCGAGTTGACCGGCTTAAACCGTCGCGTGGGTGAAACGGTCGAGGTATCGGAAACCTTGCGCGAGGTTCTTGTGTTGGCCCAGGATATGTACGACTTGACAGAAGGAGCTTTTGACCCCAGGGTCATTACCGCACTGGAACAAATCGGCTATCGCGGGGCAAGTCTAAACCGCCCTGCGACTCAAGCTTTGAACTCCCGATTGTTCGAAGCCGGGACAGGGAATTGCGTCTCGGTGTTTCATCCCCTCGATCTCGGCGGGATCGGCAAAGGTTATACCGCCGATGTGTTAGCCCGTCTGATTGAGCAATGGGTGGACCCACAGGTTCTCAGCGGCTACATCGTAGATGCTGGCGGGGACCTGGTCGTAGCGGGCGTGCAGGGCGACGGGAGTCCCTGGAGCCTTGGCGTGGACAACCCTTTGCAGCCTGGCACTTTGGTCGCGGCGCTTTCGCCTTTAGCGAGCACTTCCGGCCGAACCGCTGTTTGCACAAGTGCCACGTGGCGTAAAACCTGGACCCACGAGGGACAACAGGTTCACCATTTGATAGACCCTGTTTCAGGGCGTCCCGCACAAACCTCCTTGTTGTCCGTTACGGCGGTGGCACCTCGGGCTGCGTGGGCCGAGGTCGCCACCAAATACGTATTTCTGCGCGGACTTTCCGACTCTGCGATGTGGACGCGGTTCTCTCCAAAGCTGTTTCTGGTCGATAACATGGGCGGGGTTTCCTTTACGACGGCCATGGAACCGTACCTCAGTTGGCTCGCCTCGTCTTAAAGTTCTCTCACCGGCCGCTGTGTTTATACGGTGAAACTCCAGTCCACCTTGGCCGCGTGAATGCCCGGGGCCAAACAACTCCACGGCAAATAAGTGCTTCCGCCGAATACGACTCCTTGGATGTCTTGTCCGCGGACGGTCATAAGCCCATTGCCCCGGTATTCGTACGGGGTGTTGAACTCGTTGAGGGCAGTCCAGACAACATAGGTGGTATCGTCAACGTCAATCGCGGCGTAAAACCGGCCATTCACGAGAACCGAAAGCTTCCGGTAGGCCGGCTGTGAGACTGGCCTGCAGGTCGGATTGCTCGCTGGCTTGTTCACTGGCTTGCTCCACTCGGCGAACAGGGTTTGAAGGTGGCGGTTCCAGGATATCCCGTGCGATTGCAAGTAGTGTACGGGGTCTTCGTGATCGGTTCCGCCTAGGTAACGGCTGACGTCTTGATGAGACCACACCGTACCCTCAGGCGCAGCAGAGAAGCTTAAACCGTACTGGTGAAGCAGTGAGGCCCCTAACCAAATACTTCGTTGGTACATCTCCTGAAATTTCGCGGGGTCTTCCAACATACACAATTCAATTTGCACAAAGCGGGAATTTCCGTTCGGACCGGCACCAAAGCAAAGGAAGTCTGTGTTGGCGACTTGGACAATCGATGTATCATCCACAAAAAAATGTACAAATGCCTGTTGCCACGTCCTTTGTTCATGCGAGGCCTCCGTGGCAGCCGTATCTGGCCGTCCTGGAGTGTCCGTACAGTGAAACACAATTCCTTCCGGTTTGCCGGGTCCCTTTCGATACGGGCGATGCGGAAGTCCAGGAATCAACTGGATGGTAATCGGGTAGGTCATGGCTTGTTCCTCCTTCCAGGGTCTCTGAAAGTAAATGCCTTGTGAGTTGGAAATCGTGGCGAATGAGCAGTTGTCGGCGGTTGTCGTCTGGTCTAGCCTGCTAGACCAGGCGGTAGGTGCATGGGAAGTGGAGCGGGTGGGGCACTCTTGGGGACCTGGGCTTGTCATAATTGGTCCGCGACAGCATAAACCGGATATGAACGCTCTCAGGGCGGACAAGAGGAGGCGCAGCGTGTGGACGATTGTCGGGATTAGCTTTTTGTCTGGATTGTCAACGCCTGTAGGTGCGTGGATCGTCACCCGGTTCCAGCGCTTATCGCGAGAAATGTTGGCACTGCTGCTTGGTGTGGCGGGTGGCATCATGGTTACGGTCGTCGCCGTCGAGTTGATGCCGACTTCCATCGCAGTTGGCGGACAGCGCGTGTTTTGGGCGGGAGCTGCAGCAGGATGGGTGTTTCTGTGGCTGCTTCAAAAGGCGTTTCGCCATCCGGATGACACAGGCGGGGTGGAACAGCAACACGCGGAGTATCGAAAGTTGGGTTGGTTGATCGCGATCGCGATATCCCTTCACGACCTTCCTGAAGGCCTCGCTATCGGGGCGGGCGACGCGGTCACTCATCAGATAGGCGTAGTGATTGCTCTAGCCATCGCGTTTCACAACCTTCCGGAAGGTATGAGCATCGGCGCTCCACTTGTCATGGCCGGCGTTTCCAAGCGCCGCATACTATGGAGTACGCTTCTAATTGGGATGATTACGCCGCTTGGCACGATGTTTTCTATTTGGCTGTTTTCGGTGTCCCAAGTTTTCATCGCCTTGTCCCTGGCCTTTGCGAGCGGGACGATGGCGTTCGTGGTCGCACAGGACATCTTGCCGGAGGCTTTTCGGCACAGTGCGTGGTATACTAGCGCGGGTGCTTTCGGAGGAACGGCTCTGATGTTCGCCATCTCAGCCCTCCACATGTAAGCTGAACCGCAGGTATGCCAGAGACATGCCGCCATGCCGATGCGTTCGTACGCATGGGTCTTACGGCCGTGCCGGACTCAGCGAGAATGGCATTCTTGAACGGGGGAAACGTGGGTGATTCGCGTATTGTTTTTGTGTTTGGGGAACATTTGCCGATCGCCGATGGCCGAAGCGGTTTTTCGGTCGATGCTCGAAGAAAGCGGGTTGGACAAACACATCGAGGCCGATTCAGCGGGTCTTGGCGGTTGGCATGTCGGTGAACCGCCGCATCAAGGCACCATTGACGTCCTCATGAAGCACAGTATCCGTTACGACGGGATCCGCAGCCGTCAGATTGGAAAGTCCGATTTGACCGATTTCGACTACATCGCAGCGATGGATGAAGACAACGTAAAGGGGCTGTCGAAGCTGGGGACGGTTGGGAAGACCAAGGTCTTCCGGCTGTTGGACTTGGTGGAAGACAGCGCCGTCAAGGACGTGCCCGATCCGTACTACACTGGAAACTTTGACGAGGTCTATCAGCTTGTCGCAAAAGGATGTGCAACGCTGCTGCAAAAAATTGTCGCCGAACACCAACTTGCAAACGGTCAGTAACTTTGTGAACCGTCCTTCATAACTACCAGCCGCCTTGTAACAAATCATAATAAAGAGAGACAAGGACGCACGGCATCCTTGTCCTCTGTCTATATGCCAGCGGTGCCAGAACCGCAGTGCAGCCGAGGAGGCGTCAAACCATTGGGCGCCCCGTTGGGTGTCGCTTCAGCGGCTGCGGCGCTTTCTGCGCGTGGGTTTCCGCTTTGCGATTTTCAACTTGACGTCGCGTTGAATCGTCGTGTGTTTCGTGATCATGGCCGGAGTGAGTTTACCTTGACTGGTAAACATGCAGAAGTCAAATGGCGTTTTCAGTTCGTCTTTTGGTATTTCCATCTCCTGCGCCAAAAGGTCCTTGTCGAGGACTTCTTTTTCGACGAATTTCGGCGTCAAAACGGCGTTTTCGCCGCTGGGGAGCGCGATGACGACTTCCTCATCGCCTGAATCCTGAAACAACTGCTCTAGTTCCTCGAACAGCAATTTGTTTTCTTCGTTGCGTTCCTTGGCAATCTCTTTGTTTTGGAAGTACTTCAGAACCCGTTCCTCAATTTTCAACCGGAGTTGTTCTTGTTCTTCTTCGCTGAGTTCGACTGGAGTATCCGTTTGGTTGATGGTTGTGTCCACTGCTTGCACCTCAATTGTAAATTTTTGCTGGGCCAGGTTTGCGGCGCCGACTTTGGCCGTCCGACCCGCGTAGGCGGAACAACGTCCACTCCTAGAACTGTAGAGACAAACTAAAGAATACTAGAAAACGAGATTTTGATGCAACCAGCAATCCCGCCTGCCGGTCACTTCGACCCGTGAGCGGGTTTCGCGGTATAATAGGCACCATGAAACTTTGGCCCGGCTTGTACCCAAGCTGTGCAGGCGCACGGGCCGTGCCGGGGGTGTTTGCATGGAACTTTCACTCGACAACCTGGAATGGAAAGATGCGTATAAGCTGCTTATTGGCACCATTGTACCGAGGCCGATCGCGTTTGTTTCCACGGTCAGTCAACAGGGCGTCAACAACCTGGCAGCGTTCAGCTTCTTTAACGGGGTGTGTCCAAAACCCTTTATTGTCTCCTTCGCACCGATGTTTAAAGACAGTGCCGATCCGCGCAAGGACACCCTGCGCAACATTCAGGAGACTGGCCAGTTTGTCATTAATGTGGTCACAGAAGACATTGTCCACCAGATGAACGAAACCGCACCGGAGTTTCCATCGTTTGTCGACGAGTTTGAAGTTTCCGGGTTGACGCCTGTTCCAAGCACGAAGGTCAAACCCGCCCGGGTCTTGGAGAGTCCCGTCAATCTGGAGTGCGAATTGGTGCAAATCGTGAATTTTGGGTACCAGCCTGGTTCCGGCAGCCTCGTGCTGGGCAAGGTGGTTTACGCGCATGTCCACGACGAAATCGTTCAGCACGGGCATATCGATGCTGACCGTATGCGTGCCGTCGGAAGGATGGCCGGAAACGACTATGCCCGCACCACGGACCGCTTTGCGCTGAAACGTCCACCCCTTCCGGAGCAATACAGATAGCTCCCGGACCGAGACCTATAATTTTCTGAGTAGTACACCGAGGCAGAATGTTGATACAATATGTTTCGAGACACCCAAATCTTTGGGGCGTGCTGGGTTCGCGGCATCCGGGAGGAGGTTGACATGAAAGACAAGGTCGTTTCGTGCGAGAAAGCGATTTCAAAAGTGAAGTCCGGCATGTCCATCCTAGTGGGCGGGTTTGGGCAGGTAGGCATCCCGCACACGTTGATTGACGAAGTGTTTCGTCAAGGACAAAGGGATTTAACGATTATCAGCAACAACATTGGTGAACGCGGGAAAGGCCTGAGCCGGCTGTTGGAGAACGGGAGGCTCAAAAAGGCCGTGGGTTCCTACTTTACCACGAACCCCGTTGTGGGAGAACATTTTTTGGCCGGTAAGCTGGAAGTGCAACTGCTGCCGCAAGGTACATTTTCGGAGGCGATTCGCGCCGGCGGGGCTGGAATTGGCGGGTTTTTCACCCGGGCATCCGCAGGGACCCTGCTTGCGGAAGAAAAAGAAACCCGGGAGATCAACGGGGAACTGTACGTCCTAGAGCAGCCCATTCATGCAGATGTTGCGCTTATCAAGGCGGATAAGGCCGATAAACTGGGCAACTTGACGTACCGCAAGACCGCACGCAACTTCAATCCGGTGATGGCCACCGCTGCAGACATCGTGATCGTAGAAGTCAACGAGATTGTGGAAGTTGGCGATCTCGATCCAGAAGCCATTGTCACTCCTCACTTGTATGTGGATTACCTGGTTCAGGGAGGGAGTCGTTATGCCTGATGTGAAGCACCTGATTGCGGCCCGAGCGGCTAGAGAGCTCCAGGACGGGGATGTTGTCAATCTCGGCATCGGCATCCCAACTCTCGTTGCCGATTACGTTCCACCCGAAGTCAGTGTTTTTCTGCATACGGAAAACGGACTGTTGGGGGTCGGCCCGACCCCTGCGCCTCAGGATGTGGATCCGGACCTCGTGAACGCCGGCAAGGCTCCGGTGACTCAAACGCCGGGTGCCAGTTTCTTTTCGAGTGCGGACTCATTTGCGATGATCCGGGGAGGTCACGTCGACGTGGCAATCCTTGGCGCATTACAGGTCGATCCGTACGGGCGCATCGCCAACTGGTCAGTTCCCGGACAGACCATCATGGGCGTAGGGGGAGCCATGGACCTGCTGACGGGCGCCAAAAAAATTGTCGTGGCTATGACGCACACCGCCAGAGACGGAAGTTCTAAAATTGTCGCCAAGGCTTCGCTGCCGCTGACGGCTGACCGCAAAGTGGATGTGATTATTACGGACCTCGCAGTTTTTCAGGTAGGTCAAAAGGGACTGATTTTGACGGAAGTCATGCCAGGGAGTGACTTACAAACGGTCAAAGCACGTACGGACGCGCCGTTTGAAGTCAGGCTTAGCGAGAACATGCGAACGGCGTCGTCCCTCTGACAACAATACACCGATGTGACAAAAGGGGTCGAACAGACTGTGAAGGCTTTGCTCAAACCCAACTGGAATCAAGGCTTTGAACTGGCAGAAGTGCCGCTGCCCGTCCCGGACGAAGGGGAGGTTCGCGTCAAGGTGCGGGGGGCCGCCATTTGCGGAAGCGACTTGCACATTTACGAGAGCGCGCCTGGATACGAATGGTTGTCCCTCCCGGTCATCCCAGGTCACGAAACCATGGGCGTCGTTGAACTTTTGGGACCTGGAGTGGATACCAGGTGGCTTGGCCGGCGGATTATCGTCAATCCCTACATTCCTTGCGGAAAGTGCCGAATGTGCCGGTCTGGACAGGAAAATCTGTGCGACGGAGGAAAGACCGTGCTGGACAAGATCCCGTCGCAGTCCTTGCAGATTGGGTTTCGCCGCCCTGGAGGAATGGCTGAACGCCTGATTGTTCCGGTTTCCAACTTGCTGCCGATTGACGACTCCATCTCAGATGAAGCGGCGAGCATGATGGAATCGTTTGCGGTGTGTGTTCACGCCGTAGAGCGCGTCCGTCTCCCCGAACACGGGGTCGCTCTCGTGATTGGGCCGGGACCCATCGGTTTGGGGACGGTCGCAGCTCTGTCAGTTAGCGGACTGGACGAGGTGTTGGTCGCAGGCCTTGAGGTGGATGCGAAACGACTTGAGATTGCCTCGCGTTTGGGAGCCACCCGCACCGTCGATACCCGCCGCGAATCCCTTCTGAAGGTCGTGCAGGAAATCACCCAAGGGCAGGGTGTCGACGTCGTATTCGACTGCAGCGGTCACCCGGATGGGTTGAGCGAAGCGATCACAGCCGTTCGGCGCGGGGGCGTTGTCGTTCTCGTTGGCATTTACGGGAGACCGGCTCCACTCCCGGCAAACGCGGTGGTGCGAGGGGAAGTGTCCGTTGTGGGCACGTATGGCACGACGCCGCGAGCTTTTCAGCGAGCTATCGATTTAGTGGCTGGTGGTGAAGTTGACCTTTCGCCGATGATCACGCATGTCGTTTCGCTATCGGATGCAGAGGCGGGATTTTGTGCCGCGCTAAGTAAACAAGGATGTAAGGTAGTGCTACAGCCCTGAAGGAGGATACTGCGGTGGAAAATGTTTGGATTGTTGAATACGTACGTACGCCCATCGGGCGTCAAGGCGGCATTTTGAAAAACGTCCGGCCGGACGATTTGGCAGCACACGTGCTTTCGAATGTCGTGGCCCGCGCAAACCTCAACGCGGGAGATGTGGAAGAGGTATTCATGGGTTGCGCCAACCAAGCGGGCGAAGACAACCGCAACGTGGCGCGGATGGCCGTCTTGTTGGCGGGCTTTCCGGTTCACGTTCCGGGTGTCACAGTGAACCGGTTGTGCGCCTCCGGCCTTGAAGCGGTGAACCAGGCAGCGCGAGCCATTGCGTTAGGCGAGATGGACATGGCCATCGCCGGCGGGGTGGAGAGCATGACCCGGGCACCGTTGGTTTTGCCAAAGCCAGACATGGAATTTGTACGAGGCAACCAAACGATGTGGGATACGACGCTAGGTTGGAGAATGGGCAATCCAAACTTCCCGTTCCCCTTAGAAAGTATGGGAGAAACGGCAGAAAACGTCGCCGAACAATACCACTTGACCCGGGAAGAGCAAGACGAGTTTGCGCTTACGAGCCAGCAGCGTGCGGCCAAAGCACAAGCCAACGGAGTGTTCGCCGAGGAAATCGTCCCGGTGACCGTACGGCACAAAAAGAGCGAGACGGTCGTGGATACGGACGAACACTTGCGTCCGGACACGACGCTCGAATCACTGGCTAAACTGCGTCCAGTTTTCCGCCAAGGCGGGACTGTCACTGCAGGCAACTCGTCTGGAATTAACGACGGGGCCGCGGCCTTGCTGCTGGTGTCTGAACGCAAAGGCCGGGAGCTTGGGCTCAAACCCCTCGCGCGTTATGTCGTCGCCGCCTCACACGGCGTCAGCCCGCGGACCATGGGACTTGGGCCGATTGGCGCCACGCAAAAAGCCCTCAAACTCGCTGGCCTTACGGTTGCAGATTTGGATTGGGTGGAGTTAAACGAAGCGTTTGCCGCTCAGTCTTTGGCTTGTATTCGGGAGTTAGGGCTCGACTCTGAAAAAGTCAATCCAAACGGCGGAGCCATTGCTCTTGGACACCCGCTGGGATGCTCTGGTGCGCGAATTGTGGGAAGTCTGGCACGCCAGATGCAGCGCACAGGCGCTCACAGGGGACTGGCGACCTTGTGCGTCGGAGTGGGCCAAGGCGTGGCCACCATCCTGGAATCAGTAGAGGACTGACGAGGTCCAGCGAAGGGTCAGCGAAAGGCTGCGCAAATCGGAAAAAGGCAGATGCGGGGGAGGACTCGGGAGAGCCAGGGTGTGGCTCGAACGACAGTTCCGCCCCTGCTTTATGGTGTCGGACGCAGTTGACGCAATCAAGTTGACGCAATTGGACGACCGTCATTTTGTCTTTTAAAACTTTCATTAAAACGTGCTTGAAAAGTTATACGGAAACCAACAGGTCCTCTGTTTGGGCTTCTTGCTGCAACTTCATGGCTTTCATGAGGTTCGCGAACAACTGCATGGTCGTCACGGAACCGACTCCGCCCGGAGTGGGAGACAGCCCTTGAACGGCCTCAGCCACTTCTGGGGCGACATCTCCGACGATTTGATGGTCTTTTGTTTCGTTAATTCCTGCATCAACAATGACGAGGTCTTTATGAACCATGTGCGGCTCGATGAGGCCGGCCTTGCCTACGGCGACGAACGCCAATTCGGCCTGTTCCAAGTGAGCCGACAGGTCGCGGGTTCCGGCGTGGCACACTGTAACGGTGGCCAATTCCCGAAGCAGCAAGTGCATTAAAGGCTGCCCAACGGTCTTGCCACACCCGACAAGAACGACGTGTTTACCCGCTAAGGTGTATCCATAGTGTTTCACCAGCCGGACACAAGCCATCGGAGTGGCAGGATAGATTCCTTGCTCACCTGTCATGTTGGCCATGCGGTTGAATTGAGTCAAGCCGTCGACGTCTTTTGCAGGGTCGATCGATGCGATGACTCGCTCGGGCGAAATGTGCCTGGGCAGTGGCAGTTCAAGCATAATTCCGTGAATAAGCGGGTCTTCGTTGAACCCGTGAACAGCCGCAAGTAATTCTGACTCGCTAACGTTGTGGGGCAAGGTTAACAGTTCGTATTCAATTCCGAGTTTATGAGCAACCTGCTGCTTCGCGCGCGCATAAAAAGCGGATGCCGGGTCTCCTTCGACGAGGATAACGGCCATCTTTGGCTGGGTGCCTTGCGCTTTCCAGTTTGCAACGTCGCGGCTCACGCTCTCCCTGATCTTGTCGGCAACGGGTTTACCTTTGAGTTCGATGGCCATAGTTTCTCCTCCCTGTTGTCAAAAATGACGTCAATTAAGGGACTGTTCAAAGCCAAATTCAGGGGTGGCAAAAAATAAACGACCGCCTGGGTTTCGCATCAAACGAACTGCCCAGGCGGTCGGCAAAGTTAACAGTCGCATTCCCTCGTGGTTTGATCCACTGTGTCCGCCAGTCATGCAACCGGATTATTATGAGGTTGATTCACGTTGAATACATCTTCATTCTCCGCGCTCAGCGCGTAATAACAACGACACACACTATATCAAGCCCGAATGGCCAAGTCAAGAGCTTTCGATTGATTACCCGACCACACTTGTTGTGAAGCAAATCTGCTAAAGCAGACTTCTTGAACGCAGACTTGCTGAGACCAGCCCTGGTTAGCGCCGCCTCTGAAATGCCACTTATCCTTCCAGCAGCAGTGATTCAGGGTCCTCCAACAATTCCTTGACTTTGACCAGGAACCGCACAGCTTCGCTGCCGTCGACGATGCGGTGGTCGTAGGACAGCGCCAAATACATCATGGGTCGAATCTCAACCTGCCCGTTCACGGCGACAGGGCGCTCGTCAATTTTATGCATGCCTAGGATGCCGACCTGCGGCGCGTTTAAAATTGGGGTTGACAACAGGGACCCGAAGACACCGCCATTCGTAATTGTAAAGGTTCCGCCCGACAGTTCGGACAGCTCCAGCTTGTTGTCTCGTGCGCGCTTGGCCAACGAGGCGATTTGCTGTTCGATTTCTGCAAAACTCAGTCGATCCGCATCTCGAACCACCGGCACGACCAAGCCCGCGTCCGTCGATACGGCAACTCCAATGTCGTAATAGTGTTTCAAAATCATGTCGTCGCCTTGAATCTCCGCATTAAGTCGCGGGAACGATTTGAGTGCTCCGACCACAGCTTTGGTAAAGAAGGACATGAAACCGAGTCCGACTCCATGGCGTTCTTTGAAATTCTCTTTGCGCCGCTTGCGAACATCTAAAATGGCGGTCATGTCCACCTCGTTAAAGGTCGTCAACATGGCTGCGGTATGTTGAGCTTCAACCAATCGCCTGGCAATGGTAATTCGTCTTCTAGACATGCGGACTCTTTCGTCGACTCGGTTCGTTGACGCAGGCGCCAGTCCGGGAATGCCAGCGGCGGCAGTGCTGGCTGTTGCAGTGGACGCTGCAGCCGGTGCAGCCGCGCGTTTCGACGCCATTGCAGGTGCCGCAGCTGCAGGTTGTCCCGCGGGTGCGGCTGCTGCGCGAACGACATCCTCGCGCAAAATTCGTCCATTCTCGCCGCTGCCTTGGACCGCGCCGAGGTCAACGCCGTGTTCCATGGCGGCGCGGCGCACGGCGGGTGCAGCGCGCAAGCCGCCGGCTTGGTTCACCTCACTGCCTGCAGGCGTCTGCGCGGCCGGTGCAGCCGTTGCCCCGCTAACTGGAGCGGATGCTGCCGCAGTGGAGCTTCCAGTTCCAGCGCCGGCTGCGCCAGCGGATGCTGCCGCTCCAGCAGCGCCAACCGAGCCAAGCACTTCACCGACGGCTACCGTTTCGCCGCTTTGCTTCAAAATGGTTTGCAGCGTGCCGCCTTCCTCAGAAATGACTTCCACATTGACCTTGTCTGTCTCTAACTCGACGACGGCCTCTCCGGCTTCTACTGGATCTCCGATGTTTTTTAACCAATTTCCTACGGTTGCTTCCACGATTGATTCGCCTAGTTCAGGCACTCTGATGTCACCCATGGTGAGGCCTCCTTTGCGTTGCTTTCCATTGCGCCGCGCTTTATGGCACTATGCATTCATTGCACTGTGCATTCATTGGACTGTGCGGTCGTTTGCGCGTGTTGTCCGTTTGATCGCGTATTTCGTTGATGGAGCGCGTGCGTTATTTCCGATTGCTGTGAACCTTGCTGTGAACCAATTCCGGGACTTCAGAGAGTGCATCTGCCAGTATTCTGGCTTGTTCGTGGTTGTGGTCGGACGCGTGACCTTCGGCAGGTGACGCTTGTTCCGGCCGTCCCGCATAACGCAGCCGCACCTGGTTTGGCAAAAGTGCCTGCAGGCGGGGTTGGATATATGTCCAGGCGCCCATATTCTGGGGTTCTTCCTGAAGCCAAACCACTTCTTGCAGGTTTTCATATTTTTGGACGAGTTGTTCAAGTTCTCCCTCGGGGAGCGGATACAACTGTTCTAGCCGGGCGTACGCAACCCTATCTAGACTGGACGCATTGGATCCCGTTTCAAGTTCCCCCATCAAGTCGATGGAGACCTTGCCGCTGCACAACACCAGACGCCGGACCTTATGTGCGTCGAGTTCGCGGTGGTCTTTAAGGACGGTGCAAAACGTACCTTGCGCGAGTTCTTCAACTTGCGAAGCGGACCTGGGGTTCCTGAGCAGGCTTTTTGGCGTCATGACAACCAGCGGCACGGACGATTCGCCCAGCCGGGCGGCCTGCCGCCGCAACAGGTGGTAGTACTGCGCAGCAGTACTTACATTTGCCACTATGCAGTTGTTTTGACTGGCCAGTTGCAAGAAGCGTTCCAACCTTCCGCTGGAATGCTCGGGACCCTGCCCCTCGTAACCGTGTGGGAGCAGCATGACCAGTCCGCTGGACTGCTGCCACTTTGCTCGTCCCGACATGATAAACTGGTCAATCAACACCTGCGCCACATTGGCAAAATCCCCGAATTGCGCCTCCCACAACACCAGCGTATGCGGAGCCTGTACGCTGTAGCCGTACTCGAATCCCAGTACTGCGGACTCCGTCAAGGGGCTGTTGTGCACCGTGAAGGAGGCTTGCGCTTGTGGAAGGGATTGCAACGGAATCAATTCCTCGCCCGTCTTGGAATCGTGCAGAACCAGATGGCGATGTGCAAAAGTGCCCCGTTCGGAATCCTGGCCTGTGAGGCGAATCGAAACGCCGTCAGACAAGATCGTTCCAAAGGCCAAGGATTCCGCCTGGCCCCAGTCCACTTGTCCTTTACCTTCGAACGGATCGCGGCGTCGAGAGAGAATCTTCTCTAACTTGGGATATACCGTAAAGCCCTGAGGCCGCGTTAACAGGGCGTCGTTGATCTGCCTCAGCTTCTCTAAGGGAACTGCCTTGGCCTGGGCATCGGAACTGTCAAATCCAACGCTGACTTCCTCGTGCCAGCCGGAAACCTTCGCATACTCGTCGCGGAGCCCGTTTTGGACGTCCTGTTCGATTTTCTGGGTTTCGACAGCGGACAGCACGCCGTGTTTCTCCAGTTTCTTGGCAAACAACTGACGAACCGTCTCGTGTTTTTGAATGGTTTGGTACAACATGGGCTGCGTCACCGACGGGTCGTCCATTTCGTTGTGGCCCCAGCGTCGATAACCCACCAAGTCAATCAGGAAGTCTTTGTGGAACTGTTGACGGTATTCAAATGCCAGGTGGATCGCGTCCCAGCACGCTTCCGGGTTGTCGGCCGAAACGTGCACGATCGGGATTTCGAACCCTTTGGCGAGGTCGCTTGCGTACAACGTCGATCGGCCTTCTTCGGCTTCAGCCGTGAACCCAAGCAGGTTGTTTGCGATAATGTGAACCGTACCGCCCGTCTCGTAACCGCGAATTCTCGACAGGTTGAGGGTCTCCGGAACGATGCCTTCGCCAGGGAACGCGGCGTCTCCGTGAATCAGGACAGCCAAAGCGCGATCGCGATCAAAAGCAGGCGTTCCAGGACGGCTCCGGTCGTCTTGAGCCGCCCGGGTATACCCTTCGACGACGGGATTGACGAATTCTAAATGGCTTGGGTTGTTGGCTAACGTGATTTTTGCGTGGATGGGTCCACCGTCGTTTTGAATGGTGCGATAGGCTCCGAGGTGGTATTTCACATCTCCGGTCCAGCCAAAGTTGATGCCGGTGGATCCTTCAGAGGGAACCAAGTCCTTGTTTGGCGAATTCCGGAACTCCGAAAAGATGGCTGCATACGGTTTGCCCAGTACGTGGGCCAAAACATTGAGGCGGCCCCTGTGCGCCATGCCAATCATGATGTCTTTGACTCCGTTTTTGACGGACTGATGCACAAGCAAATCCAGCATTGGCACGAGTGTGTCGACGCCCTCTATGGAAAACCGCTTTTGTCCGGCGAACGTACGGTGCAAGAAGCGCTCAAACATTTCAACCTCAGTAAGGCGCTTTAGCAGGTTCTTTTTGTCCTCCACCGAATAAGGACGGCGGTAAGCCGTGGATTCGACCTGTTTGTACAACCACTCGCGTTCCGACGGGTTGTTGACCTGGCCAAACTCAAATGCCGCCTCTCCAGTGTAGACTTCCAATAGCCGGTCAACTGCGTCACGACCCGTCTGCATGCCAGATGGGGCGTGATTCCATATCCAATTTGCAGGGATCCGTTCAAGGTCCTGCCAAGTCAAGCCGTAGCTTTCCAGTTGAATGAGCGGATGGGTCTCGACAGACGCTTTGGTGGGAACAAAATGTGCCGCAAGGTGTCCGTACTCGCGGATGCTGCTCACCAGGTCTACAGATGCAATGACCTTTTGGATGTCGCCTGTGTCTTGCGGGGAAGGCGCGGCGGAAGGTTGTGGTGTGGTCAACGCGCTCTCTCCGACGCGGTCCACAAGTTGCTCCGGCGTTGCTTCCATTTGCTCAAAAACATGCCTGGTCGCTTCGTCTACGGACGTGGGGTCCTGAAGGTACTGTTCGTAGAGATCGACGAAATAACCAAGATTTGGGCCGTAAAAAGTGGACAACAATTCCTCGGTTAGTCTTTGTGGAGCTTGTGTTTTCACGGCAAATCTCCTTACTATGAGACATCAACTTAACGTACATCGAGCAATTTTACTATTTCGCAGTTCGCCCGACAACCGGGATGTTCGTTGGCATGGCTGTCTTTGGTGTTGGTTTGGATAGGCCTGTAGTGGACTGATAATAGAATGACCGGGACAAATAACAGAGGGTAGTATGAAGTTAAATTGGCCAAAGTATGTGACGGCACAGCGACGGGGAACAAGGTATACTGATAGGGTACTGGCCCAATATGGCCGCCTGCAGAACCTTGCTCGGTCCGGTTTTACAAGTCCATGGACAGGTCTAGAAGACTGCAGTCGCGGCTTACAGAGTTCCATCTATGGCTTACATAGTTCCATGGTTAAGGAAAGAAGTGAAGGAGGTGGCCGCAGTGGTGGACGTAAAGATTCCTGAACTCGGAGAAAGTGTCACAGAGGGTCTGCTCAACCGCTGGCTCAAAAAGGTTGGGGATCAAGTGGAGCAATACGAACCCCTTGTGGAAGTGACAACGGATAAGGTGAACATCGAGATCCCCGCCGAACAGGCCGGTGTATTGGCTGAAATTCTCGTGCAGGAAGGCGAAAAAATTGGCTTGGATACTGTCATCTGCCGATTGCGGACGGACGAAGACAAGTAGAGCGCTGGTCTTGTGACCGCGTGCCGTCAGGCCGACGCATCGCAATCCCCCTCGAGCAACTCGGTGTGACGAAAACAGCGCCACGGCGGTCTTTGCCGCTGGGCGCTGCAAGTCATGCGAAATTCTGTTTCTGGCTGCCGAGTTCTAGTTGTGGCTCTGGTTTGGTTCTGGCCGGGGTTCACTCTAGGGCGTCGGCAAGCTGTTTTGCAGTTGCTTGGCTACGTTCTGGAGCTGTGTCTGCCCGTTTCGCAGCTGTTGTTGCAACTGTGTCGAGCCGCTTTGCAGTTGCGATGAAAGCTGCTGGGCCCCGCTTTGCAGTTGTGATTGGAGTTGCTGTCCTCCTTGGTTCAACTGTTGCTGAACCTGGGTTAAGGGGTTGGAGCCGGAGCCGCTCATGCCGCTCATGCCGCTTTGCAGTTGTTGCGGCAAGCTGCTTAAAGGGTTGGAAGAACTGCTCAGTGAGCTCAGCGGGTTGCTTCCAGAACTGGGCAACGACAATCCGCTTGGCGGCACCGCGCTCCCGCTCATACTGGAAGAGAAGGAACCCCCGTTTGGCCCCACGCTCGAGTTAAACTTGCCCGAGAAGCTCGCCGTTCCGGTTGCAGAGCTGGCACTCGACGGGGTCGATCCCGATACGCTCGAGTTCAAACTGGCCCCGGACGGCGAGACACTTCCGCCGCCAGAGCCCTGAATCGGGGAAGTGGAACTGCTGGAAAATTGCATCGAACCGCTCGCTTGGCTCGGGTTCAAGTTGTACGCTAAATTCCCCATTGGACCCAGTGGGATTGTTCCGCTTTGCGCTCCGCTTGGGAGGCTTGGCAGGTTGGGCGCGCTCAGTGCTCCTGCTGTCAAGCCTGAACCTCCGTTTGAAGCGGTGGTTGAGCCGGTGGTTGAGCCACTCGAACCTGTTGCGCAGCTTGCAGCACTCGCTTGCATTTGGTTGTGCAGAGCAGGTACGAAAGTCGCCATAGCGCCGCCAAATGCAATCAGTGAGGCTGCTCCCGCAATTTTCAACGCCAATTTGCCTGCTATCATGTAGAATCATCTCCTCCAACAGACTCTCTTGCACAAGTGATGGTGCGGACTTTTGGATTGTTCAGACATTAATAGGTTCGAAGCGTTTTAGGTGTTTGTGACCGTTCGAAGCGCAACTTCTGATGAAGTGTCATTCACCGGCGACAAAGCCTAATCCAACATGACACCTTGAAAAGAAAACGGTTTCAATGTAACATGAAATCACAACTAGAACATAGAGCAACAAAATTGAACAATCTCAAATTTGGCGTCAAAAATGCGTACTGACAACACATCAAGAGGTTACAGGGAGGGCCGCGTATGCTGGCGAAACGACGGCAGCAGGAGATTTTGAGCTTGTTGTCGCAACACGGCGAGGTGAAGATCCAACAGTTGGCGGACCGGTTTTCGGTCTCTTCGATGACGATACGCAGGGACCTTGAACACCTCGAAACCGACGGCCTCCTGCAGCGCACGTACGGGGGCGCCGTCACGTTTGAAGGCGGTTGGATGGAACCGTCATTGGCAAGCAAGAAAGAGAGCCACGCGGGGCAAAAGGAAGAGATTGCCAAAACGGCAGCGCAACTCGTGGAACCCGGCATGAGCGTGATTTTGGATGCGGGTTCCACGGCTCTTGCGCTCGCGAAAGAACTTGTCGAGCGAGCCCCGTTGCGGGTTGTCACGACCGATCTCGACGTTGCACGGGAACTTGGGGGGCAGGAAGACATCGAGGTATTTGTGACGGGCGGGCAGGTTCGCCCCGAAGTGTACAGTTTGGAGGGCGACATGGCTTTGAGGGTTTTGGAAAGCGTGTTTGTTGACATCGCTTTTGTCGGCTGTGACTCGTTTACGGAGGAGTTTGCGATGAGCCGCACCGTCAATAAGTCGGCGTTAAAACAGAGCATGATGAAAGCGGCTTCGAAAAAAGTACTGCTGGCGGATTCCAGTAAATTCGGGCACGTGGTGTTTAGCAAAGTCGCACCCTTGTCCGCTTACGATGCCGTCGTTGTCGATTCCGGGTTGGCAGTTGGCGTGCGAAGTGCTCTTTTGAACAAAGGCATCCGGTTGCTTCAACCGGATGGCGGCGAACGTTTTGGCTCTATGAACGCACTGAAATAATCCAGTTGACAGTCCAGTGCAAAGCGCTTACACTCGAACATGAACTAACATAAATGAACAACAACTACCGTGTTCGGGTTGCGGATAATTCGCTGCAGGGCAGAGACGGTAAAGACGGTAGAGACCGTACAGCAAAGAAAAGACAGGTCGATGGGGGGGCCGGAAATGAACATCATAGTTATCGCAGATGATTTAACCGGCGCAAATGGAACCGCAGCGTTACTCAAACGCGAAGACCTGCAAAGCAGTGTGCACTTGTTGGGAGATCCAAACGCTGTGATCGAGTGGGGGCGTTTCGCAGGTGAGGGAGCGCACGTATTGGACCTAAATACTCGTAACACACCTGGGGCTGTCGCTCAACTGCGGATCCGGCAGGTGCTAGACGGCTTAAACCAAGGCTTGGACTCTGCAGAGGTTTTGTTGGGGCTGCGGATGGACAGTACATTGCGGGGACCTGTTGCAGACTCCATTGACGCGTTACTGGATGACACGCAACTGCGGGTCGCCATCGTGGTCCCGGCATTTCCGGCGTCAGGCAGGACGACAGTACAAGCCATTCACTATTTGAACGGGGTCCCCGTCGATCAAACGTTCGTGCGACGCGATCCCACTTCTCCGGTGACTTCCTCAGACATTCGGTCGTGGATTGGCGATAAAAGTCGTTATGAATCCGTTCACGTATCGCTCGAAAGGATTCACGCCGGTGTTCAAACTGTCCGTAAGGCTTTCCTGGAGGCCGTTTCCCAGGGTGCGCGCGTCGTGCTCTGTGACGCTGTCACAGACGGCGACGTTCAAACCATTGCGACGGCCCTGGTGGAGTGCCGGGCAGAGGAACCCGGTTATCAGTGGATTCCGGTGGACCCGGGTCCTTTAACGGCGGCTGTCGTCCGGCAGATGGTTCGCCCGCGATTCCTCGCGCCGCTCGTGTTTGGGGTTTCCGGAAGTGTGATGGACAGTGCGAAAGACCAAATGGACTACTTAGAGCAGGATTTCAGCACGTTTGTATTTCACTATGAAGGGCAGTCACTCAAGGAAGTCGTCGATGCCTTTTCGCACATTCCAAGTTGGATCAAAGCCGTGGTGGTACGCACGGACACGTATGTCCCGAAGACTCCTGCGGATGTACAACGGTTGCCCGACCAGGTCTTTGCAGTGGTTCAAGCTTCGCTTCAACTGTTTCCGAGCTTGCGCGGGTTTTACCTCTCAGGTGGGGAAACGGCGGGTCAATTGCTCAAAGCCTTGGGCGTCACGCAACTGAAGCTGGAAGCGGAAGTAGCTCCGTTGACGACGCTGAGCCAAGCCGTGGACGGTCAGCTTCAGGGCAAGTGGCTCGTCACAAAAGGCGGCGCCGTAGGGGATAAAACCGCGGTGTCCAATGCACTGGCGAGGTTGTACGACGTTATGGCTGCCAACCATCAACCCGTCACAGAAGAACAGCTTATTAAACAAGAACTGCGCAAATCGGTCTGAGAAAGTGAAACCGAGCGCAATCTACGTAAGGTGCAAGTTCGTGTCAGCATTTTGATGGTGTGGAGGGAATGG
This sequence comes from Alicyclobacillus tolerans, assembly GCF_021739485.1. Classification (GTDB taxonomy): domain Bacteria; phylum Bacillota; class Bacilli; order Alicyclobacillales; family Alicyclobacillaceae; genus Alicyclobacillus_K; species Alicyclobacillus_K tolerans_A. The sequence continues at coordinate 69,007 of NZ_JAJFNK010000009.1, forward strand.
ATATGACAAAACCGGTTTTGGCAGTAACCATGGGCGACCCTGCGGGCATTGGTCCTGAGATTGCAGTGAAAGCCTTGCTAACCCGCGAGGTGTATGAATGGTCTCGCCCGTTTATCATCGGGGACCTTTCCGTCATCGAGAATGCGCTGTCCTTTTCTGGATTGAACGCTGCCGTAAACAAGATTTCGCACCCTTCGGAAGCCCAGTACAACTTCGGCACGATTGATGTCCTGGATTTGGGGATTATCGGTGGAAAAGAGTTCAAAATTGGACAGGTTCAGGCGCTCGGAGGCGAAGCAGCCTTTGCGTACGTGAAGAAGTCTGTAGAACTGGCCATGGCTGGAGATGCGGACGCAGTGGTCACGGCTCCCATCAACAAGGAATCTCTCAAGGCCGCGCACGTGCCGTATATTGGCCATACCGAAATGTACGCCGACATGACGGGCGCTAAAGAAGAAATGACGATGTTCTCCATTTTGAACCTCAAGATTTTCTTCCTAACCCGTCACGTGGGGCTGGCAGAAGCTTGCCGACTCATTACAAAGGACCGCGTGTTGTCTGGAATTGACAAGAGCCTGCAGGCTTTGCGTCAACTGGGATACGAGAACCCGCATTTGGCTGTCGCCGGGCTCAATCCGCACGCTGGAGAGAACGGTCTGTTCGGTCGTGAAGAGGTCGACGCCATAACACCGGCGGTTGCTGAGGCCAAAGAAAAGGGTCTAAACGTGAGCGGCCCCGTGCCTGCAGACTCTGTGTTCCACATGGCTCGCCTTGGACGCTTTGACGCCGTGTTGTCCCTTTATCATGACCAAGGCCACATTGCGGCGAAAATGATGGATTTTGAGCGCACCGTCAGCGTGACGCTGGGCTTGCCGATTTTGCGTACCAGCGTCGATCACGGTACCGCCTTTGACATTGCCGGCCGCGGCCAAGCGAGTGCGGTCAGCATGATTGAAGCATTGCGCGTAGGCGCTGAGTACGCGAAAGCCGGCGTGAAACTGGCATAAGGCGTTGGGCGTGCTCGGTGCGCGGGGGCGTACCTGCCTTGCCCGTATGGCGTATTCTTTTCTTGGACAGGGCTTTGAGCAGGCGGGATGCCGCACACACCGCGGTGTCCTCCTGCCAGAGCGCAACGACTCGTCACCGTGTGAAGTGCGGGGAAAGCAGTCCGAAAACGGTTTATGAAAACGTTATTTGAAAGCGTTATTTGAAAACGCTGTTTGAAAACGCCCCCACTTGTCGATTTCGGCAAACCGGGCGGCGACAGTTGGATGCGCAGAGACGTGCAGCTGCAAAAAAGGCGCACTGAAGCAGATGAACCAGCAGCTAAGGAGGACATCAAGATGGGTTCGAGTATTCCCGCGAAACGTTGGCGGTATGTGATTCCGGTGGCAGCAATCATGTATATGTTGGCTTACATGGATCGGATTAATGTTGGAATGATTCTTCCTTATGTAGACAAAAGCTTTCATTTAACGAGTGCAGACTCCGGTCTGGCAGCGGGGATTTTCTTTGTCGGGTACATGGTTCTTCAGATTCCTGGAGGCCTTTTGGCCAGCAAATGGAGTGCGAGAAAGGTCGTCTTCATTCTTATGATGTTATGGGGACTGTCGGCCATCGCCAACGGTCTCGTCGAAAGCAAGACGCAGCTGTATGTCGCCCGCTTTGTGCTGGGAGTGTTCGAAGGAGGCGTTTGGCCCGCTGTGCTGGTGTTGTTAGCCACGTGGTTTCCGCAACAGGAACGAGCTCGGGCCAATGCGCTATGGATGGCTAGCTTACCGCTTTCTGCAATTTTGATGTCGCCCATCACAGGTTGGCTTCTGACGTTCATGAGTTGGCGCGGCGTGTTTATTATGGAAGGGATTCCGCCGTTGGTATGGGGCGTGTTGTGGTGGTTCCTGATTTCCGATCGGCCGTCGCAAGCAAAATGGGTTTCTACGGAAGAACGCAACTACATTGAAAGCACCCTGAGTGAGGAAAACCGTTCAAAAGGCGGGTCCGTAGGGTATCGCGCGGCGTTCACAAACAAGACCGTGCTGTGGCTGATTGTGGCCTACTTCTTCTGGATGGCTGGGTTTTACGGGTTTACGATGTGGGTTCCTAGCGTCATCAAAGGTTTTCAGGGGGTTGGAAGTTCGACGGTTGTCGGTTGGCTGACAGCGATTCCATTCGTGTTTGCGCTCATCTCCATGCTCGTGAACTCGACTTGGTCAGACCGGCGCCAAAAACGCCAAGCTCACGTCGCGATTCCCCTCCTGATCGGAGCTTTCGGGTTGGTCGGCGGTCAGTTCTTCGCGCATTCGCCGCTGATGAAAATGGTGTTTCTCATCATCACGGGTATTGGTGTCTACGGACCTTACGGCCCGCTGTGGGCAATTCCGAGCAGCTTGCTGCGCCTTGAAGTGGTTGGCGCAGCCATGGGACTCATCAACGCGATCGGCAACCTTGGCGGCTTCTTAGGCCCTTACATCGTGGGCTACATCAAGGGCGCCACGAAAAGCGGATATGCCGGATTTTTGGTCTTGGCTGTGTTTCTTCTCATCACCGCCGTCATCTCGACGTTCCTGGGAAGCGACAAGAAGGCACAGACTCAAGAACAACCCCAGCAGATGGCCTCGTAGGACAAGCTTGTCTGTCCATACGAAAATATCCGTAAAAGCTTTATAGAGATCATGCGGCTCCGTGTTTGCGCGGAACAGCAGGCAAGTTCCGGTTCGGAAGGCATACAGGCCTGGTCGCGGGAGGTAATCCCGCGACCAGGCCTTTTTCTTGGGACAAATCCTTGCTCAAAGCAGTGAATACCGGTGCCGGCTGTTCGCGGAAGCGCTTCAGTAGGGCGAGATACGTCAATTTTTTTACGGTTATTGAAAGCGCATACACGGAATAAGTAACTTTTTTTGTGCGTTGACGTAAGATAACATGACATATTCCGTTGACAATCTTGCGCTGTCCGGCGAAACTTAACGATAAGAATTATGACAGAGGGAGAGAAACCATGGAGGCACACGGACTGACACTGAGTTTGAACACGGTTTGGGTTGTTTTGACGGCTGCCATGATCTTTTTCATGGAGGGTGGTTTTGCCCTTCTGGAAGCGGGTTTCGTCCGTTCAAAAAACAACGTATCCATCATTATGAAGGTGTTCGTCGACTTAATCGTGGGCGTCCTTGCGTTTTATCTCGTCGGGTTTGGGTTCATGTTCGGCCGCGATCACGGCGGCCTGATTGGCCTCAGTAACTTTATGCTGAGAGGAAACTTCACGCACTTGTCACTGACCGTGCCTCCAAATGTGTTTTGGCTGTTTCACACGGCGTTCGCGGTCGCAGCCATCAGCATCGTCAGCGGCGCTGTGGCGGAACGCATGAATTTCCGGGCATACGTGCTGTTTACAGCGGTCATGGTCGCTGTCATATACCCCTTGTCCGGGCATTGGGTGTGGGGGAGCGGAGGTTGGCTCCACCGTCTAGGTATGGAGGACTTTGCCGGTTCTGCGGTGATTCACGCCATGGCCGGGTTCGGCGCACTCACGGCAGCCTTTTTAGTAGGGCCCCGAATTGACAAATACAACAAGGACGGTTCTGCCAATGCGATTATGCCCAGCAACCTTCCACTGGCGGCGATTGGAACCTTCGTGCTGTGGTTTGGCTGGTTTGGATTTAACGCGGGGAGCACTTTGGATGCGACCTCGCCTTTGATTGGTACGATAGCTGGGAACACGCTCATCGCTTCGGTTGCAGGCGGCGCAGCAGCGATGTTTTATACGATGTTTCGGGAAGGCCGGGCGGATGTCGGCCAGACTATCAACGGAATCTTGGCCGGCCTGGTCGCGATTACGGCAGGCTGTGCTTACGTCAACATGCCGAGCGCCTTGCTCATCGGCGCCATCGCGGGTGTGCTCATGATTTGGGCCACAGGGTGGGTCGAACTCATCAAGGTGGACGATCCCGTTGGAGCCGTGGCTGTACACGGCGTGAATGGCCTGTTTGGAGCCATTGCGGTAGGGTTGTTTGCCACCCATGGCGGTTTGTTCACAACCGGGAGTTTCCACCTGTTCGGAGTTCAGGTACTCGGCACGGTGGTGGTGAGTCTGTGGGGCGCAGGTGCGACGTTTGTCGCTCTCAAGGTCATCGGCCGGTTTGTACCGTTGCGCGTGTCTAAGGAAGACGAATTGCTCGGTCTTGACTTGAGTCTACACGGTACCTCGGCTTATCAACTGCTTGGTGAGACCGTTCCTGTCATTCCTTCGACCCGACGCGGAGAGGGCGCTGGAGGTTCTCGCTCTGTGTCACAGTACCTTTCAGCGCGGGACTGAATGTGCGCCGCAAAGGGACCCTATAGCGTGTCATTGGACTTGTGAGAAAAGGTGTCATGCGCCTGGCGTATGACACCTTTTTATCGGGTAGGGCGGAATGGACACGCAAATGAATTCCTTGCCGCGCGCAGACGCAGAGCCTGTCAGAAAGAGTCTCTAAAAGGTCTTTAAAAATGCGCCAGAGAATACAGAAGCGGCGTCCTCAGTGGAGGACGCCGCGTTTTTGGTGCAGGGAGGGGTGCCGGAGGTGACGCTGGCGGTCTAGGTTGTGCCTGCAGCGTTTAAGGCCCTCAAACGAACTGTTGTTCTTCTGTGGAACCGGTCAGCGCTGTCGTCGATGCATTGCCGCCGGCAATCACTTGAGCCACTTCGTCAAAGTAACCTGCGCCCACTTCGCGTTGGTGGCGGGTAGCAGAGTATCCAAACTCTTCGCTGGCAAACTCCTTTTGCTGCAATTCTGAATAAGCCGCCATGCCGCGTTCTTTGTAGCCGCGGGCCAGTTCGAACATGCTGTGGTTGAGTGCGTGGAATCCAGCCAATGTGACAAACTGGAACTTGTAGCCCATTTCCGCGATCTCCGCTTGGAAGTCTTCAATGGCCTTATCGTCCAACTTGCGCTTCCAGTTAAACGACGGCGAACAGTTGTAGGCGAGCATCTTTCCAGGGTACCTAGCGTGGATGGCTTCAGCAAACTGGCGGGCCTCTTCTACGTTCGGTTCCGCAGTCTCACACCAGATGAGGTCCGCGTAAGGCGCGTAGGCCAGACCGCGCCGGATGGCTGACTCCAAACCGCCGCGCGTGCGGTAGAACCCTTCTTGAGTCCGTTCGCCCGTCAACAGTTCCTGGTCGCGCGGGTCGATGTCGCTGGTAATCAGGTATGCGCCGTTCGCGTCCGTGCGAGCCATGATGAGGGTCGGTACGCCCATGACGTCGGCCGCCAAACGCGCGGCAACTAGGTTTCTCACTGCGGTCGCCGTAGGAATCAACACTTTGCCGCCCATGTGCCCGCATTTTTTCTCTGAAGAAAGCTGGTCTTCGAAGTGCACTCCGGCGGCGCCGGCTTCAATCATCGATTTCATGAGTTCAAACACGTTCAACGGCCCACCAAATCCGGCTTCTGCGTCAGCGACGATGGGGGCGAACCAGTGGGTGGTGGTTCTTCCTTCCGAATATTCAATCTGATCGGCTCGCTGTAAAGCCTGGTTGATGCGCTTCACCACGTGAGGCACGCTGTTGGCCGGATACAGGCTTTGGTCGGGGTACATTTGTCCGGACAAGTTGGCATCGGCTGCAACCTGCCAGCCGCTTAAATAGATGGCTTTCAGACCTGCCTTCACTTGCTGAATCGCTTGGTTGCCTGTCAAAGCCCCCAGGGTGTTGACGTACTTTTCGCTGTGGAGCAGATCCCACAGCCGCTGTGCTCCCATGCGAGCCAAAGAATGTTCGATTTTGATGGAGCCCCTCAGGCGAATCACATCTTCCGGGGTGTACGGGCGTTCAATCCCTTGCCAGCGTGCGTCATTCTCCCAACTCTCCTGCAATTTTGCGATCTCGTTCTGATTGAACATGGTTGCGCCTCCTCCTAGCGGATGGTCTGTTGACCACCAACTGTTCCATAACAGTTGGCTGTCTTTGCAATGTATTATACTACAGTTTTTCGAAACGCAACCACATTTTTTTGTCTGTCTTGTGACGGACTTTTTTGTTGTGTGTGGACACTTGGAGGGCTTGTCGATTTGGTAAATATTCCTCGACATTTTTTCACAAAACTGTATGAGCCCTTGCGGGGATTGAAAGTAAGCGTTTTCTTTTTCTCGAGTAAGCGGTTACAATATAATCGAAGGAACACAGGTACATTGACACCACCATATAAGCGTATTAGAATAACCGAAAAACTAAAATTCTTTCATTTCAGAAGGGTATCTAGGGTTCCGCTGTTGGCTTAGGCCGCAGGAAACGCGTGCACCTGTTGCACATCTGGACCAAGCGATACCAGCACCGTATTTGCAATGGTGCACACCGTGAGGATAAAAGCCTCTGCGATAAGTTCTGAGCAAGCTTCGAAATGAGGAACTAAGTGCTGAGGCTTTTTGTTTTGCCGTCAGGTCTAAATATTCTGGTTTTTGGGCCTTGCTTAGCTTCCTCTAGCACTTATCTCTCTCTTTCGACAGCAAAGAACTACTTGAAAAGGAACACTGAGGGGTGAACGGAAGTTGAGTCAGCAGCAATGGATTTTTATGAATGGCGAGTTCGTCACCAAAGAGGATGCGAAAGTATCTGTTTACGATCACGGTTTTCTCTATGGCGACGGAGTATTTGAAGGGATCCGTTCGTACCGCGGCAACGTGTTTCGCTTAAAGGAACACCTTAAGCGGTTGTACGATTCGGCACATACCATCATGCTTCAGATCCCATACACGTTCGAAGAGATGGAACAAATTGTCCTGGAGACCCTCAGAAAAAACCAATTCGAAAACGCCTATATCCGGCTTGTGGTTTCCAGAGGAGTAGGGAATCTCGGCCTTGATCCATTTACATGTTCGGTCCCTTCCGTATACGTGATTGCGGAGCAGTTGGCATTGTATCCCAAAGAACTGTATGAAAACGGCATGGAAGTGGTGACAGTGGCCACTCGCCGAAATCGGTCCGATATCCTCGATCCGAAAATCAAGTCTCTCAATTACTTAAACAACATATTGATTAAGATTGAAGCGCACCTTGCCGGAGTCAGCGAAGCCCTGACGCTGAACACAGAAGGCTACGTTGCAGAAGGTTCGGGTGACAACATCTTTTTGCTCCACGATGGTGTCCTTTATACGCCGCCGGCCTATGTCGGGGCGCTCAAGGGAATTACTCGCGGAGCCATCATCGATGTCGCCAAGCAACTGGGCTACGCGGTCAAAGAAGAGCCCTTCACGCGCCACGACGTATACAACGCGGACGAAGTGTTCCTGACGGGGACGGCCGCCGAAATGATTCCTGTCGTAAAGGTGGATGGACGAGTCATTGGCGACGGCAAGCCGGGAGAACACACCAAGCGTCTGCTCGAAGCTTTCCAGAAGATCGTCGTGGACGACGGCGTGAAAGTCTTTACAGAGCAGGCTTGAAGACACGGCAAGCTTGAAGACACCGCAAGTTTGAAGAGGGCGCAAGCTTAAGGACCGGAACGTATAAAGGCAAAGCAAAGTAAGGTTTGGCTTCAACAAACGGCCGCTGACCACGCGGCCATGCGAGGTACACTGCGCGCGGCCCGGCCTGAATGAGACGGACCGCGCAAACTTGTACCACTTGTGCAGAGCGCATCAATCCATGCGAGTTGAACCACACAGCTTGTATCAAACAGCTTGTACTATGTAATGAGAAGGCGAGGGAAACCACAACATGCAGCCAAGGCGAAGTGACATGATCAAAAAAGGCGTGGACCGCGCACCCCATCGAAGTCTGCTGTACGCGGCCGGCGTGAAACCCACGGATTTACACAAACCATTCATCGGAGTCTGCAACTCCTACGTCGACATCATCCCCGGTCATGTACATCTCAATAAGTTTGCAGAGGTGGTCAAGCAGGCCATCCGTGAAGCAGGCGGCATTCCGTTCGAATTCAACACCATCGGCGTCGACGATGGAATTGCCATGGGGCACATCGGAATGCGTTACTCTCTTCCGAGCCGCGAACTGATCGCGGATTCAGCCGAAACGATGATCAACGCCCATTGGTTCGACGGCGTGTTCTACATCCCGAACTGCGACAAAATCACTCCAGGAATGTTGCTGGCAGCGGTTCGCACGAACGTCCCGGCCGTCTTCGTATCCGGCGGCCCGATGGAAGCGGGAAAATCCAGCACCGGTTCAAACCTGTCGCTGACTTCCGTCTTCGAAGGCGTCGGAAGTTACATGGCCGGTAAGATGTCCAGCGAGCAGCTGCTGGAGATTGAGCAAAACGCGTGCCCGACTTGCGGTTCGTGCTCAGGTATGTTCACGGCCAACTCTATGAACTCTATCATGGAAATGCTCGGCATCGCACTGCCTGGCAATGGAACGATTGTGGCAACCTCCGACGAGCGCCATCAATTGATTAAGGACGCCGTCGGACACTTGATGAACCTGATTGAAAAGGACATCAAACCGCGCGACATCATCACCCAGGAAGCCATCGACGACGCGTTTGCACTCGATATGGCCATGGGCGGATCGACAAACACGGTGCTCCACTTGCTGGCCATCGCAAACGAAGCAGGTATCCAATACGATTTGCGCAGAATTAACGAAATCGCGGAGCGCGTGCCGTATTTGGCAAAAATCAGTCCAGCCTCCGAGTACTCGATGCACGATGTGCACCGGGCCGGCGGAATCAGCGCCATTATCAACCAACTGACCAAGGTTCCTGGAGCCATCCATCCGGACCGCATCACCATCACAGGCAAGACGATGGCAGAGAACGTAGCAGACTACGAGATCAAAAACCCGAAGGTCATCCGGCCTTTGGACGATCCCTACAGCACTGTCGGCGGGTTGTCGATTTTATACGGCAACATTGCGCCGGAAGGGGCGGTCATCAAAGTCGGTGCGGTAGACCCTTCCGTCAAAGTGTTTGAAGGCGAAGCCATTGTGTTCCACTCTCAAGAGGAAGCTCAAAAGGGCATTGACGAAGGAGCTGTCAAGGCAGGTCACGTCGTGGTCATCCGCTATGAAGGTCCTAAAGGAGGCCCTGGAATGCCGGAAATGCTGGCGCCGACCTCTTCCATTGTCGGACGCGGGCTTGGCACTGAGGTGGCCCTGATTACCGACGGACGCTTTTCCGGAGCGACCCGAGGCATCTGCGTCGGCCACATTTCGCCGGAGGCGGCCGAGGGCGGTCCCATTGCTTTCGTTGAAAACGGCGACCGCATCCGCATCGACCTTCCCGGCAGAGGCATTGAGCTTCTCGTTTCCGAGGAAGAACTCAAACGGCGCCAAGAAAACTTTGCGGCACCGGACCCCAAGGTGCAAACAGGTTGGCTCGCGCGTTACGCCAAACTCGTCACCTCGGCAAACACCGGCGGTATCATGAAGGTCTGATTCAGGATGCGTCTCAACTCAGGACGCGATGCGTTTAACCTAAGGACGAAGAGGAGGGAGTACGGATGAGTGTCAACCTGAAGCAGCACGAATCCGCGGCTGAATCCAGCAAGCGGACGTTAAACGGGGCTCAAATTCTTGTCGAGTCCTTGAAACGGGAGAACGTTGAAGTGATTTTTGGATACCCAGGCGGCGCCGTTTTGCCGATTTACGACGCACTGTACGACGGGGGAATTCCACATGTATTGACGCGGCATGAACAAGGTGCCATCCACGCTGCGGAAGGCTATGCCAGAGTCACGGGAAGACCGGGAGTCGTGATGGCCACATCCGGACCGGGCGCCACGAATTTGGTTACGGGACTCGCCGACGCCATGATGGACTCCTTGCCGCTCGTCGTCTTTACGGGCCAAGTGGCCACTGGAGTCATCGGGTCGGATGCGTTTCAGGAAGCCTCTATTGTCGGCATTACAATGCCCATCACCAAACACAACTACCAAGTCCGCGACGTCGATCAACTTGCCCAGGTCATCAAGGAAGCCTTCCACATCGCTTCTACAGGCCGTCCGGGTCCGGTTTTGATTGACGTTCCTAAGGACGTTGCAAACGCTCTTGGGCTGTTTGACTACGACCAGCCCATTCGAGTACCCGGTTACCAACCGACGATTGTTCCGAATCGCCTTCAGATTCGGAAAGTGGCTAAGGCCATCGAGCGCGCGCAAAAGCCGGTGATTTTGGCCGGAGCAGGCCTACTGCACGCTCGGGCTGGAGAAGTGTTTCAACAGTTCGTCGAGAAAGTCAACATTCCCGTTGCTAACACCCTCTTGGGGATTGGGGCTTTGCCCGCAAGCCACCCGTTGGCGCTCGGAATGACGGGGATGCACGGCTGCTATGCCGCCAACAAGGCGATTTACGATTCCGATTTGCTCATCAACATCGGCGCGCGCTTTGACGACCGCGTGACCGGGAATCTAGCCGAATTCGCGCCGAGCGCCGTCGTTGTCCACGTCGACATCGACCCAGCGGAAATCGGCAAGAATGTGGCCACGGATATTCCGGTGGTTGGGGATGCGAAAGAAGCTCTCAAGATGCTGCTGGAAGAACCCATTGGCGAAACAGACTTTGCCCCATGGGTGAACGAGGTTCGTTCGAATCTCAAAGAGTATCCGTACTGGTACAAAGAGGACGGCGTGACCTTGAAACCTCAGCGCCTCATCGAGATGGTGCACGAAATCACCCGAGGCGATGCGGTCGTCGTGACCGACGTCGGGCAGCATCAAATGTGGGCGGCGCAGTTCTACCCGTTTGATCAGCCGAACCGGTGGGTGACATCGGGAGGCCTTGGCACGATGGGGTTTGGATTGCCTGCCGCAATTGGTGCACAGATGGGCATGCCGGACACGCCGGTGATCGCGGTGCTCGGCGACGCAGGGTTCCAAATGACGCTTCAGGAACTGTCCGTGTTCGTCGAATACCAACTGCCGGTTAAGATCGTGATCGTCAACAACTTCTGCCTGGGCATGGTGCGGCAGTGGCAGGAGATTTTCTACAACAAGCGCTACTCGGAGTCTCTCATGCCCGTGCAGCCCGACTTCGTGAAGTTAGCCGAGGCTTATCGGATGCCGGCCTATCAGGCCACGAACGAGCAAGAGGCGAAGAAAGCGCTCGAAGAGGCGATGAAGACAAACGGGCCGGTTTTAATTGATTGCCGCGTCGCTCCGGATGAAAACGTCTTTCCGATGATACCGGCTGGCAAAGGAATCCACGAAATGGTGGGGATCAAACCGTGAATCGAGTACTGACCGTTATCGTCAATAACCAGATGGGTGTTCTCAACCGGATCACCGGATTGTTTTTGCGCAGGGGTTTCAACATTCAAAGCATCACCGTCGGGGAGACGGAGACGGCTGGGTTGTCGCGGATGACGATAGTCATCAATGCCGACGACGAGCGCAATGTCGAGCAGGTTATCAAACAACTGCACAAACAGATTGATGTGCTGAAAGTCTCGGACATCACCGATGTGGCCATGGTGGCTCGCGAACTGGTGCTCATTAAGGTCAACAGCCCTTTGAGCACCCGGGCGGAACTGAACAGTCTCATCGATCCGTTCCGCGCGTCCATCATCGACGTCACCCGCGAGAGCGTGACGGTGCAGGCAACCGGCGACACCGACAAAATTGAGGCGCTGATTGCCCTGCTGCGGCCGTACGGAATTAAGGAACTAGCCCGTACCGGCCTGACGGCGTTCACCCGGGACAGCGACCGCATGGTTGAAGTCGCACGCCAAGGGCGCGCCAGCTTGACTGTTTAATCGTTGCCAATTTCATAGAATTCCTATAGATTAATAGAAAGAATCAATGGATTACAACAAACTCACTTATGTGAATGTTTTGGAGGAGACGAAACAATGCCAGCAAAAGTCTACTACGATCACGACATCGCAATGGATCTACTCAAAGGTAAAAAAATCGCCGTTATCGGCTATGGTTCCCAAGGTCATGCGCACGCTCAGAACCTGCGCGACAGCGGTTTAGAAGTGATTATCGGCATTCGCGAAGGACGCGGCGCGACTGCGGCACGCGAGGACGGTTTCGCGGTTCATCCAGTGGCGGATGCCGCTGCGTTGGCGGATGTCATCATGATTTTGCTTCCGGACGAGAGGCAGCCCGAGGTTTATAACCAATCGATCGCACAGCACCTGACGGCCGGCAAGGCCCTGCTGTTCGCTCACGGTTTCAACATTCACTTTAGCCAGATTGTTCCACCGGCCGACGTGGACGTCCTCCTCGTCGCTCCGAAAGGTCCTGGTCACTTGGTTCGCCGCGTTTACGAACAAGGCGGCGGCGTCCCGTCTCTGATTGCCGTACAGCAAGATGCCACCGGCCGCGCCAAAGAGTTGGCTCTGGCTTACGCGAAAGGCATTGGTGCCGCTCGCGCAGGCGTTTTGGAAACGAGCTTCAAGGAAGAGACGGAAACCGACTTGTTCGGCGAGCAAGCCGTGTTGTGTGGCGGATTGTCCGCTTTGATTAAGTCGGGCTTCGAAACTCTCGTGGACGCTGGGTATCAACCGGAAATTGCCTACTTTGAGTGCCTGCACGAAATGAAGCTGATTGTCGACCTGATTTACGAAGGCGGCTTGGAGTACATGCGCTACTCCATCTCGGACACCGCACAATGGGGCGACTTTACGGCTGGCCCTCGCATCGTCTCTGAAGATACGAAAAAGGAAATGAAGAAGCTGTTGGGCGAGATCCAGGCCGGACAGTTTGCGAAGGGATGGATCTTGGAGAACCAGGCCAACCGCCCAGTCTTCAACGCCATTAACCGCAACGAGCAAGAGCACCCGATTGAAGTCGTGGGACGCCAACTGCGCGAAATGATGCCGTTCATCAAAAAGCGGTAATCTGCTTTTGAAGGCCTGCTGAGCGGCGACGGAAACGGAGTCGGCGAAGCGGGCCTTCGCATCGTTTTTGCCGTTAAATTCGGGCGGCGGCCCCAGGCAATCCCTGAGGTCGCTGTTGCGCATCCAAAGCGAGAACGGCCACATGTAAAGCGAGAACCACAAGGGAGCGAGAGGTTTGGAAAAACGGATTGCAGTGTTGCCCGGGGATGGAATCGGCCCGGAAGTGACGCAAGAGGCAGTGCATCTCATCCAGACGGTCGACGGATTGTTCGGCCACCACACGGAATTTGCTTATGGCAAGATCGGCGGGATCGCCATTGATGAGGAAGGTACTCCTTTGCCGCAGGCGACGGTGGAACTGGCATCCTCAAGCGACGCTGTACTGTTGGGTGCAGTGGGAGGTCCAAAGTGGGACAAGGGCCAAGGAAACATGCGGCCTGAGGCCGGCCTGCTCGGGCTGCGCAAATCCTTGGCTGTATACGCGAACCTGCGGCCCATCACGGTGTTCGACAGCCTCGCTCACGCCTCGACGTTGAAGCCCGAAGTGGTTAAAGGAGTCGACTTTGTCATATTGCGGGAACTGACGGGCGGGTTGTACTTCGGCCAACCGCGCGGACGGCGCGAAGGGGATCAGGGCCTGGAAGTTCTCGACACACTTTTATACTCAGAAGTCGAAATTGAGGCCATTTTGCGACTCGGATTTGAAACGGCGCGCAAACGCAACAAGCGTTTGACTTCGGTGGACAAGGCCAACGTGCTGGAAAGCAGCCGGCTGTGGCGCGAAGTGGCAGAGCGGTTGTCGGCAGACTACCCGGACGTCGAGTTGTCGCATGTTCTGGTCGACAACGCCGCGATGCAAATCGTGAAAAACCCAGCGCAGTTCGACGTGCTGGTCACGGAGAACATGTTTGGCGACATCCTGAGCGACGAGGCGGCCATGATTACAGGTTCGATTGGTCTTTTGCCTTCTGCGAGTTTGAGCCAACAGGGTCCTGGACTCTACGAACCTGTACACGGTTCGGCGCCGGACATTGCGGGCAAAGGGCTGGCCAATCCGCTCGCGACCTTCCTGTCCACGGCGATGATGTACCGCTATTCTCTGAACTTACCGGACGAAGCCAAGGCGATTGAACTCGCTGTGACGACCGTCTTGCAAAGCGGTGCGAGAACGGCCGATTTGGCGCTTCCGGGTGAATCCACATACTCCACGCGGCAAATGGGTGACGCTGTGCGAGATGCCTTGAAGAGAGGTGTTCAACAATGAAACCATTGACGATGTTTGAAAAAATTTGGAACCAACACGTAGTGGCTGCGGAAGAGAACAAGCCGGGTCTCATCTACATCGACTTGCACCTGGTCCACGAAGTCACTTCTCCGCAGGCGTTTGAAGGCTTGCGTATGGCAGGACGCCAGGTCCGCAGGCCAGAGCTGACCTTTGCGACGATGGACCACAACGTGCCGACTGTGAATCCAAACGTGATCGACGACCCGATTGCCAAGAAACAAATTGAAGTCTTGCAGCAAAACTGTGAAGAGTTCGGCGTTCAACTGGCGGGCATGGATAGTCCAGACCAGGGCATCGTGCACGTCATCGGCCCGGAACTTGGCCTGACCATGCCGGGTAAGACGATCGTTTGCGGTGACAGCCACACGTCGACGCACGGCGCATTTGGAGCCTTGGCGTTCGGCATCGGCACCAGCGAAGTCGAACACGTGCTCGCGACGCAGTGTTTGTGGCAGGCCAAACCGAAAACCCTGAAGGTGGAAGTTGTTGGCAAGCGCCACCCAGGAATTTCGGCGAAGGACGTCATCCTGGCTATCATCGCACAGCACGGCATTAACTTTGGAACGGGCTACGTCATCGAATACTGCGGCGAAGTCATCGAGAACATGTCGATGGAAGAGCGCATGACGGTGTGCAACATGACCATCGAAGCCGGTGCGCGCGCGGGCTTGATTCGCCCGGACGAGACCACGTTTAATTACCTCAAGGGTCGGCGGTATGCACCGAAAGGCGAAGACTTCGAAGCAGCCGTCAACGAATGGAAATCGCTGTGGACGGACGAAGGCGCAGTGTTTGACCAGGAGATTGTGCTGGACGTATCCAGCATGGAGCCGCAGGTCACTTGGGGAACGAACCCCGGTATGGGCGCAGGCATCAATGGTCAAGTGCCGGACCCCGATTCCTTCGAAAGTGAAGCCGAGCGCCGCGCCGCCAAGCAAGCGCTGGCGTACATGGGCTTGGAACCGGGTCAGAAAATCACCGATATTGCGATTCAGCACGTGTTCATTGGGTCCTGCACGAATGCGCGCATTGAAGACCTCAGAGCTGCAGCCAGCGTGATTCAGGGCCGCAAAGTTCACGAGTCGGTGCGGGCGTTGGTCGTGCCGGGATCGAAAAAGGTCAAGCTGCAGGCCGAGCAAGAAGGACTGCACAAAATTTTCACGGAAGCGGGCTTCGAGTGGCGCGAACCCGGATGCAGCATGTGCCTGGGTATGAATCCGGACCTCATTCCGGCCGGCGAGAGGTGCGCTTCGACGTCCAACCGCAACTTCGAAGGCCGTCAAGGACGCGGCGCTCGCACACACTTGGTCAGCCCGATGATGGCGGCCGCAGCAGCGGTTGCGGGACACTTTGTAGACCTCAGAGATTTGACTCAAGAAGGGAGTGGCGGAGTTGGAACCTCTCATTCAGCATAAAGGCCTTGTAGCTGCACTGGACCGCGTAAACGTAGACACGGACCAGATCATTCCGAAACAGTTTTTGAAGCGCGTGGAGCGCTCTGGTTTTGGACAATTTTTATTCAACGATTGGCGTTACCTGAGCGACGGTTCGCCAAATCCCGAGTTCGAACTGAATCAGCCGCGTTACCAGGGGGCGAGTATCCTGATTGCCCGCGATAACTTTGGCTGCGGCTCGTCGCGTGAGCACGCGGTTTGGGCGTTGGCCGACTACGGCTTTAGAGCCGTGATCGCGCCCTCGTTCGCAGATATTTTCTTTAACAACTGCTCGAAAAACGGCGTCCTCGCCATCAAACTGGATGCAGCCGACGTCGATCGCCTGTTTGCTGCAGCAGAGGCCGAGGGCTACACTGCGACGGTAGACCTCGAAAACCAACGCATTATCGACGATGGCGGACTGAGCATTCCGTTCGAGATCGACCCGTATCGCCGCCACCTGATGATGGAAGGGCTGGACGACATCGGAGTCACTTTGCAGTACGACAACGCGATTGCGCAGTATGAAACCGCATCACGCAAAATCTACCAATTCGTTGCGAAGTAATGGTGACCGCAGTGTGCTGCGGGCTGGCGCAGGACTGGCCAAACTCTAAATTTCTAAACTTCTTAAAAAGGTGTAGCTCAGGCGTCTGCCTGAGCTACACCTTTTTATTGCGCCCAGCATGGGCAGTTCATTCAGGGAAGGGAAAGCCCGGGTCACGGCCAGGCATAGCGTAAATTCTATTCACTGAACGGGAGACGTTCCAACACTTACCCTTCCATTTTCCCCCGAAAAAACAAATGGCAACTCTCTGCTCGCGAACCCGGCACTCCAATCTGGCTATTATTCGAGCCAGCCTCCTTATAAAGAGAGTCTTACAGTGGCCGCACATGGCTCCCGTGAGCTCAGAGTGCCTGCACTTAGTTCAGGTGTTGGTAACCCGGAAGGGTCAAAAACTCCTCGAACTCGTCTTGTACCGAGAGCTTGC
This sequence comes from Alicyclobacillus tolerans, assembly GCF_021739485.1. Taxonomy (GTDB): domain Bacteria; phylum Bacillota; class Bacilli; order Alicyclobacillales; family Alicyclobacillaceae; genus Alicyclobacillus_K; species Alicyclobacillus_K tolerans_A. The sequence continues at coordinate 85,493 of NZ_JAJFNK010000009.1, forward strand.
GGAACAGGTCGGTCGCGACTTCAAACTTGGCTGCACTGTAAGCGGTCTCCCCGATACTGGTCTGAATTTTCGTTAACTCCTCTTGCATGAGGGTTTCGAACAGTTCCACGGTGACTTTGCGGCCGTCGTCCAGGACGCCTTTGGGATGATGAATCCACTGCCACACTTGCGTCCGGGAGATCTCCGCGGTGGCGGCATCTTCCATCAGGTTGAAAATCGGCACCGCGCCGGACCCGCGCAGCCAAGCTTCGATATACTGCAGGCCTACGCTGATGTTGTTGCGCAATCCACTTTCGGTGATTTTGCCTTCCGGCACCGCCAACAAGTCTGCAGCAGATACCGTGACGTCCTCACGCTTGCGGTCGATTTGGTTCGGAGTCTTCATGATCTCGTTGAAAACCTCCAAAGCTACGGGCACCAAGCCCGGGTGCGCGACCCAGGTACCGTCGTGGCCGTCCGTCGCTTCGCGTTGCTTATCCGCACGCACCTTGGCAAAAGCGTCCTCATTGGCTGCCGCATCGCCTTTCACCGGGATTTGGGCGGCCATTCCGCCGATGGCCGGCGCGTTGCGGCGATGGCAGGTCCGAATGGTGTTCAGCGTATAGGCGCGCATGAACGGAACCGTCATGGTGACAGCAGCCCTGTCGGGAAGAATCACATGCGGCTGGTTGCGCAGCTTCTTGATGTAGCTAAAGATGTAATCCCAGCGGCCGCAGTTCAAGCCGGCGGAGTGGTTTCTCAGCTCATAGAGAATTTCGTCTTCTTCAAACGCAGCGAGGATGGTCTCGATGAGAACGGTTGCTTTAATGGTTCCCTGGGGTACGCCCAGTTCGCCTTGCGCCAAGACAAACACGTCGTTCCACAGCCTGGCTTCGAGGTGACTCTCCATCTTCGGCAGGTAAAAGTAAGGTCCCGAACCGTTCTCTATCAGCCTTTTTGCGTTGTGGTAAAAGAATAAACCGAAGTCAAACAGGCTTCCGGAAACCTCTTGACCGTCAATCCGAACGTGCTTTTCGTTAAGGTGCCAACCTCGTGGACGTACAATGAGGACTGCAGTATTGTCTTTGAGCGCGTACTGTTTTCCTTCCGGGCTGGTGAAGTTGATTTCCCGCCGAATCGCGTCGCGCAAATTGATTTGCCCCTGTATGGAGTTTTCCCACGTCGGAGAGTTCGCATCTTCAAAGTCGGCCATAAAGCACTTCGCGCCGGAATTGAAGGCGTTGATAACCATCTTTCGATCGCTGGACGGACCGGTGATTTCGACTCTGCGGTCCTGAAGGTCTGCAGGAAGCGGCGCGATGGTCCAATCGCCGTTGCGTATATCCGCGGTTTCAGGGAGAAAATCCGGAAGCTCACCCGCGTGAATCCGCTCTTCGCGATCGTGGCGCTTTTGCAGCAATTCCTGGCGCCTGGAATCGAATGTGCGTGCCAATTTAGCAACAAAAGCCAAAGCATCCGGGGTCAAAATTTCCGCAAACTGCGACGACACAGGAGCCAAAACCTCTACTCCTGCGGGGTACTGACCGTTCTCGAATGACATGGTGGCAAGACCCTCCATTCTATTTTGGCACCTGTAAAGAGTGCTATGGTTCTATACTATCAGAAAGTTTTAAAACACGGAATGATGTTCTGTATTACAGAACACAGCCTGTAAAGACTAAATATTTGGAATCGAAAAGGGCTTATGTAGAAATCTGTAACCGGTTTCATTATAATAGGGTAGATCACATAGCGGTTTTGAATATGACTGGGTGAGGAGTGTGTGTTGGCATGATGGACTACCCGTTGCTGTTAAGGTCGGTATTATATCGCGCAAAAACCGTGTTTCCTGAAAAGGAGATTGTGTCTCGAGACTTTTCCGGAACCTTCCGTTATTCCTACGCGGACATGAGCCGCCGCGTCAATCAATTGGCGAACGCGCTGGACAAGCTCGGTGTTTCCGCCAACCAGCACATCGCTTCGTTTGCATGGAACAACCACCGCCACCTCGAGCTGTACTTTGCCGTACCGCTGACCCAGCGCATTCTGCACACTGTAAATATCCGGTTGTTTCGGGAGCAACTCATCTACGTGATCAACCACGCGGAGGATAAGGTCATGTTTGTCGACGAGGACCTCGTTCCGGTGATTGAAGACATTCAGGATGAGATTCCGACCGTTGAACACTACGTCATCATGACAGACAAACCTGAACTGCCAAATACCAAGTTGAAAAACGTCCATTCCTACGAGGCCCTGATTCGCGATGAGAGCGAGGAGTACGACTTTCCGCTTTTTGACGAACAGACTCCGGCCATTTTGGGATATACTTCGGCAACGACCGGGATGCCTAAAGGGGTGGTATACACCCATCGCGGCCTGTACCTTCACTGTTTGACGGCCTTGGTCGGGGAACTAGGGACCGACGAGAGGGACGTAACCATGCCCATCGTTCCGATGTTTCACGTCAACGCCTGGGGGCGGCCGTATGCTGACACATGGGTCGGAGCAAAGCAAGTGTACCCAGGCAGCCGCCCGCAAGCCAAGGATTTTGCTGACCTGATTCATAGCGAGAAGGTCACGTTCAGTGCGGGTGTTCCGACCATCTGGATGGGCGTTTTAAACCACGTCCGAGAAAATCCAGGCAAGTACGACTTTAGTCACGTGCGCTACTTGATGTCCGGCGGGGCGGCATTGCCCATGTCTTTGGCCAAAGCCTATCAGGACGAACTCGGCGTGAAATTGTATCAGGGTTACGGCCAAACCGAGACCAGTCCGGTCACGTTTGTCAACGTTCCAAAGGCCAGGTTCCAGGACGCCAATGAGGAAGAGTTGTACCGCGTGCGGGCGAAAACCGGCTTGATTCTGCCTGGGCTCGAGATGCGCATTGTCAACGCGGACGGCCAAGAGGTTGCCCACGACGGCAAAGAAATGGGCGAACTGTTGTTAAAGGGCCCTTGGATCATTGACGAGTACTACAAGGACCCTGCAAAAACCAAGGAGTCCTTTGTGGACGGTTGGTTTAGAACCGGTGACATTGCCACCATGGATGAAAACGGGTATTTACAGCTCGTCGACCGGACCCGGGATTTAATTAAGAGCGGTGGGGAATGGATCTCGTCCGTCGACCTTGAAAACGCCATTATGGGGCATCCTGCGGTGGCTGAAGCCGCCGTGATCGCGATTGCACACGAAAAATGGCAAGAACGGCCACTGGCCTGTGTCGTATTGACACCGGAGAGTCAGGGGAAAGTGACGAAAAAAGACATTATGGAGTTCCTTGAAACCCGAGTCGCCAAGTGGTGGCTGCCCGATGATGTGGTGTTTGTCCACGAAATCCCGAAGACAAGCGTCGGAAAGTTTTCGAAGAAAACGCTGCGGGAGCAGTACGAAAAGGGTCAACTCTCGTAAGCCAGTATCTGCCCCTCACCCAGCAAGTCCAGTCAACGCGAAAAAAGTACGGGCACCATTTGACTTTCGCGTTGACGCGGGTGACAACTTTCACGGTTCAAAAAACAGACGTTGGAGGTCCGCGCAGAAGTTTGCAGCGGACTTTCCCGTCTGTTTCTTTCTACACTTTGCGGCGCCGGCTCAGATATAGAACCGATAAAGCGAAGAAAGCCAGGAACCCCACGCTGGAGTAAACGAAAGGTCCCGTCAGGGAGGTGAAAAACACAGAGTCCGGGAACAATACAATGGCCCCGAGCCACAACGCGGCAGCAGTGGACGCAGGTCCCAGCCAAGAGACCTTGGTGGGGTTTTGCTTCAAGAGACGGTACACATGCGAGAGCATGAGCCAACCGTAAAATGAGACGCGCACAAAGGTCCCAAAGATCATTAAAGCCAAGCCGTACACATCAAAGCGGTCGATAAATCCAAGCCCAATGACCTTAACAGAATTCAACTCTGGAAAGTTCATGTTCTTAGTCTGTTCGATCCCAAAGACGCTGACGGGACCAATCGTGTGTCCAATGAATACGAATGTATTCACGCCCACGATCCAAAGGTAGGTGTTCAGCCACTGCCTCCCCTCGAACGTTTTGCGGGGGACAAACAACAGAAAAAACATTTCCGTCCAAATGGGGACGAACAGCAACGTGCCAAGCAGGATGGGGCCAATCCCGTTCTCGGCGATGGGTAGGAAATTATTCATTTGCCGGTGCACGGTGATGGACAGACTCATGATGCTGCCTGTTACCATTGCCAGCAAAGAGAAGATCCCTGCCGCGTTGGCAATTGCCCAAATGCCGCGATGTACCGCATAAGCAGTGACCAGGACAAACACGAGGACAATGACCTTAAACGGCGTTTCCTGGATAAAACCAATGCTGATAAATTGGGCCACATATGCGGTGCCTGTGATGCAAAGAAACAACAAATAGAGGATGCTGACGACGAGAAGCGCAGTTTGGAACCACTTTCCCGACCCACTTAGGGCTGCATCCATCGCTCCTTCTTCTGGATGGGACCGATCGAAGTTCCACATGACAACAGCCACTAACACGCCAATCGCACCAGCCGCAAGGGTGCTCAACCAAAGGTCGCGGCCAACAATGTGAAATGCGAATGGCAGGAGCCAAAGATTGAGGATGGAGTAGTTCATGAAAGCAAGATAGAAGATGTGGCCGCGGTTCAGCTTCACACGCAAAGCCTCACTTTCGAGCCTGAATTAGACCTTCGTGACGAATTCGGACACTGGCTAGGACTTCGGTTGGCAAATTTGGGAATAGGGCATCCCATTGGCTCGCGAGTTGGTTCCAGGTCCTCGGGTTAGCCCGGTGAATCGCCTCACCCGCGCCAATGACGTCTGCGTCGTAGGATTTTACCTTTGTGATGCACGCGCTGGACGTTTCTACAATCCGGGCAGCCGCCCGTTGTTCAATCTTTTGGATGTCCGCTTCGGTGTGGCCGGTCGGCGAGGGATCGTCAGCAATGTCCGCGACACAGTAAATTTGGTAGACGACCTTCGGGAGTCTGCCCCCAAACTGGACGGTTTTACGGGTGTTGGAATGGATGATTTCTAGGGACATAAAGTCTTTTTCCGCCGTATCTTTGGAGTCTTCCACAGCCGAAAAGGTGATATCGCCGCTGCGTACTTGGTTATTCAGGCACACCAGACCTCGCGATTCATCCCCGTTGAGTGTCCCGACTAACTTATCGTGCAAAAAAACCGCGGTTCCTTTGACTCGCATTCCGTCAATCAAGGGCGCATACGCAGCATGCTCCGGACTGGACGTCATTTGCATAAAGTCTTTGAGACGGACAACGGGCGCCCTGGAGGTATCGGTCATGGTTTCGATGTCGTCGGCAATGTCATAGGCAGGCACCGCTTCCAGGTGGGTTTTGGTATACATGATACTTGCTGCGGTCGTGCTCGAAACAGCAACGTAGCTGAGCGGACGCAATTCCTGGTTCCGGTAAAACCAGTTCAGCGTCTGCGTCACGCCTTCTTTGGCCATGTCCGAACCGATGACGAAGATTCTGCAGTGGGACCAAAACAGCTTTCTCGTCGCGTGCTCTGGGAACAGTCGGATGACATTAAAGATGGAATGTCCAGTTTGTTCGGACTCGAATACCGCCCGCTGGGTCTGTCCGCGGTTGTTGGGTTGCAGTTTCTGTGGTTGTACGATTTGCACGGTCATCTTGTACAAGTCGCCTTGACGGTCAAAGCCTACCCCGGCGATGAGTGCGGAACGGTTCAGTTCCCGTGCACTCCAACACCCTGTTAGAAAGGTAGAACATACTGCAACAATCATGACGGATGTAACCGCTCGAAGCGTAGCGCCGCGGGAACCGAGGTGAAGGGGCGTATGGTTTCCCGCTTTGTTGGTCCGGGTCATCGCACAGAAAACCACCTTCCTTCTCGACTTCGCTTCTGAGTGGAGTTCACTTCCTGACTCCACTTTTTACGACTTCACTTCCTTACGACTCCAATTCCTTGTGGACCCCATTTGCTGCGGCTCCAGTTCTGTGCGGAACCTGTCTTGTTCAGGCCTGTCCAACCCAATTGGCGGGCCGCTCTACCGATACAACCCAGAGTTCATCCCGGTCGTACTATCATTCCAGCCGATCGCGTGAAAAACAACGAAATTGGCAGAGTCTATTGCCCTGCCACGGCATCACGGCGTCCCTGGGGACTGATGGGTAAGGCACTCACTCAGATGTCAGTCCCCTGCCTCTTTTATACTTGAACGGTATCGTTCCCAAATTTTACAAAACTATTCTAAAGGCTTCATGCGAAACCTTGCCAGAACGAACTTGAAAGCCTTATCGACGAAACCACCGCGACTTGGGACGCTGCCGAGGTTGTTGCTCAATAAAACGAGTGAGTTCCTGGTTAAACTTCTGTTTCTCTTCAATAAACGGGACGTGTCCGCTTCTGTGGAATGGTACCAGTTTGGCATTTGAAATTTTCCCAGCCGTAAACTGGCCAAATTCGTAAGGTACCACGGTGTCGTGAGCTCCGTGAAAGACAGCGGTCGGTACCTTGACGTTCGGTAGAAGTTTCACGAGGTCGGTGTCGCGCAATGTAATGAGAGACTGGATGGCCGCGTTCCAGGAAGCCTTCATGCAGATGTCCCAAATCCACAGTTTCGTTTCAGCGCCGACTGAGTTGTAAAACATGGAGTCCACAAACTGTTTGGTGAACTCAGGTCTTTGGCTGCTCTCTTGGTCGATCCAGCGATTGACTTCGTCTTTCGTCGGTCCTGCGGGAATCGCGGATGTCCGAACAAAGTACGGCACGGCTCCATCCACGGATACGAGTCCGTTCAACTCGCTGGCGTGGCGTGCAGCGTACAAGGTTCCGATGGCGCCCCCCAGCGACCATCCGACAAACGTAAACTTACCTAGACCAAGCTTTTGCACGGCGGTTCGAATGTCCTTTGCAAACACGTCGTAACTGTACGAACCCCAGGGCTTATCTGAATCGCCATGGCCGCGCAAGTCCAGAACCACGGTGTGGTAATCTTGAGCGAGTTCAGACACCTGGTATTCCCAAACGTCGTGACTCATCGTCCATCCATGCACAAACAAGATGGTCTTTCCCCTTGGATTCCCCCGGACTTCATAAAACAACTGAACGCCTGGCTCGACTTCGACATATGGCATCTATACCACCCCGTACACACTATGCAAATTTCGAAAAGATTGCGCCGTGTCCCACTTGAGGCTAATCTGAATACAAACATGCTCAGAATACATCGTGCGGTGCGGTACAAAGAGAGGCGGATCCTGTTGGAACGAGATCGACTCCAAATAACAAATACACCGGAACAAGATGGCAACCAAACGGACAGGGTATTTCTTCAAATCCGAGACCACATTGCAGAGGTGGTTTTAAATCGTCCGGAAAAGCGTAATGCGCTCAACGTCGAGATGTGGACGAAAATCAAGCGAGCTTTGGAGGAGTGCGAGCGCACTCCTGAGGTCAAGGTCGTCGTCATCCGCAGTTCAGACCCGGCGGCGTTTTGCGCAGGAGCTGACATTGCCGAATTTCCGACGCTGCGCAGCGGGGCATCCAGCCGCGAATACAGCAAGATGACCGATGCGGTAATCGGCGTACTCCAGTCCTCTGATAAACCTTCGATCGCAATGTTGGATGGATTTTGCGTGGGAGGTGGAGCTGAAATCGCTGTAGCTTGTGACTTTCGCTTTGCTTCCGGCAGCTTGAAGATGGGGATTACGCCGGCCAAGCTGGGCATTGTCTACGGATTTACGGAAACCAAAATGCTCGTGGACTTGGTCGGGCCCAGTCGGGCTAAGGACATCTTATTCTCCGGCCGGTTGTTGGGTGCCGAGGAAGCGCTTCAGATAGGCTTGGTAGACCGGGTTTTTGCGTCTTCTGAGGAGTTGCAAACCCAGACGTTGGAGTACGCTTCGATGTTGACGTCCAATGCGCCCAATTCGATTCGCGCCACGAAACGGATGGTTCAAGCCTCACTTCGCGGGTTGAGTTCACAGGTGCCGGAACTTGTCCAATTGGTAGAGGAGTCGTTTGAAAGCCCTCAGTACAAAGAAGGCGTTCAAGCCTTTTTGGAAAAAAGAAAGCCGCAGTTTCCTCCGCTTTGAATCCGGCAGCAACCGTCGGCACCTCAGGAGCACCTCAGGAGCACCTCGGAGAGTCAATCCGCCTAAAGCGTTTTTTAAGCGTTGGCGTTGAGACGCCCGGAGAGCCAGTTTAAGACTTCTTGAACCACCTGTTCTTGCTCCGGCTCGTTGAGCAGTTCGTGATAGAGGTTTGGGTATTCGACGAAGCGGTTCGCGCCCCCCTCATTGACCTGGGCAAACGCCCGAGTCGCTTGCGGGTTCACCAGCAGGTCGCTGCCCGCTTGCAAAATTAAATTCGGAACGTTGAGACGCGGCGCTTTTGCCGCATCGTCCATCGCCTGGCTGATTTCCGTAAACCAACGGGCGCTGACTTTGCGAACCAACAGCGCGTCGGAAGCGTATGAAGCAACAACGTCCGCAGAACGGCTGACGTTTTGGGGTGCGATTCGATTGCTTTGGCTAAAGGTCGGCCAAATGCGGGACATGACCCTTGCCAACTTTGCAGCCAGCGGAGAAACGGGAAGGGATAGACTGAGCAACGGGGATGAGACCATGACACCGTTCACGTCTGGACGCCGGGTTTGGGCATAACGGATCGCGATGAGCCCGCCCATACTGTGTCCCAAAATGAAGCGGGGCAGGGTTTCATCCACGTGTTTCATCTCCTCAACCAGGGTGTCGACCGCCTGCAGGTAGTCTTCAAAAGAGTGAATGTGGCCGCGTCGGCCTGGTGAACGGCCATGCCCAGGCAAGTCGCAGGCTAGGACATACAGGTGTTCCTGGTTGAACCGCTGCGCCGTTCGTTCATAGCGTCCGCTGTGTTCTGCAGCACCATGGACGAACGCAACGAGAGCCTTGGGCGAATCTGCTGGCCATTTCCGGATGTATAAATCCACGCTGCATTCCTCCTCGGGGATTTCCCTTGTGCGGGCTTTTGTGCTGCGCTTTCTTTCTTCACCTGTCATAGACTGTATGACAAACATTACTCACTCAACCGTTTGATTCCTTCCACTTGACCCTGAATTTTTGACACTTGATTTTCACCGCGGGCCGGGCCTTTTTGAGTGTCCCAGACGGTGGATTCGCATATGATCCCTGAAAGGGAGAGGATTGAGGTGATGCGGGGATGGAGACGGTGCCTGTGAGCAAAAAGGCTGTGTGGCATGATTGGATTGTGTTTTTTACTTCTTTAGCATTATACGTCTTCTTCTTCGTGATGCCGACGTAAGAGGGGGAGGGGCCGGATGACCCGCGCGAACAACAACCGTCGCAAGATGCAGTCCACCGTACAAGAGCAAACTGCAGCGCAGGAAGGAGCGTTTATCCGGGGAGTCCGGGACCTGGCCGGGGTGCTGTCTGTATTGGGGATGGCGGTCCTGACCGGTTATGCGGTGGCCAATTTGAAGCCGGGATGGCAGTGGACGGTTGAAGCAGAAAAACCAGTTTATCGCACGCAGGATGAGGGATGATGCTGAACCTGCGCAAAATGGCCAAGCGGGACCTTCAGGCCCTCATGGCCATCTTATTGGTTTTAGGCTACATCGACATTGGCGCTATTGCCTTGAACCCTACCCAGTTCGAACTCACCCTGCGCGGTCCCATCTTTTGGCGGCTCACTTCCGGCATCAAGCCGCGCATGAACCCAATTTCCAAAGGGCCAGCGGCTAAGGCATACCTGAACCTCGAGGCGCTGCTTGCGTACCTGTTGCTGATTGACGAAGCTTACGTCGTAAATGGGGCGGTCGGTGCATCGACCATTGTTGGAACTGTATCGTCAGATTGGTTTCGGTGGACGTACCTTGAAAAAGTTCTCCGTGAAAACCGGGTGTCGTTTTGGCGCAACCGCCTCATAATGATGGTCTTAAACCTGGTTATCGGTTTGAGCCTGTATAACACGGAATCCGGGATGACGTTGACGGCCTTGTTTGCCAATATCGACCAGGAAATCGGGTTTGTGGCCACGGCCGTTGAACTTGCCCGCGAACCGCGCCGATTGCCCAGTCTGCTGACACCTCCTATTCGAAACCCCCAACTGTATCTGATCAACAAGTTTGTCGGCGGCCTGCTCATGGCGCAGCAACTTCGCATACGGGCCGTTTACATGGCGCGCGGAGGAGAACTCGGGTTTGCCATCAGCGGCGACATGCTGCGTCTCAAAGCGCTCCCCCAAATCATGAAGCAAAAAATGGCTGAAGCAACGCGCAACGGATTGCGCGAATGACCCATGGCCAATGAGGACCACAGCTAATGAACCTCAAAACCTTCTTCTCTTGGCATGCCGTCCATGCCTGCGATCGGCTCGCGTCGCCGCGGGAACTTTGAGTTTGGATGTGATATTGTATGGGGTAACAAGGCAGCAGGGGAGAGCGATTGACGATGTGGCAACTGGTGATGCTGGGCTTGGCGATGGCTTTAAACAACACGTTTGCCTCCATCGCCCTGGGCGCTGCCAACATGAGGCGCTGGCATCAATTGCGAACCGCTTTGGTGTTTGGCATTTTCGAAGCGATCATGCCTGTGGCCGGCATGTGGGTTGGACAAGACCTGGCCGGTTTCATTGGCGATAAGGCTCGCTACATAGGTGTGTTGGTGCTGGTCCTAGCTGGGCTCTATTCGCTGTTTAAAGCGGCGAAGCAGGACGAAGGCGAACATCGCGCACAGGGCTTTCAGACCGTCTTTCTCGCGGTGGCTTTGAGTTTGGACAACCTGACCGTGGGGTTTGGTTTGGGGATGCTGAAGCTTCCACTAGGTCTGGCGGCTTTGGTTTTTGGAACCGTCAGCCTGGTGATGACATTTGTCGGTCTTGAGATTGGGCGATTTTTAGGCCGTAAGGTATCTTTGTCCGCGGACAAGCTGTCCGGTATCGTTTTGCTCGTGGCAGCAGGGGCCATGTTGATTCGCTGACCTCCGGCCTAAACAGAATTTGGCGTCAAGTCACGCTGCTGGGCCAGGCTGATGCACGCACCAACCGCTCGTAAAGCCCATATTCTGTGATGTGAAAAACACAGATGAGGGAGCGGGATCGGTGGAAAAAAGGTATTGGACTGAACTGTTGACAGATGCACTGCCGGGCCGGGTGGCAAAGCCGCGCATTTCAGGGCTGACCATGATCATCGATACGGGGATACCCATCACGATGATGCGCGATTTGCTGCAATTGGCCTCCGATCACGTTGATTTTTGGAAGTTTGGTTTTGCCAGCGCCTCCGTCAGTCCACCAGAGCGGATTATGGATAAGGTGACTTTGTGTCAGGAATACGGAGTGCTGGCCTATCCTGGGGGAACATCACTGGAAATTGCCGTGACACAGGGTGTGTGGAAAGACTTCTTAAAGACGCTGTGGGAACAAGGTGTTCGGGCCGTAGAGGTTTCAGACGGCACGATTGACCTGCCGCTCCGAACCCGCCGCGAAATGATTCGCACCGCCAATAAGATGGGTTTTACGGTGCTCTCTGAGGTGGGCAAAAAACTCCCCGGTTCTTTCTTGCCGGTGGCTGAACAAGCGCAAATGATTCACGGAGACCTCAACAGTGGCGCGAACTACATCATTGTGGAAGGCCGTGAAGCTGGGCGCGAGGTCGGCGTATACGATCGGGATGGAAACGTACGCGACAACGACGTGCAGGCATTGCTGGACATTTTGGGCCCGTTATCGACGCGGCTTATCTGGGAGGCCCCGCTAGCCAAACAGCAAACCTACTACATCAAGAAACTGGGAAACAAGGTCAATCTAGGGAATATCAAACCACTTGACTTAATCACGGTGGAAAGTCTGCGCAGAGGTTTTCGGAGCGATACGCTGCGCGTGGGATTAGGTATGGCCGAACCACCCTCGCAGCAAGGTTCCGAATCCTCGCCGGGTCAAGGACAAACACAGAGTCCAGGGGATTCGCACAACCCAACCGGCCCATCTCACGATGCGGCGAGCAGTGCAGGCAGGCCCACCTTATGGACCGAATCATCCACGCTCAATGGACCGGGACACACCGCTTCTTCCAAGGTGCGCAAGGATAAGCCCCATTAAGGGATCATAAACCCCATTAAGGGATCAATAGAGTCTAAAGATGGCCCCGGGCACTATCGTGCGGGGCTTTTTTTGTTGGAAACAAAATTGTAACAATTATTCCTCGCCAATTAAAAATTGACTTGTGCAGTCATGTTTTTCTCGTTACAATCGGAGACATCGGGACACATATCCCTGGGCTGAAAGGGGAGGGGTCGCTTGTTCGACGGTGCTCTACTGGTTTCACTCCGCGAAGGAGTCGAAATTTCTCTTATTTTAGGGATCATCTTTTCGTACCTGCGCAGACTGAACCGCCCAGATGGATTCAAGTTTGTCTGGTTGGGGACGTTGTTGGCTGCATTGTTAGCCGCGCTAGTCGGAGTGGGACTCTACGTCGTGACGGGCAGTGGTCAAGAATGGGCATACCAGACGTACCTTGAGGCAAGCGTGATGCTGCTGGCTGTCGTCATCTTGTCGTATATGACGTTTTGGATGAAAAAGAACAGCCGCCTCTTGGGCAAGGACATCCAGCAAAGGATCCAATCCGCTTTGGATAAGCGGGGGGTAGCTTCTTTAACCTTCTTGGCGTTCATCACCGTGATCCGCGAGGGAATTGAAACCGTCATGTTTTTGCTGGGGCTCGCATACGAAGGTCACGGACACCCGAGTATGGTCGTGTTGGGCACCGTCGTTGGGTTTGCCATCGCCGCCGTTTTGGGTTGGGTGATTTACAAAGGGACGTACAAGGTCAATCTCACCTCGTTTTTTCAAGTTATGGGAACTTTGCTGATTGTCGTTGCGGCAGGTCTTTTGGCGACTGCCATTGGTTCGCTCATCGAAGCCCACGTCTTAAGCCCAGTGGCTTATGTGTTCAATTGGACTGGAATCTTAAATCAAGACACTGCTGTTGGAGCGGTTCTTCACGCTCTGGTTGGATACTCCGATCACCCGAGCATCCTGCAGGCAGGGGCATGGGCTGTGTACCTGGTTGTGGCCTTGGTGTTGTACAATCGCCGCAATGACCGCGGCAGCCGACGCCCCCGTACGGAATCGGTGATGTCGTAGGCTTTTGCGCACCCATAAGAAACGGCCGATAAGAAACGGGATTGATAAGAATCGGATTGATAAGAAACGGATCGATAAGAACGGTCCATAAGAAATGGGAACCCCCAGTCTTCAAAGCGGGAGTTCCCATTTGTTGTTTGTGTACAAACGGTCCGGTTCGCCAAAAAAGCCCGGTTTTTCGCAAATAGACTTAGTTGGCGGCTTTTGCAGCAGCGAGAGCCGCTTCGTAATCCGGATGCTGTGTCACTTCCGGCACGTATTGGGCATAGGTGACTTTGTCGTTTGAATCAACCACGAACACTGCGCGGCATTCCAAACGGTGTTCTTTCATGTAGGTACCGTACGCAGTGCCGAAGGACATGCTCAGGTGGTCGGAAAGGGTTTGCACTTGTTCGATGCCTGCCGCGCCGCACCAGCGCTTTTGAGCAAACGGAAGGTCTGCGCTAATCGTCAAAATCGCGACTTTGTCGCCGAGATTTGCGGCTTCCTCGTTAAAACGCCGGGTTTGAGCGTCGCAAACACCAGTGTCAAGGGACGGAACGACACTGATTAAACGCACTTTCCCTTTGGAATTATCCAAAGTGACCGTCGAACGGTCATTCGCTAACACTTCAAAGTTCGGCGCGCTGTCGCCAACTTTAATTTCCGGACCCACGAGGGTGACCGGCTTGCCGCCAAACGTTACAACACCTTTGCGCTCTTGCGCCATAGTTATCTTCCTTTCGTGCAAGTTTCTACCACAGAAAACCGTGGACACGTTCATGATATCACACTGGCAAACCTGGGGAGCCGAAAAACCAACATAAATCTTCCTGGCTTGCTACAAACTTTGCATTGTTTAAGCGCCGGAAGCTTGATAGATTGATACATGCGATTTGTCGTCCACGACGCAGCTCGCAAAAATAAGCCGAATCCTGTTTTTCAGGTACGGGGGATTACATCGAAAGATGTTTTGGGGTGAAGGTGCTGAATGTCGTCAGCGCCAGGGTCTATCCTCGACCCGAACCCGTCAACTAACCTCGGAGGCGAATTGAGGAGGATTTTTGCTATATGTTTCAAAAGTCTGCTCTGAAACGATGGCTGCTGTCCGGAACGGTGTTGGCCACTCTTTCCGGGTTCCCCCTGATAGCTCCTTTGACTGCACAAGCACAGACCGTTTCTAATGCTGGTTATCATACAAGCGCACAGTTGCCCCCTGGTGTACGCATGGACCCGAGGATTCGTCCGTTGGCGTCGAGAAACGCAAGCTGGCAGCAAAAGTTCGATGCAGTACAGCGTGTCGCCCAAAGCAAGTTGGGAACTCCCTATCGCTGGGGTCACAACGAGGACCGCGGGCAGTACGGTTTTGACTGCTCTAACTTTACCGCGTACGTATACCACCATGCCTTAGGATATAAAATCAGCGGTGCGTCTCAAGTGCAGAACCATTCTGTAGGATGGCGCGTTCCAAAGAGCGCTATGCGCCCCGGTGACTTGCTTATTTTTGAAAATGGCAAACACGTCGGCATCTACGTTGGCAACGGCCGTATGATTGAAGAAGGCGGTGGACTTGGGAAGGTCGGGTACCTTTCGGTGAGGCCTGGATCTTACTGGGGGAATCATCTGACTGCTGTGAAAAGAATGTTTTAAACGAACGAGAATATGAAAGCCCGGTGGACAAGCCTAAACCGTCCACCGGGTTGTTTGGGTTTTTGCCTCAAAATGAGCAAATTCGGGCTTTTCACTTCGCAAATGACATACGGTCAATAAAAACGTAGTCTTTACGTACTACTCTTACGTGGCTCATGGGATTTTTAAATAGGACAATCGATATAGTATAATGAACAATGTATTGCGGACGGCCGATGGATACAGCATAGGGTTGGGTAGTGGAGTGTCAGGGCTCAGCGCCCAAGAGAGGAGGAACATCCATGACCAAAGAATCATCATCGTTTGCAGCAGGTTTGGAGGATGTTGTTGCTAATACTTCCGAAATCTGCTTGGTCGATGGCCGCGAAGGACGGCTTGTTTATCAAGGATACGACATTCACGACTTGGTGAACGGCAACTCCAGCTTTGAAGAAGTGGTTTACCTGTTGTGGCATGGAGAACTGCCAAAGCAGGGAGAATTAGAAAACTTTACTCGTACAATCGCCTCACAAAGAGCCCTTCATCCCCAGGTACTACAATTTCTTCACGAGGTGCCTAAAGACTCTAATGCCATGGAAGTACTGCGGACGGCAGTTTCGTATGCAGCACTGTACGACCCGGATAACGGTGACGAATCCATGGAAGCGAATATTCGTAAAGCCACGCGTTTGGTGGCACAACTGCCGACGATGGTCGGAACTTTTGAACGCATTCGGCAAGGACTTGAGCCGGTTGCGCCGGACAGCGAACTCGGCAGCGCAGCGGATTTCTTTTACGTATTAACAGGGCAGAAACCCGACGAATTTACCACCAAGGCCTTTAATATTGCTCTGATCCTTCATGCTGATCACGAACTCAATGCAAGCACCTTCTCCGCTCGCGTCACAGCGGGCACGCTGTCTGACATGTATTCCGCCATCACCTCCGCCATTGGTACCCTAAAGGGTCCTCTGCATGGCGGTGCAAATGAACAAGTGATGCGGATGTTGTTGGAAATCGGGGACACTTCTAAGGCAGAAGCGTGGATCGAAAAAGCGTTAGACGAAAAGAAAAAGATCATGGGCTTCGGACACCGCGTCTACCGCACTGAAGACCCGCGAGCGACCCATCTGCGCGTGTTGAGCAAGGAAGCCGGAGAGCGCATTGGCGAAACCAAATGGTTTGAAATGTCTCAAATCGTTGAGCGCATTGTCAAGGAGAAGAAAGGCCTCAACCCCAATGTGGACTTTTACTCTGCTTCGATGTATTACGCGCTCGGTTTGCCAACTCACCTGTTTACTCCCATTTTTGCATGCAGCCGCATTTCGGGCTGGACGGCTCATGTACTCGAACAATACCGCAATAACCGTTTAATCCGCCCTCGCGCTGAATACACAGGCCCGACACACCGTACGTTCGTACCATTGAATCAACGCGGATAAGGAACCGTTTTGGATCAACGCCGATAAGGACCCCGTTTGCGCGGATTCTTACCTGGCAGCAATCGACAACTCTTAGCAGGATGTGTCAGTGTATGGACATCCCCTGTGGGCACAATAAGTCTCACAAGGGGGTGAACAAATTGGCACAAGGACAAAAGCGAAACACGTTGGTGGTTACCGGAGCTGCAAAAGCTTTGGACCAGCTCAAGTACGAAGTGGCTTCTGAACTTGGCATTAACACTCCGCAAGACGGGTACTGGGGTACCATGGCTACCCGCGACACCGGGGCGATTGGTGGAAACATCACCCGGAAACTCGTGGCCTTGGCTGAACAACAGTTGGCCGGCCGTCAATAATTGAAGTCAATAAGATTGTTCCTAAGAAGGCCCGGCGCGACAGCGTCGGGCCTTCTCTGCGTAACCCCTGCTGTTGGACAATGGCTTTATGCAAACAGTCCGCGCGTCAGCGAAAGTGTCAAGTTCCTGCCAAACGCCCGGAACTGTTGAGGTTGCGGTCGACCAACCAAGCGACCCGTCGCCAATGTCGTTCATTCAACATAAAGAAGCCGTCCCGGTGGCAGTTCGGTGAACTGCCTTGGGACGGCCCAATTCGGTTAAATGGGTTAAGTGAGACTGGCGCGGGCTGGTGTTATTGAAGCGCGTTTTGTGACTGTGTCGGTTGGGAAATCCGGCTGAGTGCATCCCCGGCTTCGTTGACGTGGATATCGACGGTGGCCAGGTCCGCAATTGCGCAAATACCAACTAGGTTGCCGCTGGCATCTACAATGGGAAGTCGGCGAATTTGGTTCTGCGCCATGATGTCGGCGGCTTCGTGAGCGTCAGTGTCGGGTGTACAGGTGACAACCTGGTGAGACATGACTTCGTTGATTTTCGAGTTAAAACTGCCTTTCGCTACGGCTTTTAACACGATGTCGCGGTCTGTGACGATACCCACGACCCGTTTGCCTTCACAAACCGGCACGGACCCAACGTTCATGGATTCCATAATCTGCGCTGCTTTTTGGAGAGAATCCGACGGCTGCACAGAAGAAACGTTGGAGGTCATCAGGTCTTTAATTTTCACTGCGTTGCCCCCTTGTTTTTGGTGAATCGCAATTCCGTTGGCTATTATGCGCAATTCACGCGGGGTCTATGTTGGGCTAACTTTTCCGCCACTGGAGCACGTCTTGCACAGACAGATACATTCCCCATGCTCCGCAAACCAAGTGCAATGCCGTTTCTGCCGGCTCCGACGAGCCCAGCCATGAATTCTTTACAGTAAGTCCCCAGACGCCCCACATAAACAATAAAAACCCTAAACCCAACGCACTTGTAACGGCATAACGCGTGCGCGACCTGGCACCTGCCATGCCTAACAGTCCTAAGGCAACGCTGAGAAAGCTGTCCACAGGGGACATTCGGGCGTAGTCCCCGACCTGACCCGTCCAAAGTCCCAGGACCCCGAGAATAAAAAACAGCCACCCGCACAGACGGTTGTACAATGGTGCGAACATGAGTATATCCCTTCTCCCGTGTCCACAAATTCCAGTCCCTGATACATATGTGGAAATGGGACGAACTATGATGGATCACTTTTGCTCTGCCCGGCGAACACGCGTGTATATTCGCGTTCAAGGATTTGCATCTTAACGGAAAAAGGGGGTGCAAGACGTTATGTCGCAAAGACCTGTAGATGACGAAAACATTCCTCCATGGAGGGAAACTCCGCTTGACCATTGGAGTACGGACATTGACCCAACCATCATGGCAGGAGACGAATGGGTTGACAACTCGGCGGATTCCGACCCTGGGTCGCGGCGCATTGCCCAAGAACAAGGCGGTACAAGGGTTTATGAACGTTTCATGCATCCCACCATCGATACGAATTATGGACTGGACGACGACGTATTTACGTCCGAAGGCGAAGAGTAGCCAATACACGGCAACGGATCCAACCGTCTCGGCCGAGTGGTCGCCCTGAGCTGCAGAGCATGGGATCAAATACGGGCTCAATTGCGAACAGGCAGGTATAAAAAGGAACTATGGTGACAGATTACAATTGTAGTCTGACATATCCTTGCCGCGAGCAGCCTTGCCTCGACGTTCGTTGTCCAGAAAGAGTCTTCCCTCGGAGCCTTGACCACGCCTTGACCACAAGGAGGAAATACGATGCAAGACATTATTCATGAACTGCATCAATTGCAGCAACAAGTTCAACAACTCAACATGGACATTCAAAACGTACAGAACCGCTTGCAGTTCATCACCAATCAGGTTCAATCGAGACATATTCAAATGTCCCCGGGTCAGCCTGGGAATTACGGCCAACAAACGTACCAACCTCGACCCTCTTACGGGTCTCAGTACGTTGCACCCACGCCGTCCGCCGCGTATGGCTCAGCTTACGTGAGTTCTACGGGCAATCGGTTAAGCGACCGGGGCAATGCTGGAGAGACCCGCAGTTTCCCGGCTCAAACTCAAGTGACTGGGTCTGGAATGGCTTCAAGCAGCTACTCGTCGAGTGCGGCTCATAATCCAGCTGGCCGTTCGTATGCGGGTTCTTCCCAAGGCGCAGGGCAAATGAACGCAGGGCAAATCAGCGGACGGTCATCGGGTATAACTCAGTCATCCGTCGGACAAATGTCTTCCGGTAACCCGTCGCAAAGTGCACCACAAGCAGACAGCGTGAACCGTCAGGCCCTGCAATCGGTCATGGCCGCCGATCAGTTTTCCAAGGACCAGGCCCCCGGACGCCAGTCTGAATTCTCGAGCTATGGCCGCACCTTATAAGCGCGCCAAGTAAGGGCATCCAGGGCTAGGCCTCCGAACCAGAAAAAACGAATCAAAAATCCGGTGTCACTTCGGGATGATGAAGACATCATGAGTTTTGGCAAAGGCGGGGGTGCGTGGCCCTCGCCTGTTTTTCGTTTGTAGTGTATGTTAAGCATAAATCGGTTTATTTTGGTGGATAGGCAGTGATGACATGCAGGCAGGTGAGAACACAAAAACGAGATGGCGGGTATGGGTGGCTATTGCTGTCGTCATTGTGGTCATCGGGGCAATTGCCTTTCAAGTCTTTCGCACGAAGCAAACGCAGGTTTCACTCGTCACCGTCACGCGCAGAACGATGCAAAACAAAGTGTTCGGTTCAGGCACTGTCCGTCCGGTACAAAAGCAGTTAATCATGCCAGGGAGCCTTTCCTCCACGCAGTACCAAATTGACGTAAAGGCAGGCGATCGCGTTCACGTCGGACAGGCCCTCGTGTCGACGCCCAACAGTACCGCGGCCGCTGCGGTGACTGCGGCCCGTGCATCCGTGGCGTCTGCCAAAAGCCTTCTTGCAGCCGGATTGCCGTCGGCGGCGGCGACATTGGCCCAGGCTCAAGCCCAGCTTTCACAGGCTGAGGCCGCCTACGCTGCGACTGTGGTGCGGGCCCAAATTGACGGAATGGCGATCATGGTCAATCCCAATGGAGTGGACAGCAACGGAAACCAGGTTCCTCTTGTCGAAGTCGTCAGTGCGGCCAAAAAAATTGTGGTCAATGTGTCGGAAGCGGATGCGGTACATTTGCATCCCGGCCTTTCCGCAAAGATCACCACAGATGCCTACCCTAATCAGACGTGGACTGGAAAAATTTCGAGCGTCGCCGGTTATGCCGTGACGAATAGCTCGGGTTCTGGGCAGGTTGAAGTGGATTTGAGCGTCCCGACTTCCTTTGTCGTACCGTTTGGGTACACCGTGAATGTGAACATCGTCAGCGCGACACACGACAAGGTCCCTGCCATCCCCTATGAGGCCTTGGTGCAGGATGGCAGCGGGTATGCGGTTTACCAATACAAAAACGGCCGCGTCAACAAGACCCAGGTTACACTCGGAATCACGGGAAACACGTTCGTGGAGGTGACGAAAGGGTTGACGCCGGGTATGAAGGTGGTACTGAATCCGCCGTCATCCCTGCAAAGCGGGCAGGCTGTGAACGCCTCATGATTGAGTTGCTTGGCATCACAAAGTCATATTTAATGGGCGGGTCCAAATTAACCGTCTTAAGGGACATTGACCTTGCCATTGAAGACGGCGAATTTGTTTCTATCATGGGCCCGTCTGGAAGCGGCAAATCGACCTTAATGAACATCCTTGGCTGCTTGGATACTCCGACTCAAGGCGAGTACCGTTTACGTGGCAGACCGGTTCAAAGTTTGGATTCGGATGCCCTCGCACACATTCGAAATCGCGAAATCGGGTTTGTGTTTCAAAACTTTCATCTGCTCCCTCGGATGACGGCTTTAAAAAATGTAGAACTCCCGATGGTTTACAAGGGGCTTTCGCGCAGGCAGCGAAGCGATCGGGCCGTGGAACTGCTCCAACGAGTCGGACTATCCGACAGGGCCGATCACCTTCCTCAGGCACTTTCAGGAGGCCAAAAGCAAAGGGTCGCGATCGCGAGAGCTCTGGCCAACGAGCCAACCATCTTGCTTGCCGACGAGCCGACAGGGGCTTTGGACTCCGTCACGGGCAAAGAGATCCTGGGGATTTTTTCGGCGTTGAATCAAACCGGTGTGACTGTCGTCGTGATTACCCACGATGAATCCGTGGCTTCGTACGCAAACCGAGTCATTCGATTGAAGGATGGGCGAGTTATCGCCGATGAACGGGGGGCGAGTCATGATTCTTTCTGAAATGCTGTGGACGGCATGGGCCTCCCTGCGTGCCAACAAGCTGCGCACGTTTTTGACCATGCTGGGGATCCTGATTGGCGTTGGATCCATTATCGCCATTATTGCGATTGGACAAGGAGGTCAAGCGGCAATTTTGTCGACTCTGGAAAGTTCGCGGGCCCAGCGTACGATTCAGATCTTGCCGACGGAGTTGGTCGCCCCAGGACTGCCGCAGCCAGGTCAGGTTCTGGATATTTCTTCGTCGGATTTACAATTGGCCCGCCAGTTTTCCGGGGTGGCCAGCGTCGACTATACCCTGTTTGGGCAAGCCTACACCAGCGCAGGGACGAAAACCGTCAACGCATCCATTCAAGCAGGTCCGAGCTACTTGGACGAGATTGGGCACTTCGTAGTGATTCAGGGGCGGATGTTCACAAACGCGGACGTCATTGCCCATCGCAAAGTCGTTTTGCTCAGCCAACCCCTCGAAGCCAAGCTGTTTGGCAACTTAAACCCGATTGGGAAGACCATTCAGATTCAAGGCCAGCCATTGCAAGTCATCGGAGTTACCGCATCCACACAGTTAAACCTGTTGCAGGGAGTGTTTGGTTCCGATTACTTGTACATGCCGGCGACCACGTGCTTGGACATTTTCCCATACTGGAACATCACTGAAATGGACGTTGAAGTTCAATCGGGGGCCGATAAGGCGGCGTTGGCGAAAAGGCTCGTGCTCGCGTTGAATATCCATGCCCATAACTCCAACGCTTTTGAGGACAGTTCGCGGTTTTTGCTGGGCATCGAAA
This sequence comes from Alicyclobacillus tolerans, assembly GCF_021739485.1. Taxonomy (GTDB): domain Bacteria; phylum Bacillota; class Bacilli; order Alicyclobacillales; family Alicyclobacillaceae; genus Alicyclobacillus_K; species Alicyclobacillus_K tolerans_A. The sequence goes on from NZ_JAJFNK010000009.1 coordinate 107,100, forward strand.
AAACGGTCGGAACGGTTACGTCTATCCTGACCCTGGTCATTGGTGCGGTGGCTGGGATTGCCTTGATTGTTGGGGGTGTGGGCGTCATGAATATCATGCTGGTTTCGGTCACGGAGCGCACTCAAGAAATCGGGATCCGGATGTCCCTTGGAGCCACCCGAAGAGCTATTTTGCTGCAGTTTCTCACAGAGTCGGTGTTCATTACCGCACTCGGGGGCGTACTCGGGGTTATGCTTGGCGCCGCTGCGGCGTTTGCCATTCACGCGTTTACGCCCCTTCCTGCCGTGATTTCGTGGTGGGCAGTGCTTGGCAGTTTTTTGTTTTCCGCGCTCATCGGCGTTTTGTGCGGAATTTACCCAGCAAACAAAGCGGCTCGCCTCAATCCCATTGAGGCTCTGCGCTACGAATAAAAAAGCAGCCAACGGGATGTCCCTTGGCTGCGTGGCTGCCTGGCTCTTAGAAAACAAGAAAACACTCTGTTTAAACCACTTTTTTGTTAAAACACTCTCTGTTGAAAACCCCTAATTCAATATCCTCATCGACCGAAGCCTGCGAATCCGTTCTGCCATAGGCGGGTGGGTGCTGAACAACTGCAGGACAGACTCACCGCGCAAAGGGTTTACAATAAACAGATGCGATGTGGCGGGATTGACGCCGCTGGGAATGTGCTGCGATGCCGATTCCAGCCGTTCCAAGGCGTCTGCCAAAGGATTGGGGTCTCCGAGCAACTTGGCTCCCACGGCATCCGCTTTGTATTCCCGCGACCTGGAAATCGCGAGTTGAATGACAGTGGCCGCAATCGGTGCCAAAATCATCATGGCGATTTCTGCAAAGGCGTTTCCGTCCCGTTCATCTCGTTGCCCAAAGCCAAAAAACATTCCCCACTGCAGGATGTTGGCAATGGACGTGATGACCCCAGCGAGCGTGGCGGCCATCGAACTAATCAGGATGTCGTGGTTCCGGACGTGCGCCATTTCATGGGCGAGAACGCCCTCTAGTTCGCGGGCAGACAGCGTCCGAAGAATGCCTTCGGTGACGGCTACCTTGGCGTGATTTGGGTTCCGGCCAGTTGCAAACGCATTCGGCTGCGGAGACGGTGTGACGTACACTTCCGGCATGGGAAGAGCAGCCCGGTTTGCAAGTCGTCGCACAATTTGATACACTTCCGGCAACTCGGACTCACTCACGGGATACGAGCCGGTCATGGCAATCGCCATGCTGCCACTTGTCCAATATCCGATCGCGTTCATGGCAATGGACAAGAGCAGGAAAATGAACATTCCCCGTGGACCTCCGACAAATTGACCAATCATGACCAAGACGACCGTCAACAGTCCCATGAGGATCCAGGTTTTCAAGGAGTTCATCTAGGCAGTAGCCCTCCTTATGATGTTTAGCCAGCGAACGAACTCGCGGCTAAGCTTATTTTACTGAGCAAAGTGAGAAAAGGCAAAGTATTCGCGCATGAGATCGAGTGTGCTGGGGCAAGCTTGATGGCATGCTAGGTACCTGTTGTGGTTTATTTGTTTGCTATGAACTGTTTCGTTATACTTAAAACGTGGCTTTGCCGCACTGACTCTGAACGGGAAGGACTGGTGGATAGTGCGACTCGGAGTCAATATAGAATTTGAAGGAAAGCATTACGATATTCTCGAATTGCCCGTAGACGCTTTTTTGCAGCTCATTCCAGGGCTCAACATGGAACAGTTAAAAAGGATAGAAAAGCGGTTCTCCGCCTTTTGGACGGATCCGACGGTGGTTCGCAGGCACATCCTGGACTTTGCTGCCGAACAAGCGGGAACATCCATTGATTTTTTGTTGATGCACCGTCAAAAGATCCGGTTTGACGATACCGACATGGACGACTACATTCAAGACCAAACCCAGCAAGGAACCCGTCCTTGTTAATTCGGGCCGCCGGGTAAGGCGGCGCGTCTCGGCAGGAGGCGGCAGGGTTCGCGGAGCATGAGGAGTGCCAATGAATTACATAAACGTGTTAGCCGCCGGAAATGAACGTGGTGGAGCAGCATCGCACTTGCTGACGCTGGCAAAGACTGTACAGCAGTTTGACGTGCAATCGATTCGCATGGTATTGGCAGGCCGCGGATACCTGGAACAAAAACTGTCCGAGGCGGGCATTGCTATTCGCATCCTGGAAGGAAACGTCCCTCAGGTTGTGGCTCAACTTGTGGACTTACAGCGATCGTCAGATGGGACGTCGCTCATACATGCCCATGGTCCGAGAATGAACCTTTTAAGTTACTTAGCAGTGCGAAAAACGCGGCAGCCTTGGACCTCGACACTGCACAGCGATCCGCGGCAGGACTTTTTAGCCAGCCGATGGAAAACCGCCGTGCTCACTCGCATCAACTTATTCTGTTTAAACCGCACAACGGGTTTGTTTGCTGTGAGTCCTGACTTCGAAAGGATATTTCCGGGCAAATCCGTTTTTTTCGTGCCAAACGCGATTCTCCCATTTCATCTGTCCGAAGACAGGCTGACATATAAAGCGAATCTATGCTCACAATTGGGGATTTCTATAGACGCGAAACTGGTGGGGATGGCGGTCAGGCTGGATCCTGTGAAGGATGTCGCCACGGTTTTGCGCGCGGCGTCACAGCTCCCCGAAGACGTGCATGTGGTAGTTGCAGGAGACGGGCCGCAAAGACGGGAGTTAGAGGCGTCGGCCGCGGCCTTAGGAATCCAAGACCGAGTGCATTTTTTGGGTTTTCTGGAAGACATTCATTCGTTTTATGCGGGTTTGGACGTGCACGTGCTGGCTTCTCGCAGCGAGGGAACAGGACTGTCAATTTTGGAAGCCGGACAAATCGGAGTCCCCAACATCGGTTCTCAAGTCGCGGGGATTGAACAGGTGATATCCAATGGAAAAACGGGTCTGACGTTCCCCGTCGGCGATGACAAAGCGTTGGCTGCCGCAATCCGGGACATGCTCCAGGACCCAAAGCGCGCAAGGCTCATGGCGGAACGGTTTCAAACGGAAGTTTTGCCCGCGTTTTCCCCGCAGGGGATGTTGGAAGCCTATTTGGACGGATACCGGCGAATTCTCGTGCATCTCAGCGGATCGCGCCGACGTTGGGGCGGAAGGACAGAACGGTAGACTTTCCCTCTACGCCTTTGATTGTGGTGTTTGGCGTCACAATGACAGGCTCGATGATCCCTCCGCCGTGAAAGTCGTACATATCTGGATTGCCCGCTTTGCCGGATTGAACCAACTCCAGTGAGGTGAGTTTCGGATCGGATTGCACAGCGCAGAGCCACATGGCACCCGTTGGCCCCACTGTGCGATTTCGAATCAAAGTCACCTTGGCGTAACGGGCTTGGTCTGAAGTCGTCAACCACTGCCCGGTACCCGTAATGACCCAGCCAGCGTCAGGGCTAAAGTGAAGAAGCGTCACGGTTTGCGTGTGGTCCGGGTTCGTTTTCACCCCGAGTGCCATGTCCGGCGTTTTATAAATTAACTGCCCCGCACCTGATTGCAAGACGCGTTGCGGGGACTGATTTCGCCACAGCACGGCGATGTAGACCCCCGTAAAAACGACGACGCCTGCAGCGAGGAATGCAAGGAACTGACCGATGACAGTTTGTTTGCGCAACTGAAATCCTCCTTTTAGTTGCAGCGGTGGAGGTGAGGTGAATGAACTTTAGGAGAAGGCCTTATGGCAGCTCAGCACTGCAGCGCTCTCTGTGGCGGCGTGCCGTTGCAACTTGGATTATTGTCATTGTAAACGTATTTTGGTTTATTGTCGTCGAAGGCACGCGGGGATACAATACACTAGGATTGGTCGCTTCCGGGGCTTTGGAACCATCAGGCGGCTGGTACCGATACATATCCGCCATGTTTGTCCACTTCGGGATACTGCATATCGGCCTGAACATGCTCTCGCTCGGATCTTTATACGTCGTGGAACTCCTCATCGGTACACCCGCATACATTGTCGTATACCTGTTTTCCGGGGTCGTAGGGAACATTGCTTCTGCAGTTTTGACCCCTGGAATTGCGGCGGGGGCTTCTGGAGCCGTCTTTGGCGTCTTCGGCGGCGCTCTAACGCTTTCTTTCGTTGGTGTACTGCCCAAATCGATACGCAATCAGTTGCTGACTTGGTTGGCGATTAACCTGGTATATGATTTTTCCAACCCCCAGATTGGCACCATGGCCCATCTCGGCGGATTGGTTACCGGGATGTTGATGACATTTGCATTTCACAAACGAAAGGGAAACGGTATCAAAACCAGAATTCTGGCCGTTGTGAGCGTTCTAGGGGCAGGATGGGCGTTAATTTTGGCTTTTCTTAGTTAGAGTCATGCGTGCTCCAATTTCCGATAATTTTCTTGTTGCAAATTGTCGGGGCAGGTCTTATACTATCATTCGTAATCTTTGCGGCTCGGTCCGCTAGGAATTAAATGGTGGCTCGCACGTACGGGACCATCGATACTTGTAGTTGAGTTATATCCGGCACTTGACTTCACTTAAAGGGTTAGGACCTCGAAGGACTAACTTTCCCCCGTGGTGAAGGGCGGGGTGCCTACATGCCGTGTGGCATGTACTCTGTACGGGAAAAGGGGGATTTTTTGTCATGGACACATTTGGTCGTCATGTAATCGCAGAATTATGGGGTTGCCCAGCAGACAAGCTCAATGATTTGCAAAGCATCGAGCGCATTATGGTCAATGCAGCTTTAGAAGCGGGAGCTGAAGTTCGAGAGGTTGCATTCCATAAATTTGCTCCTCAGGGTGTCAGTGGCGTAGTGATTATTTCGGAATCCCATTTGACAATTCACAGTTTCCCTGAACACGGATACGCGAGCATCGACGTTTACACTTGCGGTGATCGAATAGATCCGAACGTAGCTTGCAACTACATCACGAAAGCTTTGTCAGCCGGTCGGTTGGAATCCATTGAAGTCCCGCGCGGTGTCGGGGCGATTCCACTGGAGGAAGTTAAGGTGCGAGCTTTTTAATGGTATTTCGACCTTAGCGGTTTGAGGCCTTTACGTGTTGCACCGCATTCGGATTTTCCTTGACTAAAGCAGTTGCACTACCTAAATTTAAACGAAAATAAAACAAAGCGAGAGCTCAAGCGGCTCTCGCTTTTTACGATCCGTTTTTTTGCGCAAACTTCAATTGGACAAATTGCCAATGGACAAATTGTCATTGGTCAGCTTTAATGGGTCAACCCACTGCCCGAAGTTTTAAACCGCGATGTGGATACCTTACTCGCCTGCGAATACCCGTTCGTGGTGCGTGGGCAACGGGCGATCCAGGAGTACCTTGCCGTTCCCAGCATCGACGATCACCATGTACTTGTTTTCGTCATCTGCGGCAATAGCCATGTACACTAAATTCGTCCGGATATTGCGCAATTGCAGCGTTTCGACCTTCATCTTGGGATGTGCGGCAAGGACCGCTTTCTTGGCCTCACCTGGGCTGCATTTGGCGTATTTCTGGAGTTTGTGGGTATACGCATCACGACCCGCCTGAAACGCATCACGCAGCGTCTCTCGAGACACCTGGACACTGGAGTGCACGTCCCAATGGTGTGCTGCCCCAGCGTCGCGTGCTTCACCGGGATCCATGGTGACGGCTTGAACATCACCGTGAGCCATGCTGGCCTCACTGTGGCGACTTTGAAGAGCCTCACTCGCAAACGCCGACGGAGAGCTCATTACCAACATCCCAACAGTGCTTATACCAAGAACCCATTTCTTCATTATCAAATCCTCCTTAGCCAGCCAATACCGATTCATATTCTCTCCATGCGAAGGGAAAATATGTATGAAAATTAGGGGTTGATTTTTAGGGGGGAAACTCAGTATAATACTCCTTGTCGGTACGGACAGGGCATCGTAAACCAGACGAACCCCGTAAGCACGGTGTTTTAAGTGGTTGATGACTCGGCAGTTTGCCCGCCGATTACTGAGCCCCGAAGAGTAAGGGCAAGGTTGGGGTTGGTTTTACAGAAACGCTATAACATGGGGGATTAGCTCAGCGGGAGAGCACTGCGCTGGCAGCGCAGGGGTCAGGGGTTCAAATCCCCTATCCTCCACCACAGTACGCCGATGAAGCGGACCGGAATTCGATTTTTCGGAGGAGGCCCGCTTTTGTATGGGTACAACCCTGCCGCATGGTGAATGGTTTCTGAATGACGAACCGCGACGCCATGGGAAACAATGCGGTTTCAGTAGTTGACATTGGGGCTGAAAGTAAGGTACAGTAATGACTGTTCCCCATCTTGGCTCGGTAGCTCAGTCGGTAGAGCAGAGGACTGAAAATCCTCGTGTCGGCGGTTCGATTCCGTCCCGAGCCACCACGATAACCCCTAAAGTGTTCGACGCAAAAGTCGCAGGTCAACGTCTCGTGTGCAGGGATGGGGTTTCGTTTAGTAGGATTTTTGAGCAGTGTTTCTAGATTTTGCGGAAGTGGCTCAGGGGTAGAGCATCGCCTTGCCAAGGCGAGGGTCGCGGGTTCGAATCCCGTCTTCCGCTCCATATGGCGCCATAGCCAAGTGGTAAGGCAGAGGTCTGCAAAACCTCGATTCGCCAGTTCGAATCTGGCTGGCGCCTCCAACGTAAAACCCTAGTGTACCAAGGCTTTCCGAGACTTTCGGAAAGCCGATTTTTTTGTCTAGGGAGGCTCCGTGGGAATCTCATGGGAATCTAAGGTTTGCGAACCCGTCCCTCAGCCACGTTTCTTCAATCGCTCAGACTGCCCGAAAATTGCTTCGCCAAATTGCCCGGCAACTTCAGTTCGCTGTTCCTTGATGACGTGTGTGTAGGTGTCTTCGGTTACTGCTGTACGAGAGTGCCCCAAGCGGTCACTTACGAGTTTCGTCGGAACCTTTAGCTGGAACAGGAGTGTTGCATGGGTATGTCGCAAATCGTGTGGTCGAATGTCTGGAACGCCTGCATGCTTGATCGCACGCTTGAACTGTTTGTGAATTGTAGTGTACGGTGCAGGTGTGCCGTCCCTCCGACAGATTACAAGATCGTGGTCTTGATAATCAGAACCCATCATCAACTTCTCTTCCGCCTGTCGTATCTTGTGATGACGTAACTCATTTATCGTAAATGGATCGAGTTCCACTGGGCGTTTACTCCGATGAGTTTTTGTGTCTTCTAGTTCACGGATTCCCCCCTTTTTCTCAACCATAGATTGCCGAATGTAGACACACTGTGCATCCAAGTCAACGTCACTCCATTGCAGGCCGCACATCTCAGCCTTTCTTGCGCCACTCATACCCAACAGAAAGAATGCAATAAAATACTGCTCATTTCGGGCTGCTTCCAAAAATCGTTCAAGTTCCTCTTTAGTCCAGACCTGATGCTCATAGTGATTTGCCTGTGGAGCCTTTATTGCATCTGTTGGATTCTTGGCCATTAAGTCCATGTTCACGGCTTCTGCAAAGGCTCCGTGAAGCATGTGGTGCAAGTGTTTGACCGATGTTCCGCTTAATGGCTTTGGTTCGCGAGTTAGCAACTTTGTGTACATTTCCCGGATGTGTTGGGCCGACAACTTTTGTAGCTCCAGATGACCCAAGTGAGGGATCGCGTGGACGTTCACTAGCCACCGATACTGCTTTATTGTGTTGTAGCGAGTTCCATCAACGGCCCTTGCTGCTAACCACTCCGTAAGGTACTTTTCCACAGTCTGCTTGTTCGGCTCGATGTAGGTGTTCGTCTGCAATTGACGGATGGCCTCGCATCGTGCTCTGTACGCCGCCTGTGCAGTCTTGAAGCCCCCAATCTTGTCGTAGGTCTTTTTCCCATTCACCCATCCGCGATACAAACTGTACCTATACCCATTGCCATGCGGTTCCACGCCCGGATATTTTCTCATGCTACTCGTCCTCCATTTCGAATCTCAAAAAATCAAATCGAATGAGTATAGACGAGTCGCGCCCGAAAGCACCCCCTATCCGCGAAAAAGTTAAAACCTCGGTCTTGATTGTACCTCTTCCTTTCTAATGAACGGAATCTAGCACCAATAAAAATATTTTTGGAGATTCTAGCGCAACCAGTGACGTTTTTTGAAAGCAAACGAGTATGCTTATCCGCTTTCAAATTCAAGGGCAGATAAGGAGACGGAGATCATGAAAGAGACTTTGACACCAGAAGAGGTTGCACAATTGCTTGCGAAGGAGTTTTTGACGCCACAGGAGATCGCTAAGTTAATGAGACTAAACGTCAAAACCGTTTATGTTCTTCTGGATAACGGAGAACTGCAAGGCAAGAAATGGGGAAACCAGTGGCGCGTTCACCGCAGCCAGTTGAATGCGTGAAAAGATACAAAATATTTATCGACACAATTCGACACAAAATTGGTTGTGCGCTGAGAGTTGTTAGAGTCCCAATGAAACGCCTAAAATACGCTGGATATAGCGTCAAAGTGACTCAATAGCGAGAAACGAACACTGCATTTATGATAAATAGTGTCACGGTTCGACATCCACTAAGAAGGAGTGAACGACAATGAACGAGTGGCTCAAAATTGAGGAAGCGGCTCAAATCCTGCGTGTTAATCCAACCACATTAAGGATTTGGGCACGAGAAGGCAAAATCAAAGCGAGAAAGTATGGTCGTTGCTGGAGGATTCATCGCAGTGTTGTTGAGGCCGCCTAACAACGACAAAGGCCAGCGTCCTACCGCTGGCCTTTGTAAAACCGTCTCAGTTCCTATTCATCCGATGCTTTACAACCAATACTCCAACGCATTGCGAGTGCGTTTGGAACACTGGAGGGATTAGTCGTGCCTGAACACGATAACCATCCTCATGTCCAGTTTACACCGGACATAGGGTCACAGGCAAGCGGCTCTAGGCCGACAACCAAAAAGAAATCGAGCATTCCAGTAGAGATACAGATGCTCATCGCAATGGGGATCAAGGTTTTCCCGGTCTATCCGCGCAGTAAGATTCCGATCATTAAGGACTGGAACCATAGGGCAAGCAGTGACCCAAAACAGGTTCTTGTGTGGGCGATTTGCCACGCGAATTGCAGTTGGGGAGCCTTGATGGGGAAACCAAGCGGGGTTATAGCAATTGATGCCGATGACTTGGACGACTTGCGGCATCTTGAATCGAAGTGCGGTGAACTACCCGAAGGGCCGACACAAATTACGGGAAGGCTCGGTGAACATCGGGTCTTTCGGTATCCAACTGGTGTGGACGAAATCGTTTCAGCCATAAAACTCGAAAAGCGAAATGTAGATGTTCGTGCCGATGACGCTTTTATCGTAGTCAGTCCCAGTGTTCACGGTGAAACTGGGCGGACATATGAATGGGATGCTGTTCGTCACCCGGAGAGTATGCCGCTACCTGAGTTACCGGAAAAGTGGATAGAGTTCCTGAAATCACAACATGATACAAACCGCCATGCACGTAAGGTTCGTAGCAGTGTGCCGTGGAAATCAGTGCCGAACGATGATATTCGCAGGCTGGTGCCGAAAATCTGTCCACGGATGGACTACTTCGCGTCCAAACGTGGAGCGGTTGATGCAACATATGACGACTGGATCGGGATGGCTTCGGTAGGACATGCTCTGACGGATGACGACACGTTGTTTCATGAGTGGAGTGCTGCTGATGAGGGTCGCTTCAACAAGTGGAAAACAGGCCGCAAATGGAGAAATACAGCGGATATGTCCCCACGTAGTTGCCACAGGATGCAGGCTGACCATCCATTGGATGCGTGCTTGAAGTGTCCTTTCTTTGAACGGAACAAGAACCCGTCATACCACGTTCGCGTGGCCTACGGCCAAGAACAGGGCGGTAGAGGGCCGTGGGGAGCACCACCGCCGACCCCGGAGGAACTGGAAGAACGTCGCAAAAAACACGATAAGGAGCGTGAGGCTTACATGGAGTCATTGCAGGGGTTAAACGAGGTTGCGGCTGGCATGGAGGCCACCGCACCGAAGATAGATGTAACAGTTGATGACTACGAAGGAGAATCCAACACTAAGGATGACGCTGGACAATCCCATGAGGACTATGACGCCCCACATACCGACAAACAAACCGACAAGGATCAGCGAATCGCTCATCTGACGGAACAAATCCTTTTCGGTGTAAAACAAATATTGGATAAAACCAAAGAGCCAATGGACGTTAAGGACGAAATGATATGGGTTCTCATTGAACTGTTGAAGTTGCACCCCTTCAAGTACGAAGATTCGCTGACGAGGCTTGCCCAAGCAGCACAAAAAATAAATTCTCGAACTCCAGCGTTCACTCGAACCTCACTCGATAAAGAGATCAAGTGGACTGTAAAGAAGGAGAAAGAAGACGGAGTACGCCGCGAATACCAGCTTGCTACTCTTAATAACGGTTATTACCGGGAACAGTCGGATGGAGAAGGAATTTCAACATACGACCGTGTGACAAATTTCCATTTATCAGCAAATGAAGTGTTGGAGATTGACAACATCGAATCTATATTCGATATGTCGGTCAAGGTCTACGCGGAAATTGAACGTAATCGTGAAATGCAGGTTGATTCTAAGGCATTCAATGACGCGAAGTTGTTCAAACAAGCCGTTCTACAACACGACATGACTTTTGATGGGGAATCAAAAGATGTCATGGCCTTGAAACGTATCATAATCGCGCAACAGCCGTCAGTCATTCGGGCAACAAGAGCCGTAGGGTTTCATGGGCAAACATTCGTTTGGGAGGAAGGCCAAATTTCGAGAGACGGTGAGGAAAAGTTACGAGTGGTTCCATTTGGCAACTCAACGAAAGGAATCGTGAATTGGTCTGAGTATAACGAAACATTTTGGCGTGCCTTGGCAAAGGAAATCTGTGTTCGAATATGGGATGTAAATCATCGGACGAAGGTCGCCCTTGCTATGGGGTGGATGATGGCCAGTGTTTTTGCGCCAGTTATACGGCAGTCAATGCCTAATAAGAGGTCGTTCCCACTACTTGAACTGTATGGAACACGAGGCTCAGGTAAGACGAGCTTGACGACATTGATAACCCGCATGTTGCGTGGCAACGACAAGGTCGTTGGTTGTAAGGATACTAAGTTTCCTAAACTGCATGGGCTTGCTAGTCAAAACTCCCTGCCGTTTGTCTTGGATGAGTATCGCAGGAGTGAAATGACAGCGGAGGAGGTCAATTACATACACAATTTGCTAAAACGCGCCTATGACTCTGAGACTTCAGAACGAGGACGTTCGAATCAGACAATTGTGGAATACCCCTTGGTCGCACCAGTTATTGTGTTAGGGGAGTCCCAGTTTAACATCGATGCTTTGGTTGAGCGGACGATCTTCATTCACATGGACAAAGAAGTTACGGAAACGCCAAAATATCAAGACGTGCATTCGAGCATTTCTTCGCTTTCACTTGAGCGATTCGGAGAAGGACTTATCCGAATGGCAATCGAACAGGACTGGTTGGGGTTGATTCCGTCGCTTTTTCAAAAGAATCTGTCGTCAGTACGAATTCAAGAGCGGGACTACAGAGAAGAAAATCCGGGTAGTCTAGGACTTATTGAAAGACAGCAACTCAATTTGGCTACCGTTTTTACTGGACTAGATTTATGGAAACGTCTTGCGAATGAGGTACATGCTGAGTTTGAAAGTCCACTGCCGGATGCGGATGAATTGCGCACAGAGTACATGAACGGTATTTACGGTGGTCAATCTCCATTAAACCCCATCGACAAGTTGATGCAGGCCACAGAAGTGATTCTTAACAATCCTCGGTACCGTGAAGGTGTGGACTACGGAATGTATGGGATAAGGGATGTGCGAATCCACGCAAAGTCATGGCATGATGCGCTTACCAGATACTATCGGGACATGGATAGGAAGTACGAGATTCAAGACTGGGAAATCACAAGATCGGAAATTCTGTCTATGATCGGGAAAGAAGGGTCATACGTTATTGCTCTCAAACCGTTAGAGCTAAATGGCAAGACACAACGGGTTCTCCAAATTGACGCCGAAATTTTGCAGAAAAAGCTCGACATCGACCCCAAAAACTTCGACTGTACAATCTAATCGAGTGTCGCCCGGACATCATTTCAATGTCCGGGCTTTTTGTCATTTGATTACGGGTGCCTGTAATCTGTGTGTCTTACAGTTGCACGGATTTCTAGGAAGTTGGTTTGCCAGATTACATTTGGCTGTAATCCGGCTCGACCTACGGTTGCAAGGGGCTCTTGGCTTTTTGAGCATCAGATTACAATTTTGAGCCGGGAGGTTGTGCCTATCTCTCGGTATTTGTGTGTTGTGAGTAGCACGAAAGATGACTCTCTATAAAAACTATACCTAAGTAATTTTGTAATCTACATACGAAAATGCCATAAGACTGTTGCAAGGCTAAGATATGCGAGATTACAAAGAAGTGTAATCTGCTGTAATCCTGTGTAATCTACATGCGAAGACACCCTTAGATAGCTACAGTTCAAGGAATTGCAGGATTACAGGCGTACCCAATGTTTCGGTTGCACCCTCCCCCGTCACCCCACGCCCCGTTCTCCGCCACTCCAATACCCTGAATCCCTACCACGCCCAAACGCCGCAAAGCCGCCAGTGCCGTCACGTTTATCTGGCCTGCGACGTCAAACGAGGAGTGATGAAGGGAGAGAGCACGGATGAAGTCTTTATATACTTTGTTGGCGTTTTCCATTATCGGGACAGCTTTTCTTGTGTCGGGTTGCGGCGCGATGCCATCTCAACATCCCGCGAGGACGAGCGTAGCAACTGCCACCAACACGCCAATATCATCGCATAAAAACATATGGATCGAGTACACACGCAACACGGCGTACCAAGAACACCAAGGCCCGACGTATTGGGTGCTGACGAATAAGCAAGTCAATCATATTGGACAGTTCCTCGGGGCAATTGACGACCCATCGACTCAAAGTGGCTGGCACTCAAATGGACTGAGTGTTGGGACAAAGTTCTTTGCCATACCGGGAACCCCATCGACTAAGGCGTTTGCTGTACAAATGAAAGATGGAATGTATTTAGAAGCGGTGCTTGTTGGAAGTAAGAAACCGAGCTAGCCCGCGAGGTAGTGAAGATATTCAACACCAAAGCGCGGCCCACTCAAGCTGCGCTTTGGTGTTTGTGCTCGTCTCTCCGTCATTTTCGCCCACCTATGAACTGCAAATGCCGTTGTTACCCCCGAATCCCCGCCCGGAACGCCGAAAACCGTCTCACGCCATGAAACACCTTCACCCGCCAACCCACGTCCGCCAAGCACTGTTTCCCGCTCCTTGCAACCCCGTGCTTCGTACTTACTCAGAGTCATCGCAGGGAGGGGAGAAAACCTCTATTAGTGTTGTTCAACCGCGACCGAGAAAGCCGCGAATGGCAAGGGGTTATATCTAACAACTGCATTGCATTCAACCCATCACACTTCGCTCTCAACACAACTGCGAAAACTGCATCATTTTGTACTGGTTAAAAACTAGCAAATTATCTTGACGAACAGAATTGGAAAGATTATACTAAGCTAAATAATGTGACAGTTAATTACTTGCATATAAATATTAGTCCGTAGGAGTGTGATTCTCGTGGACGCAAAGACACGTAACAGCTTTTTAGGAGCGTCTATGTTTTTGGAACACGTTGGCCAACTGCAACCCTCTGTCATCGAGAAAGCGAACTACGTTGCAAGGCAGGGCGGGTACGAGATTCCAGATGACATTGAGGAATCACTATCGTCTGATGATAGGAAAGACATTGTCAAAGCCTGTGCTATGACTGTTCTATTAAGCCAAGATCGAGCGGCCACTGAGCTAGAGCAGCTTGTCATGCTACATATCGTTGACGCTACAGTTCAACGCGATTTCTTGCCAGCCCACAGTGCATTCGATGTGATGTACGACGTGTTCGGAATGGAGCCGAGTAACGCGGACGGTTGGACAATTCAGAACTGGCAAAGTTCGCTTAATTCGATAGTCAGATTTGAGTGGCCATTGATTGAGCGGCAGTTGACAGAACTCCGCGACAAGGCAAGCCGAAACGTGTTGAGGGCTAACGATTTAATTCAACATGAATTGGCTGATGCTAGGGCGTATTGGGAGCAGATTTTGCAGCGGAACAAGGACTACGTGGAAACTTCGCGCAAACCGACTTTTGATGACGCACTAGCGATTTACAATGCTGCTGCCGATGCGGCATGGCAGTATAAAATTGAAATTGCGACAGCAAGGCCATTGTTTTAGTGCCAGTACGATGAAGTGGAGATAATGTCAGATTAACGGTGATATGTCATACCTAACGCCAGTAAGTGAGGGGGTGTTTTAATGAGTGAGGAAAAGCAACGCGGACGACCGCCAAAGCCTGCATCGGTTGTGCGCAAAGGCGAGTTGATCGTGTACCTGCAAAAAGGCATGTTGGAAGACTTTCGTGCGGAAGCGGAAAAACAGGAGGTCAGCATGTCAACGTTGGCCGGAAAACTTATCGAAGATTTTCTGTATGCCCCTAAGATAGGCGGCACATCGGCACCAACTGCACAGGAAATTGCAAGTGAGGTTGCACGCCTGCTCCGCGACGAAACGATTCTTGGTGACAATTTGGCACCAATATCATGCGAACCCGAATTGGTTCTCGGTGACAAATTGTCACCACAATCACCAGACCCCGCTTCCCGAGCGGCGGAGACGGTTCAACAGCGGGGCGATAATGGCGGCGGCAATGTAGCACCAAGAACGATGAAACGACGAGGCGAAGGAGGCGGAGCGACATGATACTCAAGTACCTAAACCCAGAAACCTCGTATGCCTCTACGGAGCGAGTGTTGGCGGTGATTGGCACAGGAGCAGTTCGGCGTGACCAGTTGCTCTATTTACTGTCACCCTGTATCCAGCGTGCTCGGACAGATCAAGTGTTGCATCAATTTCGACAAAGAGGTTGGCTCAAGACTTACTACACGTCTGGAAAAGGTGAAGCAATTTACACTTTGTCCAAGAAGGGACTTCAACAAGTTAGGGAGGACGATTCAAAGCCGATTCGTCAGCGAATCGGCCATCACATTGCAGTCAACGATGTATTGATACATTGCGTCGATGAGTTTGGTGTCAATGGTTGGGAGTGGGTCTATGCCACTGACAGCCCTGCAGAGGAGTGGCAACTTCCGCCAGCGAGGGTGCAAACTGGGGCGGGCCAATGGCATATCGATGTGGACGATGGGGCAAGGCTGTCTCGTCAACTCTACGACAGATGCCACCGATTCAAGCGGCTATTGTCCCAGTCGGGACGACCTGAGAGGGTGTTGTTCGTCGCTCAGACACAGGAGCGGGAGCAATACCTGAGACGCAGGGTAACAGGGTTGAGTAGTGATAGGGTTAGGTTTTCAGTTTGTAACGTGGATCAGGTAGTAGAGTACCTTGTGGGCACAACAGTAGCAACAGGCTGATCCAAGAGCCATAGTAGTTTCGTGGCAAGACGCAAAACTGGAGAGGTTGGGAAGACCTCGGAGGCGGTAACCAAGAACCATGTACTTTGATCTTATTCATGCGGCTGTATATGGAACGGGAACTCGAATTATCACCATTTTATCTCCTTTTTAGCACCAAATTAACACGTTTTTCTATGGGGTCACTCGTGTTTTGTCATACAGAGCCTGTCAAAGTGAAGGAGTGGATAAAATGAAACGAAATCGCGTTCTCGCGGTGTTTTCAGCAAGTTTCGCCCTCGCAGGTGTGCTAACATCGTTGCCAGCAACTGCTAACGCTGCCTCGTACTACACATATTACCCGACCGCTGTTCAAGTGAACGGCTCAACGGTTAGTACACCGGGGCACATCACAGAAAAAGACCCATTCGGCGGCTCAAACGGTGCTGTGACATCATTTTTACCAATCTGGTACATTGACCAAGCCCTCGGCAAGTTCAATGTAAAGGTAAGTTGGATTGGTACAACTGGTATTCTGAATCTGACCACGCCATCGGGGATGACAGTGAACTATCCGTCTGCACCGCGTCCTGTGACGATCAACAGTGGCACAATGGAAATTGAAATCAACGGCAAGGTCGTCACCTATGTGCCGCGTATTTCCTATTACGACGAGGGAAGTGGTGGAATCATCACAACCTTCGTGCCTGTGTACTACTTGGAAAAGGCTATTGGGTACATGGGTGTCCAGACAGGCTGGAACGGCGTAGACTGGACGATGCAGTATGGTTCTACAACGCCTCCGACGCAAGTAACAGGTAGTACGCCAAAGTTAGATGCAGCGATTGCCTTTGCAAAAGCGGTTGGTCTGCCACAGGATACATCGGGCGTAAATCCATACAGTGACGTTCCACAGAGCGATTGGGGCTATGTCCATGCTTTGACCGAGAACTACACATGGGTAAACCCTAGTGGTGACGGGGCCACAGTAGCCATGAACGCCCCATTGCTTAGTGCAGACAGCAGTTCTAAGTTTGGTTCTGCTGACAATGTGACTGCATCAACCATCGACCGTGCGTTCCAAATCTTTAACGGATTGGCTACGGGTCATGACAGCTACCTGCCCGGTGGAAGTGTCGTCGGACTTGGTAACGCAACTGGACTGAACGCAGGACTCAGCACAACGAGTGGAAACCTGACCGAGAGCGACTTTGCAACAATGTCAGCGAACCTAGCGACCATCGAGAAGGGTTACAAGAGCCTTGGAAACGGTGAGTACCAGTTGGTTTACCGTCCGAACCCGAAAAGCTATTGGACAACGAGTGTTCCGGCATCCACCTACGCGCAGGATTGGGCTACGGCAATTTCGACCATTGACAAAACTGTTGTTGTGTCGGCGAAGCCGGGGGCTTATGAAACCAAGACTATCGGGTTATCAGATAGGGTTTCACCAACAGGAAACTATCTTGTTGTTGCTGGCGTAAGTAGCCCAGAGCAGTATTCGGTTAATGGTGGTTCAACGTGGCATACCGCTAACGGGGACATCGGATACGACAGTGGCGACCCGGCTAATGGTGGCCAAGCAACGGCACCGAGCTACGTGTTAATTAAGGATACTAACGGCGGTGGAATTACAGTGATGTATGATTACAACAACAACGCTGTTGAGTTTGGATCAAGCAGCCTTTGGTACAGCAACGGTCAACTCATTGCCACGTATCAGTAAAAAAAGCACCATATTTTCACCGAACAAGCCGTCCTCCCTGAAATGGAGGACGGCTTGTTTTTGTCATACGGCAGGGCAATTAGTGAGGAGGGTCACAATGAACAGTCAAAAGAAACGTCCCATTCATCTGTTGTTTCATTCTTTATCTGAAAAAGGCGAAACCGCGTATCGAATCCACACTGAGGACGGCTTGATTGAGGTCGCAAAACTAGTGATAGACGCTCAGGGATACATCACCTTTATTTTTGAAACTGAGTTTTTGCAATTTCAAGGCACGCAACTGACAGACAGCCTGAGGGAGGCTCCCTGTTTCGGCGCGGTGAATTTCACATCTCTTTTCTACTTCTTTCTTAGATCATCAACGTCATACGAAAATGTTCTTTAGTCTTGTTTGTTCATTTTTGTCATACATTCGGCGGACAGGTGAAAGGAGTTGATGCCGCATGGAAGGGCAATTCAACGAGGCAGTGTACCTTTTGTTCGAACCAGAATCCTCGAACGTTAAACCTACCGCGTACCGCATAACCACGACGGAAGGTTTAGCAGAGGTCTGCGAGTTAATTAAGAGTAGGACTGGGCACATCCATTTCATTTCCGCAGAAGAGTTCGCCCACTGCGAACGGGCGGAACGGGTCACAGATTCAGTTTTCGATCCAATCGGCGCAAATTTCGATTTTGATGGGGTCTTCTATATCTGGAAAGGAGGTGAAATTATGCCTAAGTATTTGTTAATGACACCATCAGCAACCCCTCTTAAAAAAACCGTTTTTCGGGTTACCACTGCACCGGGGCTGTTGGAGGTCACTGAACTTGTGAGGCAACGACCAAATGAGGCAAGGTTCGTTGGATACCGGGAATTTTTACGTCAGGTGACTCGTGGACGGTTTCCAGCTGGATTCATGGGTCATCTTTGCACAGTAGTATCCGATTGCGAGGCAGATGGATTGGCAGAGCAATGGAGAGACGGTTCGGAGTTTCGTCATGTATCTGATGTCATGGAGTGGATCATGCGCCCCGAAAACTTTATTCGAAAGTATAGACGTAAGAGATAAAAACAAAACCTCGCCACTCGTGTAACACTGTGGCGAGGTTTTGTTTTTAAGTGCGCAAATGCGGCCAGCAGATGAGGCACCTTGACCCCAAACTAACCCCGTCATCTAAGAGGGCATATATTCACTCCATGCAAAAGACCGCCAGAACAAATCTGACGGTCTTTTGATTCGATCAATTCAGCTGTTCCTTGATTTGCGCACTTGGCGTAAATCTCACTGCGCGACAAGCCGGAGCCATCATACTCTCTTGCTTCACCGGGTGGTAAAAGCGGCGGGCCGCGCGATCACTGATCGCAAACGTCCCAAAGCCGCGCACAGATACCTTCTCGCCATGTGTCAGCGCGTTTTGAATACTCTCTTGCATCGCCGTGAACATCTTACTTACGACCGACGGAGACACGTTTGCGCTTGTGGCGATGGACTTGATCAATTCGCTCTTGTTCATTGTTCATTCCTCCCTTTTCATCCACCCAGAGGAGGTATGACAAAAATTCAGATAGGAGGGCAATTCACGGGCGGAGATATTGGTACACCGTTTCACGCCTGATTCCGTAGGCCCGTGCGAGGGCTGATTTCGATTCACCTGCTGCTGAGCGTTGGAGCCATCACACCCCTTGAAGTCTTCGGCACGTCTGAGCGGTTCGGTGAGGCGACAGTCGTACCAAAGATATTTTGACCAATGAAAACTCCAGAGTATGGTAAAATCCTGTACAGTGATTGATGTACGGGGTTTCTTTTCATTCAGGTAACGGGCAGCAATCCAATAACGATTCAATTGTTTTTGGTGTGATTTACATATTGAACGGTGTTACGTGGTGGGTGCGGGCAGGTAGAACGCATTCATTCCGAGTCCGTATTTAAGGCATATTTTAATTTTGTAAAGTTAGTCAGGAGGTTTTTGTTGTAATGGAACGCAATCCATCGGCTGAAGAAGCGTATAACCTAATTCCATTGGCTATAGAAAACGCGATAGGTTTTATTGATGCTGCTGAACTCCTTTGCAAAAGCGAACATTACGCTCATGGGTTTATTTTGGCCTCGTATGCGGTTGAAGAGATAGGAAAGGCTGGACAATTACAAGCGATTGCAAGTGGATTTGGTGAACATCTTACTTTGAGGAACCATCGGGAGAAAAATAAGGTGTTTCTTATGCAAACATATATGAATTACATGATCGTCAAATATCAGAACAAGTTTGAGCAATTTAGTCGTGAACTTGGCAGTGAAAAATTCCTTGACCAAAATGAACTACAAACTTTAGCTGCAAATTCGCCCGAAATCCAGAAGGAAGTAGAACAGTTTATCAGTAATCTATCGGAAACTTTCTCTAATGATTGGATGGACTTACGCTTTGATTTGCTATATACGAATATCGGTGATACAAGAAGCGTGCATGAAAAATGGGCGGTTCTACGGCAAAAATTCGAAATAGCTCGATTGGTGGAATCGGGAATTGCATTTCAAAATTTAAGAGATGTAGTTGAACTTTTTAGAATGAACACTCCAGCATGTTATGAAGGTATTGCATTCGAGGATTTTCGAAACAGCATCCCCGATTGGATATATGAATACAGAAGAAATATAGAGGCGGCAAACAAAGAGAAAGATGCAAAGCAAATTTCCGATTTAAGGTAGTTGCAACTCCTGCGAACTAAAAGCAGAGG
Source organism: Alicyclobacillus tolerans (assembly GCF_021739485.1). Taxonomy (GTDB): domain Bacteria; phylum Bacillota; class Bacilli; order Alicyclobacillales; family Alicyclobacillaceae; genus Alicyclobacillus_K; species Alicyclobacillus_K tolerans_A. The sequence goes on from NZ_JAJFNK010000009.1 coordinate 126,914, forward strand.
AACCCGCCCCGCCGCCGACAGTGGGAATCATCGCGGCGTGTCATGTAGTGCGGGGCGGTGTGGGTGGTTTAGCTACGGGGTTCGTACTTACCGTTGAGATATTTGTACACCGTGTCACGACTGATGTGGAAGACCCGCGCGAGTTCGGCTTTCGACTCGCCTGCCGAAGCGCGTTGGCGGAGTTCTTCGGCTTGTGCTTTGGTCAAAGCTGGTTTCCTGCCTTTGTACACTCCGCGTAGTTTGGCGAGTGCGATACCTTCCCTCTGCCGTTCACGGATAAGTTCCCTTTCAAATTGCGCAAAGGCTCCAAGGACGCTCAACAACAAGATCGACATCGGAGAATCATCGCCACTGAACTCCAAATTCTCTTTGATGAACTTTACGGTCACGCCTTTATTCGTCATGGTTTTCACGAGCTGTAACAAGTCGGGAAGGTTACGTGCCAATCGATCCAAGGAATGCACTACGACGGTATCGCCGTGCCTGACATACGCAAGCATGTTTTGAAGCTCCACTCGGTCAGTATTCTTGCCAGATATACGATCTGCGAATTTGCGATCCAATGCAATTCCCACGAGTTGCCGATCCTCAAATTGATCCGCCGAACTCACGCGGACATAGCCCACCATTTGCCCCTTCAACGTACGTTCCTCCCTCCAAAGTGTCAAATATGACTCTTTGAGGTGGGCGACAACTGTCGAGTTTTAATGCCCCCTCACCCTAAACGGATGCGGTATGACAAAATTCGCAGACTTATTGCCGGGTAGACCCCAGACTGACATCTCTTTGTCCAAGAATTGCGATATGATAGGGTCAACTGATTTAAGTGAGGCGGTTTGTATGGCAAATCACGATTTCGGCGGCGCGTGCAACTGTCAAGAGTGTCGGACTACAAGTTTCGTAATTCCGTGTCCACACTGTGCGTTCGAGAATTCTGTCTTAGTTGTTCAGGACTCACATTGGGAAACAGATCGCAAGGGTAGCGGTGGATACTCATTTACCTTGCCCAACAAGCCCGGTCATGACTTTGAATGCTTCAAGTGCGGCAACCGGGTTCCTAACACTCTGTACTTTGACGAAATCGACGCGGAATGGTGCAAGACAAAGCTGGAACGGCAGGATGCAATCGAGCGCGGACAGGTTTGCGCTCGGTGTGGCGCAGTTAAAGGGCACGACTATGCCAAGGGGATAATCGAAAAGGTTGAGCAACTGTACACAGTTGGAGAGGAGAACCTTTGTAAATCCTGCTATGGTGACTATCTGGCAGAGACGCTTCCCGATCCTTCGGATGCGGATAACCGCTATGCCTTTAATCGGAGGACGCTTAAATGGGAATTGGCAAGGGTAAAACGGGCATGTTCGGTGTGTGGGAAGATGCGATGGCTTAATGTCGAAAACCAATGGAAAACGAAGTGTTCAAAATGCTACAAAGGCACCTGATGCAATACAGTGAACAAAATCAAGCTGTCGAGTCGAGTATCGTTTTACGGTCATTGTGTACTATGCGGAACTAAGTAAAAGTCTCGCTACTTTTCACGATTTTACTATACAGTCTAGTCGGCAAGTCACCAATTATTGGACACTTTCCGTTATTATGAAAGCAGGCTAAAAGCCGCCTTCTGACAAGAAATCTATGGCAGATACGACGGGAATCTGATAAAGGAGAGGGATAGCTACATTGGCGAATAACAAGAGTATGGCGTTGGTGTTTCCAGCCTTCCTTTTACTCACGGGGTGCGGTATGCACGTAGCTACCTCATCAAGCGGGAACAACACACAGGGAAAAGGTACTTCCTCCATAACTAACGTTGTATCGACGGTGAATAATTCAGCCAATAGTGACGTTTCAGGGTATGTGTTTAGCGATCCGAAAATCGCCGTGTTCATTCAATACACCAATAGCGGAGGTCAACTATCTGGAACATTATATGAGGACTATGAGGACAACAATAATCAATTCCAAACGTACAACTCGCCAATAACGGGAGAAATTAGCGGGAGTAGTATCAGTATCACGTTAAAGAACAGTGATAACACCTTGACGGGGAATCTGTCAGGTGACACGTTAAATCTTGCTATTCCACAGAGCGATGGAACTATCCAAAATTTCCAGTTTCAACGTGGGACTTTAACGACCTACAACCAAGATGTTTCTAACATTCAGTCCACGGTATCCAGCGATCAGGCTGCCGCACAGCAGGCACAGCAGACGGCAGACTTGAATCAGAAGCTATCAGAACTAGAGTCGGCAGTACCCAGTGATATACAGTCAATTCAATCATACGAACAATCTCTACAGAGTGACGTAAAGAACACTGGAAACGATATTGGTAACGAGCGAAAGGATCTCGCGACCACACAAAGTGCCGAGCAAAGTGTATTAAAAGAACAAGCTGGAAACGCCCAAACACAACAAGATGCAGACCAAGTACAGCAGGACGCAGATCAAGTCCAACAAGATGAAGATCAAATTCAGCAGGACACTGATCAATTCTCCAGTGACGAAAACGGGCTAAAAAGTGCAGTCTCCCAACTACAATCTGATTTTCAAAACATGAACTCTGTGGCTGCACAGTTAGGCGTTACTGTACCAAGCTCAATGCCGTCAAGTTCTGACATATCGAACGCCGTAGATGGTGCTACATCGATTGATGACACCACATCAAAGACTCAGGCCGGGTATGTAACGCAAAGTGCTAACATGGTCAACATCGCAAACTCCCTAGCGCAAAAAGCGTTAAACTACGCGGGCAGTTGAAGGGGGTGTCTAGGTGGTTTTGATTATTTTACTTGTAATTGGTTTGGGCATTTATGAACTTTTGTCTAAGACAAAGTTACTGCGAGTACCGAATCTAAAGAATTTTGGTTTTGGTAAACTTCTTAGACATCCTGTCTTATCGCTAGGTGCAATTGTTGATTTAGTATTATGGCGTCAGCTTCAGAATGAGACGGGTTTTACTAGTGTTTTGGCGTTTTTCACATGGTTTTCTTATACAGGCGTATATGTAATAATATTCTTTTTTTGGTGGAAAAAAAGAAAAAGAGAAAGACATGTTCAAGCCCAAAATCGGCGTATTGAGGAAGAGCGTAAGTGGAAAGCCGAACAAGAAGAGAAAGTACGTAGGTGGAAAGCTGAAGAGGCTGACAAAGAACGCAAGTGGAGAGAGGAACAGGCTGAAAACGAACGTAGATGGAAAGCGGAACAAGCTCAAGAGCAGGCTGAAGAACAGCGTCGATGGGAAGAAGAACAAGATAGGGAAGAGCGCAAGAGGCGCGAAGAGATGAGACAGGCTGGAATTGATGAAATTGACAAAATGGATGGATGGGAATTTGAGAAGAGAATGGAAGTTCATTTTGAAATTATGGGTTGGACGGTACTAAGAACTCCGGGTTCAGGAGACAAAGGCGCAGATTTGGTACTAACAACACCGGACGGGAGAACAGTTGTAATTCAATGTAAGCGATATAATGTGCCCGTTGGCAAAGACGCTGTAGAAGAAGTTTTAAATGGTAAATTATATTATGAAGCAGACGCCGCTATGGTTATTACCAACAGTCATTTAACTAGAGGCGCATTGGATTTAGCGAAAGCTAACAATGTTGATGTGTGGGAGCGAGAAGAGCTTATTCGGCAATTGTTAGCTGCAAAAGCGGAATATGACGAGAATGATTATGAGGAAGAGGACGATTCAGAATTAGTTCCGGATTGTTTTCGTGTTCTATTTTTTGAGAGCACCAGTGTAACGGAAGAAGAAGTGTTGCGCAGATACCGAAAACTTTCTACCGTGGCACACCCGGATGCAGGGGGAAGTGATGCTGCTTTTGTGCGGCTGCAAAACGCGAAGGATGAGTGCCTTGAGTATTTAGGGCGGCATCTAGCACAAGATGTAACTTGAATGTGGTTCTGCAGCAGCTCATCAAAGACTATCTGGTAACGAATAATGCTATTCCTTAAAAACATGCTGACGACCTACGTTAAGATAATTTCTTGATAGTGAATATCGGATTTGTGCACTATAACCCATTTTTCAAGGGGTTATTCTATCGAAAGGTCTGTAATCGGCGTACTAGGTATAACGAAATCATTCACAACGACCCGTGCTCTGTGTTCTGGTTTGAATTTAAACCAGTCTGAGCAGTACGTGTTTCCAATCACCGATTGATAGGATAACCTAACTCGGAGTGTCTGAGGCATCACAACACGAATAGTAAATTCTTTTACGAGGTCCACGAATTTACCCTCAATGAGATGAACCTTCGGCGTTGGAATGTAACTGTTTGGATTTTCTTGATCAATTATATACGAAGTGATTCCGTATCCATCAACCTCTACAAGTACATTGAGGGCAGGTGCCCGACCTACATTAGTAACACGAAAGAAGATAGTCTTTAGGTCACCGCCATGTGGCGTATTGGGGTCTATAATTGGTTCCACTACTGCCTGTCCCCAATCTAGCGAGACAAGAGGGACAAATTCATCTTTGCGCGTTTGCAAAATGTCGATTTTCGTTCGGTCTGCATCTTTACGGGCTTCATAAGATTGCCATAACGCCACAATCACGGCGGCACAAGTAACAATAGCGGAAACTAGAGTTCCCCAAGCTGTCATTACATCAGTCCATAAAGGCTTTGTTATCAATAAACATCCCCCTGTTCTTGATTCATTACAATAAAAAGCTGCGTCCTTGCTGTTTTACCTCATGTAAAAAAGCTCCTATCGGTCTTCGTAGTTAATGACAATTCGTAATGAATCTCCTTTCGGCAACGCATTTTTTGCCTCTACTTTTATAGGGATATTTTCTTTCGGCATCAATTCAGCGTCAATGGGCAGGGTATCCATAATCGTAAATGTCGCCCCTTGGGCTCCGCCGGGAGTGAAGTCTTCAAACACGACCGACTTAATATAATAGGTTTTTTTAGTGAAATTCAGTAAGTTTCCAGTGAACTGACCAAAAGGATCTTGTACTAAATTTCTAATCCAAAACAGCTTGAATCCTAAATCTTGATAGTAAAACTGATCTCCATTACTCAGCGTTCCTATAGGCTGGTTTTCACGCGAGGTATCTTGTCGGACAGCCTGTTGTGGAGGGGTGCTTGCGGATGTCGTATTACATCCGGTTAGCAATAAAGTCATGAGTATGGCTGTGATTCCCCATTTTTTCATATGCTATACGAAACCTCCATTGTTAAAAGTTTATTTGGTCGTTTCGTCACTCGAATGGTCATCATCGAGGTGTCAATTCACTGGGTATTCTATCTTGAAGGTGGTCACCATCCTACAAGATTTATCTTGCGCTAGCTTGCACGTTACCTGAACAACAAAGATCATCCTGTACGGTTGTTCTGCACAGGATCTTACCATACTATGGAATGTTTTTTGCAAGACATATCTTTGATACCACTACTGCCTCGACGTTCAGCTCAAGCGGGCTTACAGTTGCGTCGGTTCGTTTTTTTTCGTGGCTGAGAATGCTTCGGACTGCGACCAGCGGCTCATTTTGTGGGGTTACCCCCCTACGAACCATTTCGCGCGGCCACCACTTTTGCGGCGTTTTAAGAGGGTTCTGAGGCGTTGAGGGTTGTTCTAGGACAATGTGTCGAAAGTGATTTGAAAGTCGAAGACAGGCCCGTTCTTGGCAGCCTGTCTTCGTGATGAGATGGGATATTGTTCCTCGGAGTGTGATTCAGTCGCGGGGATCGAGTGGGTCGTCGTCATCGCGATACCCGGTTGGCACGTCAAACTCCCTCAAAGCATCATGACCAGCGTATTCGGCAATTCCGTGACCGCAGGCACAGATTACGACGCTTCCGCTGACTTCGATTGACATGCGACTGACTTGGCTGCCTGTGTGCCATTCGACTGTGCGATTACATTTTGAGCATTGAATAATGAACATGGGAGATTCCTCGTTTCCCGTTAGATTTTCCCGGTACGTTCCCGTCGCACTGCAACTTGACTGGGCGAGGCCGCTGAGTGCTGTGGGAATCCCCGTGGGAATCTGTTTGGGAATCTGAGCAGTTGGATGTGGGTTCCACTCGTTGGAGTTGGATTCCGTAAGAATCCTTTTGTGGCGCGGATTCTTTGGGTCTACATTCCGTCCGATGGAGTCCGTTGGATGGGGTTATCACGGTCTGCAAAACCTCGATTCGCCAGTTCGAATCTGGCTGGCGCCTCCAAGTTGAAAAACCTTACGTCATGTGGACTTTCCGAGTTTTTGGGGGGTCCACTTTTTATCTGTCTTGCGGCTTGTGTGTGCGTCAATGGTGCGATTACCTTTTGATGACGAGAATGGTTTCATGAAGACAACTAATAGTTAGACAACTGTAATACGTACGAAACTCGGATGAAAAGTTGGTCTAGTATCCTCGAGCCATCTCCTTAAACAAAACCCCGTTTTGACGATAGCCAGTGTGGTATCGTCTCTTTTTTTACTCGGTCGGTCGGAGACAAGGTAGACGAACGGGGGTGTTGAGACCGTTAAGGCTGTATCGTGTTCTTAATCGTGGTGTGGAAATTCACGAATGGACAATTACAAACACCTATGCTAATTGGTGGGGTTGTTTGGGCCCTCAGTATGCCGAATGTGAACTACAAAGAACCACATTGATTATAGGACAGTGTTTATGGCATACAAGTTAAGCATTTGAAATGCGATAGAAATCCAATTGTAATAGTTGAGGGTTATTCTTAAACCGTGAATTGACCCCCTTTTTCACATATACCCCTTTCTTGACGACGACTGTGTGTTGTCGTCTTTTTTTTATCGTCGCCACTTGAATATGGCGGCAGCGGACATATACCCCCTGTCTTTTGGCGGGACCAGTCGTGCCTAATGTTAGAAATTTTTCGACATCGACGCAATTCGACACCTTTTACGTAGGATCGATGGTAATGTGCACTTTGTGCTGTTTTAGAATGGTCCAAAGGGAAGGGGAAAGTTACAGTGCAGGACTTCAGAAATAATCCTGAAGTAAGTCCTTTAGCGTGGTGTCCTTATCGAAAGGAACTCATTCAGGTTACTCCATCGATTCAAGTTATGAAAACCGTATTTTATGTTCACCCGACCGGTATTTATCCATATGTTAACGCTGAAGCCATGGTCATCAAGGCTGTGTCGTAAGGAAAGAACTATTTACTTCATTTACAGCTTCAGGGGCGTTTGCAGAGGCTTTTGTTTGGTGTGCTCTGGTTTTCTTTACAAGCGGTACAAATTCCTAATGGAATGTCTTCGCTTTCATGCTTTACAAATCCGGTTTTAAAGGTAAATGATATTTTATCATTCTCTTTAAAACTCTGACACCATATGCAAAAAACCATGCGTTACCACCGACTTCATCTAAAGTTCGGGAAATGTAAACGTTTCCTTAATATTTACACCTAAAGCGTTAACAACAATGTCTGCTGCAGATGATTTGCATTCAAGACCAATTAAGCTTTAAAATGGTTGTCTGTGTTCATAATAGTTCGCGTATACGTACATGTCAAGAGGGATGAGCATGATCGAGATTAAGTTGCAATGTATTCTCGACCAACAACATATCACACAGGCGCAGTTGGCAGAAATGTCTGGCGTTCGCAGGGCTAGGATCAACGAAATGTGCCGTGACAAGGTGGAACGATTGCAGATATCCCATGTCGATGCGATATGTCAAGCTTTAAATGTGCCTCCGTGGGAGTGGATTGTATGGACGAGGGATAAGGAGTAAGGTTTACCTTGCCGTTATGCCTGGCCGAAACGGCCGACAACTATCTCCTTATCACACCGGGATCCGCGAGTCTTCGTCGCAAAACTTTCCTCCCCGAACCCTTCGATACTCCTGAAAATACAGTATCTATCTTCTACCTGCGTATTCCAACGGGAGTTCGAATGCCCCGTCTCCTTACAGACACAGTCTTCATATACACTTGGCGGGTACTTTTTGCCGCTTGTCGAATCGAAAATTCTTGAAGTACCCTCGTACGTGCGAAGCGACCTGATAAAGTTGCGAGTTGAGGCTGGGCAAGTAATCGATGTATGTCGTTCGACAGAGCCCGTACCGTGGTCCGCTTAATGGCGCCATGGTCGCCAAATTGATGGGCAACAGACCTGCGCCAGGTCTTCGGTCCGATAATTCCCTCATAACCAGAAATTCCTGCAGTTATCACTGGTTTCCCACAAGCCATGGCCTCGAGAGCAACTCTTCCGGTTCCCACGACGAGGTTGGCAGCTCGGTAGTAATTTTCCATGTGAGTCGTGGGCGGAAGAACGCGAACGGCTGCCCGGCCCAGGCGCTGGTTCACTTGTTTGGCTAACTGAGAGAGTTGGATCCGATATACTCCGTAGCCAACCAGGACTGAAATGAAACTAGAGTTTTTTCGAGCTACCTGCTCCGAAGCCAAAATAAATTTTCGAGCAATCTTCCACTTATCCCCTTGAAATCGACCTGCATACAGGCCGATGGGCGCTTTTGGTGGGAGTTTTAGCATACGTCTGTATCGAATCACATGGGTAGTCGGTGCATATTTCTCAAGATCGATACCATTAGGGATCCATTTCACCTTTGCTTCAGGGGCTCCCGCTCGAATCACCCGCTGACGCACTATTGGAGATACCGCAATGACCAGGTTTGCAGCTCTTGCTGCACAACGTAATTCCGGCATGGAATAATAAACACCATGAACCGTTATCACCCGAGGTATGGTTGGCAGTCTTTTCGCGAGATGCGGCAGCATCCGAAAGGACTCGATGTCATGAGCATGGACGATATCATATCCGGATTTTTTGACGATAGATACAAGGGCTAAAGCAGCTGTTGCCGAGGAGGATGACTTAGTACGGCTGATTTTGTGCACGGATATCCCTTGTCGACGCAAAATGGGGACAAATGGTCCCCCATAGGTGGCCACTCCAGTCTGAATTCCGTACTTACGCAGACGCTTTGCCAAGGATAGTACGTGCGTCTCTGTGCCTCCAAATTCTGGATGTGAAATGAACATCAAGACCTTCACGGCGCTCACCCCATTTACTCCTCTATTCCACAGAATAAGGTAAGGACGAGCAGTCCCGTTATGGATAAGCGCACCATAATCACCTCTTGCCCGTTCATCGGTATGCTGCTGTACATATAATTGGATTGCCTGTTAAGACGTGTTGAAAGCGTATCGGATGATCCCTCGTGTTGACGTTAGGGCAGGGGGAGGGGTGCAAGTGGAGCGCAAGTTGATGGTGGTGGCACATCCAGATGACGAAATAATTTTCGGTGGGGCACATTTGCTGCAAGAGAAAAATTGGAAAGTGATATGTGTTACGAATGGGAACCATCCAAGCCGAGCTCGTGAATTTAAAAAGGTAATGAAGCGGATTGGCGCGGATTACGAAATTTGGAAGTATCGGGATACGTATTCCAATCGCTTTGACATTCCCGGACTGAAGAGGGACTTTGAACGATTGTTCAAACAACACCATTTCGCAAAGGTAGTGACACATGGTTTGGGTGGAGAATACGGTCATCCTCAACATAAGGTCATTGCACGGCTTCTGCGACGCATCGTAAAGTGCAACTTGTACGCATTTTCAATTGGAAAAAGGAAGCTGCCCGCACCTGTCCTAGATAAAAAAAAGCGACTGCTAGACCTTTATCCAAGCCAAAAACGAACGATTTGGGAACTGTGCCGCGACGATTCCCTCAACAAATTTATTGAACGGGAACATTTCTTTTTGGTTAAAAAGTGACGGGCTGTCTACGAACATCAAGGCTGTCGTATGTGCGTTCGCGCCAAATAAGTGTTTCAAGAATGAACGTTCTTATTTGCGACGGATGTCGACCTAAGAAATCACTGTGAAAACACCCAGCTCGGAATCGTTTGGGTCATACAACCCCATCCTGTATCCCATGTGCCGTGCCCTGTACGGTGTTTTTGTCTATAGTGGTAACGCAAACATGAGGGCAGGGGGGCTTTTCATGGGGATCGGAATGTTGGACTTGGAGCGGGGTTATTTAAATAAATGGGAGATGTACAAAGCACTTCAGGGAGAACAGATTGGGCCGTGCCGATTACCCGTGACTCAAGGGTTGTCGGGGTCGTCACTTGGCGTTATGTTAAAGAAATTCCGCAAGGTTTATGTGAAACCGATTGACAGTTGGGGCGGAAACTTTGTCAGTGTCGTTGCATTTGAATCCGGCAAGTATTCCTGGACTATGCAGCAGCACTCGCAGCAACAATATCCAACTCTGTCGAAATTGATGCAGGATTTGTCGGCTGCTTACGCACATCAGATTTGCATTGTACAGCAAGCTGCCCCGTTGCTGGGATATCAAGGCAGGCCGTTTGACATCCGAGTTCACATGCAGCGCAATACGGATGACTCATGGATTTACGCCGGCGCATTGGTGCGTGCGGGGGGCGCAAAGTCAATCGTGTCGAATGTCGGAATCAGCGATGGAGCTGTGCTTCCACTTGAAAATGTGCTGTTGGCCGTTCTCGCCAAGCCCAAAGCGCGAAGAATTCCGGTCAAATTGGAGAACATCGGCTATTCTATAGCTGGATTGCTTGACAATTACCGCGATTTTAACGAAATCGGAATTGATTTGGGCGTCGATCGAGATGGCCAGTTATGGCTGATCGAAGTGAATACGGACGATGCCCTAGGTGCCCCGAGTCACGAAATATTTGCGGACCTTCCGGATCCAACCATTTATAAACAACTTCGCCACCGGGCAGAGAGCCGCCAAATGGCGATGGCAAAGTCGCTGCTTGAAGCATTTTTTCTCGTGGAGGACAACAACTAGGCCAAAACAACGGGAACAATTTGTTAGGGAGTCCGGTGGAATTTACCGATCACAAGGCAGCAAGACAAGGTACAATAGCATTAACTCAACTACACAAGGAGATCCGTTATGAGATACATCAGCACTCGGGGACAAGTGCCCTCTATAGGGTTCATCGACGCCATTCTCATGGGATTGGCGGACGACGGCGGTTTGCTCGTCCCGGAACAAATTCCTCAAGTATCTGACGCTACATTGAAACAGTGGCAGAGACTGACCTATTCAGAACTCGCTCTGGAAGTCTTGACGTTGTATGTGGAAAATGAAATTCCCAGGCAAGACCTCAAGAAATTGATCGACGACAGTTATGCAACCTTCCGGCACAAGGAGGTTACGCCTGTACGTCGTTTGGACGACAGTCGCTACGTCATGGAACTGTTTCACGGTCCTACCTTTGCTTTTAAAGACGTCGCGCTGCAGTTCTTAGGGAATCTATACTCCTACGTATCCCGTGAGACTAATTCCGTCATCCATATCCTCGGAGCGACTTCTGGCGATACAGGAGCTTCAGCGATTGAGGGTGTCCGCGGCAAAGAAGGAATCCGCATCTGTATCCTTCATCCACACCAGAAAGTCAGCAGGGTGCAGGAACTTCAGATGACCACGGTCGCTGACGCCAACGTGCTTAATCTCGCCGTTCAAGGCACTTTTGACGACTGTCAGCGAATCATCAAAGAGCTGTTTGCCGATGTCGATTTCAAGCGTCGATACCATCTTCGCGCTATTAATTCCATCAACATCGCCCGGATTCTCGCACAGACCGTGTATTACTTTTATGCTTACTTCCGTATGCTCGACCAAGGGCATGACGCTCAAATCAACTTCAGTGTTCCAACGGGAAACTTCGGCGATATCTTTGCCGGCTATCTGGCGAAGAGAATGGGGCTGCCCATCCATCGACTGATTTTGGCCACGAACGAGAACAACATCTTGGCTCGTTTTGTCAGTGAAGGCGTATATCAACCGGGTGAGTTCCGCAAAACCTACAGCCCGTCCATGGATATCCAAATCGCCAGCAATTTCGAGAGGTATTTGTTTTACCTGTACGGGCAGGACGCTGAAAAAGCATCCGCTCTCATGGCCCAGTTTAAGGCGGAAGGCCGCATTGTGGTTGCGGGGGATGCGTTAAAACAGGTGCAAACCGATTTCTTAGCGGACAGCGTGCGAAATGAAGATTGCTTGGATACTATCAGTGAGTACTATGAGAAGTATGATTATCTCATGGATCCGCATACTGCATGCGGGGCAAGCGCATCGGATAAACTCGCGGCTAACGGGGAGAAAACGGTTGTGTTGTCCACGGCCCATCCGGCGAAATTTGACGAAGCGATTCGCTTGCGCAACATTCATCAGAGTTATCCAGAGCCCATCGAAGCGCTGTTTGAGAAGCCCCAGTTTCAAACGGTGGTCGACGTGAGCAACGAAGCCGTGCGTGAACAGTTAAAGGGCTTTTTCAACAGCTAACCTCGGCCACGGTTGCCCCTAAATCATGAAACAGCGCGGCATCTTTTTCGTCGCGCTGTTTGAACACGTCATCCTATTCAGGTGTTGGTATGTGAAGAATGGCCTGTTACCCGGAAATCCCTGGGTGAAAAGAATTTTATTATTCAAAAGTGTCTTCAATTTCTTGGAGAAATAAGGGATACTAGGGATAAGACAAGCGGGAAGAACTCCGCAATCCCTAAGAAGGGAGTGGTTTCGTGAGCCGACGGGACATCATCTCTCCGCGTTCTAAACGCACATACACGTCACTGAAAGTGATTTTGCTTTACGCCATTGGCGGCGCCCTTTGGTCGGCTGTTGCCGCACCTTTGCTAGGGAAGTTACATCTTCCCCCACTGTTGCACACGACTTTGACCATCTTGTACTTTACTTTGAGCTCGGCAATTATCCTGTCTATTCTATTGCAAAGCGATCGGGTCCTCGCTGAAAGCCGTAACGCATATCACCAACTCTTTCAAAGCCTGTTGGAACCTGTTTTGATTCACGCCAACGGGGTGGTCCTCAATGCAAATCAGCTTGCGGTTCAGTTTTTTGACGCGACCTCAAAGGAAGAGCTCGTTGGCCAGCCGGTCTTAAGCCTTGTGCACCCGGATTACCGGGATACGGTCCAAAAACGAGTTCAACAATTGAACCATGGGGAATCCACCCATGTCCTCGAGGAAAAATTTATAACTTTAGGCGGGAAAATTCGAGATGTGGAAATATCTGGGATTCCAATTACCTTCGAGGGAAAATCGGCAATTCTCGTCATCTTTAAGGACATTACTGAACGAAAGCAACACCAGATGGCCGTCCAAAACAGTGCGCGTCGCTTGCGCACATTGATTGATGCCATGCCCGATCACGTTTGCTTTATGGACGCCGAAGGCCGGTGGATTGAAGCGAACCGTACGCTGCTTCGTTCGGTTGGACTGCAAGACGACGTCTATCGCGGTAAGACCGGCCGTGAACTGGCAGACCTTTGCGATCCGAAGGTGCGGGATGAGTTTCTCCATAACCCCCAGTATTTTCCGCTCGCCTGTCACACCATGAATCACTTCAATCGCGAGTACTATCAGCCTGATGGAACTTTCACCGCTCACGAGATTACCAGGGTGCCTGTGGAGAATTCCGATGGGTCTACCCTAGGTTTGGTTGTGATAGAGCGGGACGTCTCCGAAGAGCGACGAGCCACCAAAAAACTGATGGAAAGTGAACAACGATACCGCTCTTTGTTTGACAACGACGGAGACATGGTTGTTTCAGTGGACCTCCATGGAACGATTGTCTCTGCGAATCCCTCCTGTGAAACCGCTTTAGGATATCGGCCGGAAGAACTGATTGGCAAGTGTTACAGAGACCTCATTGCACCAGAATATCACGAAGGTGCTCAGGTGCGATTTCGTCGGATTTTACACGGTGAACCCCAGGTCCTGTTTATCACGACCATTCACAAAAGTGGACGTCTTACTGAAGTTTACGAAAAGGAGATTCCCATCATCGTGGACGGAACAGTGACGGGGTTCTTCTGGATTATCAGGGACATGACAGAGCAAAGGACAGCCGAAGAACTGATGATTCAATCAGAACGGCTATCGGCGGTCGGGCAAATGGCAGCAGGGGTTGCGCACGAAATCCGCAATCCACTGACCGCACTGAAGGGGTTTGTGCAACTCATGCAATCATCCAAGCGGCCGCCAACGTTCTATTTGGAGGTCATGAAAGACGAACTTACTCGAATTGAGTCGATTGTGAATGAATTGCTCCTTTTCGCCAAGCCGGCTGTGCCCTGTTTGAAACCGCACGACTGCGCAACCCTGGTTCAGGAGGTTCTTGATTTGATGTCTCCTGAAGCGCACCTCCGGAACATTTCGATGGTCTTGAGAGTGGAAGACGAATTCATGAACATTTCTTGTGACAAAAACCGCCTCAAACAGGTTCTTGTGAACATTGTAAAAAATTCGATGGAAGCGATGCCAGAGGGCGGAGAAATCGACATTGACGTCCACTTTGGGCAAGCGCAATCGATCTGTATATGCATCCACGACAACGGGCCTGGGATTCCCGAAGAGGGAATGGCGCGGATTGGAGAACCCTTCTACACGACAAAAGGAACCGGGACGGGCCTGGGTCTGATGGTGAGCCGAAAAATTGTTGAAGCTCATCGCGGAACTTTACACATCGAAAGCGAACTCGGCAAAGGAACCGAAGTCAAGATCGTTTTCCCCGCTGCAGAATTGCCTGTTACGGTCGGAGACAGGTAACGCTTTCTTGGATTAGAACGCGCTGCAGCGACCTTCCCCGGCCGGCATCCGGCCGGGTGTGACTTTAGGGGTGCTGCTGTTGTTCGATACAGCCTTCGACCACTTGGACAGTTTCTTCTAAGGCGTCGACCATGGCTTGAAGCTTGCTCCATGGAATGGCACCGTTAAAAACCTCTTCGTAGTCTTTGAGTATTTCCAAAGACAATGTGAGTTTCCACGACAGTTCACTTAACATGTCGGCTGCGAGTTGCAATTCTTGCTCCCAAGCTTGTTCTTCCCCTCGGGTTCCCTCTTCTTGGACTTCGAACGCATACCCGTCTTCCCCCTGATCTTCCTCCTCGATGAAACCACTTCCAAGCATCTGGGAAAACATGTCTTCTTCCGACAAGTGATCCATGAATAAGACTCCGTTCAGATGGTCGATCTCGTGACAAATCACGCGAGCCAATAAGTCCATGGCTTCAATCTGCAGCGGTTCACCAAAGCGGTTCTGCGCTTGAATCCGGATACATTTCGGACGGACAATTTTGAGCGGGTGTTCCGGAAAGCTCAAACACGACTCATAGCCTTCGACTTCGCCGGACGTTTCGATAATTTCCGGATTGATGAACTCTTGCACCCCTTGTCCGACGTCGATTGCGATCACTCGCTTCAACACGCCAATTTGCGGTGCGGACAAACCAAGTCCCCGATAAGCTTCTAAAGTTTCCGCGAGGTCCGCGAGAAGACCTATCAAGTTGTCGTCGAATGCCTTTACCTTGGAACTTGTTTGTCGAAGTTCGGGGATGTCCCCTTGAAGTATGCTTTGAACAGTCACAAAAACCCCTCCTCTAGACACTCTATAAACAATGCAAAACCGCGGAACATGGAATCCGCGAATGTCACGGTGACATCTGCCCGTTTCTGCGCATACCGCATAGACATATCCCTATCAGGAGAGGGTGGTGGCATGATACCGATTCGGACTGAAGCGGAAATCGAGCTCATTCGGCAGTGTGGCAGAATCAATGCCGTAATTCACGAAAGAATCCGCGATGCACTGCAGGCGGGGATTTCAACGCAGGAGTTAAATGACTTGGCCGAGGAAGCCATGCTGGAATTGGGCGTAAAGTCTTCCATTCGCGATCCCATCGGTTTTCCGGGGGACATTTGTATCTCTGTCAACGACGAAGTCGGCCATGGGGTTCCAGGGAGGCGCATCCTTCAAGACGGCGACGTTGTAAAAATCGACATCAGTGTGGAACGGGCAGGATATCACACGGACTGTGCAAAAACACACATTGTAGGCAACGGTTCGGTCCATGCCCAACGCTTAGTGAGCCTCACTCATGAAGCTTTGCGGGAGGCGATTTCCCGTGCTCAGGCAGGCAGACGGTGCTCAGATATCTCTTTTGCAGTGGAACAGATGGTTCAAGCACATGGATGCTCAGTGGTTCGTCACGCTTTTGGGCACGGCATCGGCACCGATTTGCACGAACCTCCGCTGATTGCAAACTTCGGTCCACCCAACCGCGGACCTAGGCTGCGCCCTGGCATGGTCGTTGCGATTGAACCTGTGGTAAGTTCGGGATCTCGCTTCACCCGAAAACTCCCGAACGGATGGACAGACGTTACCGTCGACGGTTCTCCTGGCGCACATTTCGAACACACCGTCCTTATTACGGACGGAGAACCGGAGGTCCTCACACAGCTGCAGGACGGTAAAACCGACGCTGGAAGGGGAGATAACAGCGCGGTCGACGTTGCATCAAGTGCTGTCTTTGCAATCCCTGACTCGTCTAGCACTGTCTCGGCAGGCATTGTTTTCCGGGAAATGGGGGATGTGGACCGACCTGCACTGCTCCAGTTAGCGGCACGCGAAATGGACCCTATTTTGATAGAGGCATGGGGGCGCAAGATGGACCCCCGAGAGGTTTTCGAACCCGGTACCCAGACTGTGGTGTTGCAGCACGAATCGGAAGGGATTGTTGGTTTTTTTACATTTTGCGAGCTAAACAATGCCCTTCACTTGAACACCATTGTTATCCAGAAGGGGTTTCAGGGGCATGGCTTGGGAAAACAGGTCATGCGAAAGTTAGAGCAACTGGCTCACAATCGGTCTCTTTCGGGCATGAGTTTGTGTGTCCAAACGAACAATCAGCGGGCGGTACAATTTTATGAAAGGCTTGGTTACCGGGTTTCGGGAACCGTGTATGTCAATACGTGCTGGATGGAAAAGGGCTTGACGCCGCGGTAAGTGAAGGGCACCAAATAATTTAAATAAAATTTACGAAAAACAAAACTTTTTTGAACTTTTTATTGATATAATCTCACTATAAGAGAATGCCACTAGTATCGAAATACCGTCCGCATCATACAGGCGGTTTTCGCGGGTTGACTTTTGGAGTAGATGGCATGTCGATAAGGGCCTTTCGATGGCTTGATCGGACCACAGTTAAGGGGGTGCGCAGGGTGTCATTGTTTCAGATTGGCTCCAGTCTTGTTCCACTGATAAAGCAGTTGCTCCTGATCCTTGGTTTTATGATGGGGTTGGGAGTGACAGGGGGAATTGTGACTCGTTCTTTTCTGCGCTATTCTCCCCGACGACAATACGATGGACTCCTTAAGCTTCTGATTATGACCGGAGTCATTGTGGGAGCCTATATCGGCTTTTACATCGGACTTGACGTGTTTATTGGAACCGACGAGTCATTGTAAGCACAAGGGCGTTTCGCACAGCATTCACATCGAATGTTCTGCTTGTATTGAAGCGTATGAATTCACAAAAAAATGCGCCGACAAAACGCCGGCGCAAGTGAGAAAAGGTTATTAGGGTAACTGTGCAGCGAGTGAATTCAATCTGCACACCGAAATTTTACTATAAAATATACCAATGTTCTACAAAATTTTTTAAAAAATACCTGCTTTTTATGCCTGTATGAGGTCGCGGCAGGCATGTTTTGGTGTGCCTTGGGTTACACTTCTGCTAAATCCTGCAAGTGACAAGGGAGTGTTGGTGTTGAAACGAGATGGCGAGGAAAAAGAACACATTTTGCCGCCTGAGGCGGTTGTCCAAATGCAAATGGTGGAAGGGCACCGGGACGAGCGGGTGGCTCATGTAAAGCCCAAGGAGCCCATTCAGGATATGAGTGTGGGGTGGTACGCGACGCCATCGCAAGACGACACAGACCTTTGATTCGCGAATTAAGCGCATCATGGTATATTTTGAAGTCATTTGGCATTGACAAATAGCTATTTTGCACTATATCGCAAAATGTTTACGCGTTCGTAAAATAGAGTTAACAATTCAGGGTTACAATTTTGATTAGAAAATTTTGATTCGTTACATTTGTATAAACAGTGGGGAGAAATGGATCATGAAACAACTGTTCGTAGTGTGGCACGGGAAAGGCAAGGAGTGGAAGCCGACCAAGCCGATGACGAAGGAACAAGCCGATATGTTTGCTCAAAATCTTGTGGCGAACGGGTATATGGTCAAAGTGTTTCCGAAACTTGTGGTGACCGTGGATGACATGATCGAGGGATAAGCAAGCGGAAAAGGTATTCTGAAACCTACAAAAAGCGCCCAATGCGGGCGCTTTTTGTAGGTTTCAAAGGTGTTAGAATAGTTGGGGACCGGGTTCCACTTGGCCCTCTATCAAAACGACGAATTTCACGGCTAGATTCAATTTCTTCGTTAGATACAACTTCATCGCTAGATTTGATTTCATGGCTAGATTGATTTGGGCGAGGGGCAGATGCAATGGCAGTTTTCTTGACGATGCTGGCAGTAGGAATGGTCCTGGGTTTTGTGGGTGCAGGGGGTTCCGGATTCATTATTGCGATTTTAACGGTGGTTTTTGGTTTCCCCATTCAGACTGCCTTTGGCACTTCGCTGGCGGCGATGGTATTTACTACGCTTTCCGGAACGTACAGTCACTACCGCGAGGGAAATATCGCAGTCAAAACTGGCGTGTTCACAGGGTTGCTTGGCGCTGTCGGGGCATTTGCAGGAACGCGTCTGGCTGAACTTTTTCCAAGGCACGACCTGACCTGGTTTACTGCCGGGATGTTGTTTTTATCGGCGCTTCTGTTGTGGTTGCGGATCTTCCTCATGGCGCGCCTGCGACAAAAACCCCCTCGTGTTCACTCGGGGGTCCGGTTTTGGTTATCTGCCGCGATCATTGGACTCGTCACTGGGACGCTTTCAGGCACATTCGGGATTGGTTCGACTCCGTTCATCCAGATTGGCTTGCTTACGTTCCTTGGATTGACCATCCGGCAGTCCGCCGGGACGACCATGTTGGTCATTCTCCCCATCGCATTGGCCGGCGGACTTGGGTACTACAGTTTGGGACATTTAGACTTGAAGCTTCTGGTGGAAGTCGTTGCCGGGACCATGTTGGGTTCTTACGTGGGTGCAAAGTTTACTGCACGCGTGCCCCAGCCGATCCTGAAGACGGCGATGGTCGCAGTCCCTATCCTCGGCGGTCTCGTCATGTTACTCTAATTCACTGGTTGCAGCCTTGTTCCCCCAGATGAGGTACAAGGTGGCTAGATTGAAGTACATGATCATCATGGGAGCAAATTCAAACACGTTTTCGACTGAATTGTGGAAGAGGACGGCTAACAGCCCCGTCACGCCGCCTAGGGCGACAAACTTGGCGCGTCCTTGCATGGGCCGGACGACTTTGCGAATCACTTCCCGAATTAAGGCGATATGCATGGCGAGGAACAGAACCAGGCCGACAATACCCGATTCCCCCAATGTTTTAGCGTAGAAGCCATCTGAGTAAATACCCAGGTGAAAATCCGTCGCGACCAGGCCTCCGTACTGGCCTAAGCCGGCGCCGAACAGCGGGTTTGGGGCCATGTGGTCGAACGCGTCCAGCCAACGAGCAATCCGGCCTCCCTGCGTGGCCGACTTCAAATAGTATACCGGCGACAGCAAGTCGGTGAAACGGTGTTGTATGGCCGGAATGAAGAAGGCAATGACCACGACAGCGACCAGCAAGATTAAGAGCCTGCGTTCAAAAATCACGGCAACCAAGAAGACTGCCAGTGCCAGACCCGCCCATGCACCGCGAGTGAATGTGAACAGCAGTGTCATCAGACAGAACAGCGAGCCGATGCCATACATCCACTTTGTCCAACGGCGCTGTTCGTAAATGAACAGACCAAATACCACTGGCGTCATCAAGGCCATGTACGCTCCCAATTCGTTCGGGCTAATCAGTACTGAATATACGCGCGTCCGGACATGTTCCCCGACATCCACCCATCCGGGTAGGATCGGCGCTTTCGTGATGTACTGGTACACCCCGTGGATCCCGATGAGTATTGCAATTGCGGCGGCGGCGTGAAGCAGCTTGGGGACGTCCTTGGGAGCCACGACAAATGGGAGCAGAAACGCGTAGAGCATGTAATAGATGTCTGTCCGGAAACCGTCGATGGCGACTAATGGATGATTCAAGCCAGCAAACATGAGTGCCAGAGCAAACAATATGTACCATGCGGCAAACCGTTGCCACGCAAAAACAGTGGGCCGAACTCCGGCGATCCAGCGCTTCATGGCAATCAGTGCCAAAACAAGGAGCACAACTTTGTCCCAGATGACTCCGATAGGGTGAATGTGAGGCAGACGCAATGCGTAGTCAACCAGCGGATACGCAACAAGTGCATACATAATCCATCGCGTGATGCGACTTTGTTCCATGCCTTCCGCTTCGGAATATACCGCTGTGCCAGCGAATGGTGCGGCATTTGCATTCATGGTGGGTCAACACTCTCCTTTGAAACCCGGCCTTGATAATGTACAGACTGCAACACGAGATGGGCCATCCCTCATATTCTACTACACGAGCGCCCAGGTGCTGTCGAACATCTCCAACCTTGTGTAAATGTACTTCAGGCATGCGCAAATGTCCATTCGCACAGCATGAACTATTTAATCCTGAGGCATCCTCAAATGTCGGTTTTATCCTAAATGTCGATGGACCGTGAAATCGCAGTGGTCATTGAAACATGTCCACGTTTCCTCTACTATTAACGTATCCACGAGAACACTATTCAACTGCCGTGCGGATGAAGGGTTTGCAAGGATACCTGTAAAGACATTCCATGCAAGTCTGAGCTGCTGGGGTTCCGAATGACACGCATACGGGCGCGCTCAGCTGCGCGCTTTTTTATTGAAGGTTTTTTTATTGAATGGACGAAATCCCTGCACTCATTGAATGGACGAATCGGAGGAATTTCACGGTGGAACAGGTCGAATCAAATGTTCTCATAGCGAAGGACGTCATTTCGCGCGCCGTGTCGCGGGTTGTCGTGAAGACGGCCAGCCACAAGGTCGAGGTCTGGCTGAAACGCTTTGAAGCCGCAGCCAATTCGTCAGATTCGGCAATCTCTGAGGATATGTCGACCGCTGTGAACGCCAAGGGCGGCGCGAACACACAGGACGTGAAACAGTACGTCGAGGACTACCGGGTTGTCCAGCGGGCTTCGAGCACCCTGGAGTCGGGGGGCGCAACCGTGACCCTGATTCCCGCTCATCAAGAGGTTTCCTACGGGCCTGACGAGGTCCAGATGATGCTGCAAGTCCTGATGGATTGGTATGCCGAAGACGAAGTTGTCGCTGCAAACTGGCTGCACCAGGCCGAATGCAGCGTCTCGGGTGACAAGGTAACGTTTTTCGTACGGAGTGAAGCGGAGCAGACGACTCTCGTTAAAAAGGGAGCTTTGGATTGGCTTTCTAAGCAAATGAATGCCGTTTTTGGCATTCAAATTCCGGTTCACTCCGCGATTGACGACGCGGCTCAGGATAAGGCAGAGGCGCTGCGGCAGCAATTAATGGAAAATGAGCGCCATGAAGTCGAAGTTATGGTGACCGAACAAGAAAATGCACCGAAGCGCGAGCAGCCGCAGCCTTCCGAAAGGTCTTCGGACCGGCCGTTCCGGCGCGAGCGGAAAAACGATGATGAACCTGTAAAACCCTTGACGATAGGTCGGAACATCGACGGTCCCATGACCCCCATCCGGGAGATTGCGGACGAGATGAGACGCGTGGCTGTCGAGGGGCGCGTGTTCAGCTCAGAAACGCGGACGCTGCCCAGCGGCCGAACTTTAATCCAGTTCAACGTCACGGACAACACCGACTCCATTACAGCCAAGACGTTTGTCAACAACGAACGACAACTGGAAGCCTTGTCTTCCTTGGCAGACGGCGTTTACGTGCAGGTCCAAGGCACAGTGCAGTACGACACGTTCCTGAAGGAACTCGTGCTGATGATCCAGGATATGCGACCGGCGCAAGCTCCCGTTCGACTGGACAGGGCGGAGCAAAAGAGGGTCGAACTGCACGTACATACGCCGATGTCGTCGCTCGATGGCGTAGCACCCGTGAAGGACGTGATTGCACAAGCGGCGAAGTGGGGCCACAAGGCGATTGCGGTCACAGACCACGGGGTTGTCCAATCTTTCCCGGAAGCTTACAGCACGGCGAAAAAGCACGGGATTCAGGCCATTTTAGGGATGGAAGCCTATGTGGTGGACGATGGGGCTCCGATTGTCTATCAACTCGATGAAAAAAATGACATGACCATCGATGAGGAAACGACCTGGGTGGTGTTTGACACTGAAACCACCGGCTTGAATCCGCGGGAACATACGTTAATCGAGATCGCGGCCGTAAAGATGAAAGGCAGCGAGATTGTGGCGGAATGGACGGAACTAATTGATCCGGAGGGACCCATTAGCCCGAAAATCACCGAGATCACGCACATCACCAATGAGATGGTCAAGGGCAAGCGCAAGCTGCACGAAGTCTTGCCGGATTTCCGAGAGTTTGTCCAAGACGCGGTACTGGTTGCTCACAACGCGGAATTTGACCTCGGCTTTTTGCAGGCATGCGCCAGACGCATCGGGATGGAGCCGTGGCTGAACATCGTGCTCGACACCTTGCCGCTGGCCCGAAAGCTCTTCCCGAACGAGCGCAACTACCGGTTAGGCACACTGGCAAAAAAACTCGGCGTCGAACTTATCAACGCGCACCGGGCTTTGGACGACACGGTGGCCTTGGCAAAAGTCTATCAACACATGCTTCGCGAAGTCGCGAACCGCGGAATTGTGCAGATGTCTACGCTGAATGACAAAGATGAAGAGATCAACTACACGAGCGTGCGCCCGTTTCACGTCACTTTGCTGGTGCAAAACCAGGTTGGTTTGAAAAACTTGTACCGTTTGGTCTCCGAATCCCACGTCAAGTACTTTCACCGCGTCCCAAGGCTTCCACGCAGCTTGATTGCGAAGTATCGCGAGGGCTTGCTGGTGGGAAGCGCCTGTCAAAACGGTGAGTTCTTTGATGCGCTGCTGCGGGGCAAGTCGAAAAACGAGTTGGAACAAATGGCGAAGTTTTACGATTACCTGGAGATCCAACCTTTAGAACACTACAAGCCGCTTCTTCGCAACGAAACCATTCCGTCGCTGGAGTCGGTGAAAGGGTATCACCAAACCGTCATAGAGATTGGGAAGACCCTTGGGATCCCGGTGGTCGCCACGGGAGACGTCCACTTCTTGAACCCGGAGGACGCCATTTTCCGCCAGGTCTTTTTGCAGTCGCAAAACGATCCGAACCAAGACGATCAGCCTCCGTTGTACCTGATGTCAACGGATGAAATGCTCGCTGCGTTCTCCTATCTTGGACCTGAACTGGCTCAGGAAGTAGTCGTGACAAACACCCATCGAATTGCCGATATGCTCGAGGACGTCTCGCCCGTTCCGGACAAGCTGTACACTCCGAAAATCGAGGGTGCCGAAGAGGAAATGCGAGCGATGTGTTACGAGAAAGCGCGCGCTTTATACGGAGACCCGATGCCCGAAATCGTGGAAAAACGGTTGGAAAAAGAGTTGAACTCGATTACGACGCACGGCTTTTCCGTGATTTACTTAATTGCCCACAAGCTTGTAAAAAAGTCGTTGGATGACGGATATCTCGTCGGATCGCGGGGGTCGGTCGGGTCGTCACTGGTCGCCACCATGTCGGATATTACCGAGGTGAATCCACTGCCGCCGCATTACCGCTGCCCTTCGTGCAAATACAGCGAGTTTATTGCGGACGGGTCAGTCGGGTCGGGATTTGATTTGCCGGACAAGGATTGCCCGAAGTGCGGCACAAAGCTTCACAAAGACGGTCACGATATTCCGTTCGAAACGTTCCTTGGCTTCAAGGGAGACAAAGTTCCTGATATTGACTTGAACTTTTCGGGTGACTACCAGGCTCAGGCACACGCCTACACAAAGGTTTTGTTTGGCGAAGACTACGTTTATCGCGCTGGAACCATTGCTACAGTGGCGGAAAAGACGGCGTTTGGCTATGTGAAAAAGTTTGCTGAAGAAAAAGGGTGGAATCTGCGCAACGCCGAGATGAACCGGTTGGTGCAAGGGTGCACCGGAGTCAAGCGGACGACCGGTCAGCATCCCGGCGGTATCCTGGTTGTACCGGATTACATGGATGTGCACGACTTCTGTCCGATTCAGTTCCCGGCGGACGACAAGAATTCGGAATGGAGGACGTCTCATTTTGACTTCCACTCCATCCACGACAACTTGTTGAAGCTCGATATTCTCGGGCACGACGATCCGACTGTCATCCGCATGCTGCAAGACTTGACAGGGTTGGATCCGAAAGAAATTCCGACGGATGACGAGCAAGTGATGTCCCTGTTTTCCGGGACCGAAGCATTGACGGTTGACCCGAGCCAACCCGTGACGCCAGAACGGATCCGTTCTAAGACAGGGACATATGGCGTCCCCGAGTTTGGCACCAAGTTTGTGCGCCAGATGCTCGAAGATACCAAACCTAGTACCTTCTCTGAGCTTCTGCAAATTTCGGGGTTGTCGCACGGTACCGATGTATGGCTGAACAACGCACAAAAGCTCATTCAGGAGAAGGTGTGTGTACTCAAGGACGTCATTGGGTGCCGCGACGACATTATGGTTTATCTCATCTACGCAGGACTCGAACCTTCCTTTGCTTTTAAAATCATGGAGAGTGTCCGCAAAGGCAAGGGCCTGACCGAGGAAATGGAAGAAGAGATGAAAAAGCACAACGTGCCGAATTGGTACATTTGGTCGTGCAAGCAGATTAAGTACATGTTCCCGAAGGCTCATGCCACGGCTTACGTTCTGATGGCGGTGCGCATTGCATACTTCAAGGTTCACTATCCATTGGAGTACTACGCGACGTACTTCTCAGTGCGGGCAGACGACTTTGATTTGGAGATCATGGGCAAGGGATATGACGCCATTCTGGCCAAAATCGTGGAAATCGAACAGAAGAGTTTCCAAGCGTCTCCGAAAGAAAAGGCGCTGTTGACCGTACTGGAGATGGCACTTGAGATGACGGCTCGAGGCTTTCGGTTCTTACCGCTGGACCTCTACGAATCTGATGCTACAAAATTTAAGGTGGTCAAGGAGCAGAATGGATTGATCCCGCCGTTTGCCGCTTTGGACGGCGTGGGAGAGTCAGCGGCACGAGGCATTGCAGACGCAGCCAAAAAGGGCCGTTTCCTCTCCATTCAGGATTTGCAGGAGCGTTCGCGAGCTTCCAAGACAGTCATTGAACTGCTCGAAGGCTATGGATGTCTGGAAGGCCTGCCAGAGTCCAATCAGTTGACGTTGTTTGGCTGAAGACGGCACAACAAGAACCGTCCCAGCTCAGTTCGGGCTGCAGGACGGTTCTTGTTTTCTTGACGGTTCTTACGGTTGCTCTCGTTTGGGCAATCAGGAAGCTACGCCGTTCTTCAGGTTTTTACCGGGTTTGAATGCCGGCAGTTTTCCGGCTGGAATTTCAATGGTTTCACCGGTTTGCGGGTTGCGGCCCGTTCTTGCGGCCCGCTCGCGAACCTCGAAGTTTCCAAAGCCCGTAATTTGAACCTTGTCTCCGTTGGCCAGCGCGTCGGAGATCGCGTCAAATACGGCGTCTACAGCGTTGGCTGCATCCTTCTTCGACAACCCAGATGTCTCTGCCACCTTGGCAATCAAGTCGGTCTTATTCATCGTCAAGGAATCCCTCCTATTATTTGCTTGAGCCCCTATCTAAGTTAGCCATTAGTCATATATTTCCCTGTTGCCCACAAAAAAATTCACGGCTATTGAAATTTTTGGTTTATCCACTGTGAGTTTGAGCCCAATGTAAAGAATCAAAGTGCCAAGACTTCAGTCACAAAAATTGAAACGTTTTTCGGGAGTTTGTCGTCTAATGAGGTAGGAATTCGTTTCTGGCTTGTGCCGTCCTTTTCGCAGCGCCGACTCCGTCCAGCGGTGTCTGCACCGTCAGCGAGTGGCAGTCTTCAAATCCGGCTGGTAACCGCGAAGGCTGCCTCGCTCGCTCACCCAACCACCCAATTCTGAGGCCATGCCCAAAAAAATCAGGCCTTATCCGTAAAACCATTCGTTGACTTAGCCAGGACAGCGTGATAAACTCCTTTTTGTACATGCCGGGGTGGCGGAATTGGCAGACGCAGCGGACTTAAAATCCGCCGGGCATTGCGCCCGTACCGGTTCGAGTCCGGTTCTCGGCACCAACAGCGACGCGGCTTCTCAGGTTACTCTGGGAAGCCGCGTTTTGTTTATTGCAACCGAAATGCCGTCTTGGATGGTTCCCAAGTATGTATGGCGTCATGTTTTGAAAGACGCATACTAGTAAATTCTTAATCTTTATGAGTATTTTATACCCATGCCTTATTCCTCCAACACACTTTTTACCTCAACAGGCACTATAATTCCATGTATTAAGGCACTCCCTTCATGAAGGCAACCAATTCCATCAAATGCTTATCAACATGAGTTATGCAGTTGCTCCCAATAACTGGGCATTGGTAGGTTCGAACCACCGCAATTCCAACGTTGTTGGCCACA